>JADGNR010000139.1 GCA_017883415.1 Bryobacteraceae bacterium | reverse complement strand
CCCACCCCGGACCGGCCCAAGCCCCCGGCCACGCCCAGCGCACCCCGGACCGGGTCAAAGCCGCCGGCCACCCCCCTCAAGTTTTCCAATGGAAAGCCGATTAGCTGTCTGACCATGACTGTGCAACAGAAGCTGCTGGCGGGGTTCGTGGCACTCCTGCTGATGTTCGCCGTGCTGTTGGGGTACAACATTGTGTATCTCTACCGCGTAGCCCGGGCACAGGATTTTGCCGCGGACTCGGCTCGAACCCTGCATTTGGCCGGTGAAATCCGCGCGGTGATCGCGGAGATGTCGGGCGCGGAACGGGAACTGCGCTTGACGTATGTGGACCGGCGCGCGGACACGCCGGCCGACGTCCGCACGGCGCACGAAGCGATGTTCCCGCGCTTCGAGCGGGCCGCTGGCTCCATCGAGAAGTTCTTCGAGACCGCCGGCGAGCACGCCTCGCTCGATCAGGTGCGCCGCGCGGTGGAGGAGTGGAAACAGCCCTTCCTCTACCTCACGAACGGGACCGCTCACGATGCCGCGGGCGCCCGCCGGCTTCTCGACGGCATGGACATGTGGGCCGACCGAATGAAGGCGGGCGCCGACGCGCTCTCGGAGACGAACCTGCGCCAACTGCAGCAGGCAGACCAGGAGAATGACGCCAGCGTGTCGAGGGCCAACCGGCTGGAGTGCGTCCTTCTTCTTGGCGCCATCGTCGTGACCTGGTGGTGGGCCAGGAAGTGGCGGATGCAACATCGCACGCTGACCGCTGCCATCCAGCGCGCCGAAGATGCCGTGCAGGCGAAAGGCGAATTTCTGGCCAACGTCAGCCATGAGCTGCGCACGCCCATGAACGGCGTGCTGGGCATGAACGAACTGCTCCTGGCCACCTCACTCACCCCGGAGCAGCGCGGCTACCTCACGCTGGCGGACGATTCCGCGCGCGGGCTCCTCATTCTACTCGACGACGTTCTGGATTTCTCGAAAATCGAGGCGTGCGGCCTGGAATTGCATGAAGACCGGTTCGAGATCCGAAGCCAGATCGGGCTGGTTACCGATCTGCTCGGCGCCAAGGCCCGGAAGGCGGGGCTGTCTTTTTCCGTTTCGGTGGACGAGCGCATCCCCCCATCCTTGCTGGGCGACTCCGGTTGCCTGCGCCGCGTGTTGATGAACCTGATCGGCAATGCCGTCAAGTTTACGACCGAGGGCGGGATCGCCGTGTCGGTGGCGCGCCTGGAATCGTCCGCTCCTTCCATCCTGGTCCGGGTGACGGTGAAGGATACCGGACCCGGCATTCCCGCCGATGTCCTGCCGCGGCTTTTCCAGCCGTTCACGCAGGCCGACTCCTCCACGAGCCGCCGCTTCGGCGGGACGGGGCTGGGACTGTCGATTTCCAAGCGAATGGTGGAGCGCATGGGCGGAAGCATCGCCGTGGAAAGCGAGCCTGGGCGGGGCTCCGTGTTCAGCTTCACGGCGCCGTTTGCGCCCGATCCCGGCTCGCCGGCGCCGCGCGCACTTCCCCCCGCAAGCCGCAAGGAGGCCGCCCAGGCTCCGCCCGCTCCCCTCCAGATGCGGGTACTGCTGGCCGAAGACCACCCCATCAATCAACTAGTCGCCCTGCGCTTCCTCGAAAAACTCGGCTGCGCGGTCACGGTGGCATCCAATGGCAGAGAGGCCGTGGAACAGTGTCTTGCGCGCCCGTACGATGTCGTGATTATGGACTGCCAGATGCCCGAGATGGACGGCTTCGAAGCCACCCGGGCGATCCGGGCGAGCGCCAACGAACAGGTGCGCCGACTCCCCATCGTGGCCATGACCGCCAACGCCATGCCCGAAGACCGTGCCCGCTGTCTGGAAGCGGGCATGGACGACTATGTCGCCAAGCCCGTATCCATGCCGCAACTGCAGGCCGCGCTCCAGCGGTACCGGCCGCCCAGCCGCGTCTTGCCCGACTTGGCGCACATCGCGGGTGACCGTGGCGATCCGGTGAGAATCGCCGGTAACGCCAACTGATATACTCGTCGTTCTCGATATGGCCAACCCGAAATACGCCGTTTCCGATAAGCCCGTGCCGGTCGCCGAACTGGTGGACACCCTCAGTGACGGCGCCAAGGTCAAGCGGCGCACCCCGCGCATGCGGGCGTGCAACGAAAAGGACGAGAAGGGCAAGCTCTGCGCGGGCCATTTGAAGCGCTGGTACTTCTTCGGCGACGAAGTGAAGCGCAAGTTCGGCGCCGACGTTGAAATCTACCGCTGCGAACACTGCAAGACGCTGTACCTGCCAAATCCGGAAGAAGAGCCGCGGACCGGCACGCTGAGCTATTGAATCGGCAGCCGGCCAGCCGGCTGAGCCCGCTCGCAACCGGGCGCGCGGGCTGTATAGCCCGCCCCCCACTTGGATTAGGGGGGTTGTCAATTCCTGGCGCGGACAGGACACTAGGGAGCATGCGGGAAATCGTGCGCGACGTGGCCCTCGTCCCCGGGATCATCTCCAATGCGTATCTGGTCGGGAACGCCGCGTCCTGGGTGCTGCTGGACGCGGGAACGCCGGGCCGTGCGCGCAAGATCAAACACGCGGCGGAGGCGCGCTTCGGCAGCCACGCGAAGCCGCGGGCCATCGTGCTCACGCATGGCCATTTCGACCACGCCGGTTCCGCCGCACCTCTGGCGGACCTGTGGGGCGTACGGATCTACGCGCCTGCGCTCGAACTGCCGTACCTCACCGGGCGGTCGCGGTATCCGCCGCTCGATCCCACGGCGCCCGGATTCTTCTCCGGGCTGAGCCGCCTGTTTCCGTCGAGCACGGTGAACCTGGGCGAGCGGGTGGCCGCGCTCGAAGCGCACCATGCCGCGCCGGGCCTGGAGGACTGGGAGTGTCTCGATACGCCCGGCCATACGCCTGGGCACGTGGCGTTTTTTCGCCGCGGCGACGGCGTGCTGCTGGCCGGCGATGCCGTGACCACGATGAACCTCGACAGCTTCGTGGGCACCGTGACCAAACGCCCGCAGGTGTGCCGTCCGCCCGTGCCGGCCACCACCGACTGGGAGCGGGCGCGGCGCAGCGTGCAGCTGCTGGCGGCTCTACGGCCCACGCTCATCGCCGCCGGGCACGGGATTCCCCTGCGCGATGCCGCCGGCCCATTGCAGGCGCTCGCCGATCGATTCCCCATGCCGGCATACGGCCGATACGCCCGCGAGCCGGCGCGCGCCGACGAGACCGGCGTCACCTACCTGCCGCCGCCGACGCGCGGGCGCCGCAACGGGCCGTAGTGGCCGAGTGTCTCCTACGGTAGAATATCTACCAACGCCATGCCGGAACCGCCGCCAGGACGCGTCGAGCTGCTCCAGGGCACGCTGGACATGCTCATTCTCCGCACCCTGCTGCTGGGGCCCGCTCACGGCCACGAAATCGCGCGGCATATCCAGCGCACCACCAACGACGTGTTGCAGGTGGAGCACGGGTCGCTGTACCCGGCCCTGCACCGCCTGGAGCGCAGGCAGTGGGTGGCCGCGCGGTGGGAAACCGCGCGGGACGGCAACCGCCAGTTCAAGTATTACCGGCTCACGCCCGCGGGCAGGAAACAACTCGCCCGCGAGGAATCGAAATGGAAGCAACTGGCGCACGCCATCGCGCGCGTGATGGGGCCGGCGGCGCGGGAAGAATCGTAAGTCTACAGCGCCAGTTGGCCGTGGTACCGCATCTCTTTGGGATCGAATTTCGCCTTCACCACCAGCCGGCCGAGGCGCGTGCTGAAGTCCACTTCCTTGTCCGCGGCGCTCAACTCGATGGCTTCCCTGGAAAAGCCGAATAGCAGGATCGTACCCGAACTGACCTCCCGCTGGACCACTCCCGCCTGCGCCAGCTCCTTGCCCTTCGGTTGGAGAATCGTGGACTGCTTCAGCTCGTCCATCCGGTCCGTGGAAGGTTTGGACGATTCCTCATCGTCATCCTGCGAGCTGCGCCGCCCCTGCATGAGGGGGATGCTGCTCACGCTGATCACGTAATGGTTGGCGAAGACCTCCGCCAGCGGGGTCTTCTGCGCATCCAGAATCGGCCGGGCGCTTTCCCATCGAACCGTGCCTTTGTACGAGGACGTAGTGCCGCCCCGCCCGCTGCCTCCCCTGCCGCCGCCCATTCCGCCGCGGCCGCGCGGAAAGCCGATCCCGCCGGGGTACCCGCCGCCTCCGCCGCCTCCGCCGGGATACCCTCCGCCGCCACCCCCGCGCCCGCCCGGATAGCCTCCACCGGACTGCCGGTCTCCCCCTTCGCCGGGGGCATACTGGGCGGTCACTTCCTTGGCCCAGGGCGACTTGCTGAGCAGCTTGTCGATTTCTTCCGGGGTCCACTCCGACGGAGCCTTTTTGTTCCAGAATTCCGGCCCGGATGCGAATAGCCGCCCCCAGGAGGCCATGCCGGCGCCGGCGAGCAGCAACGCGCCGCGCCGCGTCAGCATGGATGAACTGCCTTCTTGCCGCATGCATGTGAGACGTCCCGAGCGGGGCCCGCCGTTTCGAAAATCGCTTGCTTACAGCAGGATCAGGCCTTTGCGGATGCCGATGGTCACCGCTTCAGTGCGGCTCGCGGCGTGGAGCTTGCCCAGGATGGAGGCCACGTGAAATTTCACCGTGTGCTCGGAGATGCCCAGTTTCCAGGCGATGGTCTTGTTGGCTGCGCCTTCGGCCATCATGCGCAGCACGTCGAGCTCGCGCGCCGTCACGACGGACCGATCGCCGGCGGCCTGCACCGGCGCGGCGCAGGCAAGCAGCGCCTCGAGCTCGCGCGGATCGCAGACGGCCAGTCCGCTCGAGGCCGCTTCCACGGCAGCCAGGATTTCGGCGGCCGAAGCGTCGCGCGGCAACAGGGCGCGCACGCCGAGAGCGAACGCTTCCTGGGTCCACGCCGGCTGCGCTTCGCCCGAGAGCAGCACCAGCGGCGGCGCGCGGCCATCCACGGGCGGCGCGAGATCTTCCAGTGGTAGGGCGGCGAGCACCACGTCCGGCCGCAAGGGCTCCGCGGCGGAGAGGTCCGCAAAGGAGCCCACCAGATCGATGGCGGGATGGGAAGCGGCCAGTGCTTCCAAGCCGGCGCGCACGACCGCGGACGGGGCCGCGATCAGCAGACGGATCACGCCGCCTCCGCCCGCCGCGCCAGCCGGACGCACGCTTCGCGCACGCGCGCCGGATCGCCGCGCACGAACGGGATGTGCAGCACGTCGCGGCCGGAATCGAGCGCATCGCCCAGATCGTCGAGCGAGCCGAGCAGGACGTCGCCCGCCCGCAGAGACGCGGCCGCCGCGGCGCTATCGGGTTCTATCTCGAGAATCAGCAGGCCGAGCGAGACCGGCCGCAACGTGACGCCCAGCGAGGGCGGGGCTCCGCGCCGCAAGAATTCGACGGCGGCATTGGCCGGCACGGCCGCGCCCAGGCCGTTCACGATGGCGGTATTGATGCCCACCACGCACCCGCGCGCGTTGGCCAGCGGGCCGCCGGAATTCCCCGGCGCCAGCCGCACCGCGGCGCGGATCCAGCTTTGGCGTCCCATGCCGGGCAGGGCGCCAGTGGAATGGACCACGCCGGTCGAGAGCGCCCCGGCGAACCCGAGCGGGCTGCCGATGGCCATCACCAACTCGCCCGGCCGGAGGGCGCTGGAGTCTCCGGGCGTGGCGGCCTCCAGGCCGGCGGCGGGGATGCGCAGCGCGGCCAGATCGCGGCGCGGGTCGCGCGCGGCGACGCGGCCCGCAAAGCGGCGCCCGTCCCACAACTCGACCTGCGCCTCGGACCCGCGGGCCACGTGCGCGTTGGTGACGATGAGGCCGTCGGCGCTCCAGGCCACGCCCGAGCCGCCGCCCCGGCGCGCGTCCGAAAACACCTGCACGGTGGACCGCCGCAGGCGCTCCGCCATCTCTGGGAATCCGCGCATGGTCAGCTCCTGCGGGGCCGTTCCCCCACCGTGATCGCGATGGTGCGCGCCACGCCGCCGCGCTGGAGCGCCGCTTCGATGCGCTCACCCACCGGGTGCGCCTCGAGCGCGGTCTGTACATCGCCGGTATCCTGGACGGCGGCGCCCGCCAGCGACATGACGATATCGCCGATGAGCACGCCGGCCTTCGCCGCCGGGCCCTCCGCTTCCAGCGATAACACGATCAGACCTTTGTGATGATCGGGCAGCTCGACCGGTTGCAAGCCGAGTCCCAGATAGCCCCGCGAGACGCGCCCGCGCGCCAGGATTTCGTCGACCACGCGGTCGATGGTGGCGCCGGGGATAGCCAGGCCCGCAATCCGCGAAAGCGCCGAGGTGGCGATGCCGATGGCCTCTCCGGCAGTGTTGACCACGGCGCCGCCCGAGGAGCCGGGGTAGAGCGTGAGGTCGAGCCGGATGTAGTGGTCCAGGCGCCCGCCGCGCCAGGTGCGCCACGCCCCGCTCACGGCGCTGACGATGCCCATGGTGGCGTTCGCCCCCGAGTCTTCCGAGCGGCCGATGGAGAGCGCCAGTTGGCCGGGCACCGGCACTGCCGCGGCCCGCGCCACGGCCTCGCCCGCCGCCTCCACCTTGAGCACGGCGATATCGGTTCCCGGATCGCTGCCCGCCAGCGTCGCGGGCGCGCCGGCGCCATCGGGCAGCGTTACCGTGATTTCCTCCTCGCGCCTGATGGTGTGTTCGGCGGTGACGATGACGCCGGGGCGCCAGAAGACCCCGCTCGATGAGAATCGCGGGCGCGCGTGGACCGCCACCACCGCACGCGCGGCCCGTTCGACAGCGGCCGCCAGTTCGTTCGAAAGCGCGGCCAGTTCGTTGGTCATTGAAAACCTCCCGTGATTTCAGGATGGCGCGGGAACGGGCGGCAGCACATCGGTAATTCGGGTAGGGCGCGGCCGGTAAAAAGGCGGGGTCCGCCGGCGTAGGGTAGGCCGCCCATGGGCGCAGACCCAGGCCCGCGTCGAACAGTGTTTTCAAGAACGAAGGCGCCGTTTCAGCTTTCCAGCGTGTGATTTTTCCAGACGCGTTGGCGCGGAGATGCCAGTTGACCGGCACCATGTCAGCAATGCGCGTTACTCGTCAAAGTGAAGTCGCGCGCCCAGTTTCCAAGTGGCGGGAACTACCGGTGCGAATCTACGCCATGGCAGAGGCAGTGCTATTCGTCTTAACCGCTATTTCTTCCGCAGCGTCAACGGCAAGCTGTTTTCCTCATGCGTAAACTGCCCAGCCAGTTCGGTACCCTCCGGATTCAACGTTCCCTGAAAGGTGCCGTGAGCGATTTTGATTCCAAACTCCACCTTCTGGCCTGTCTGTTTTACGTCATTGAGCGGCAGGCCCATGGCGCCACTGTCGGGGGTGTCGATGGTTGCCGCGACCGTCTTATCCGTTTGATTCCTGAAATGGAAGATCATCCGGAACGCACGGCCGGGCGTCTGGAGCAAACCTTCCCAATCTCCTTCCAGTTCCTTCGACACCGCCGGACTGGCTGGGATCAGTTCCACCTTTGCCGGACCTGTACGCTTGAATTCGACCACCGACGGGCCCTGCGGAGTCGTGATCGTCCCCTTCAGTGTCCGGTCGTCACCTAAGGTCAGGTCGAATTTCGCCATCTGGAGTTCGACTGCGATGAACTTCACCGATTTGCCGTTAACCGCCACATCCATCACCACAAGGCCCGTCGCCCGTTCGGAGGGCATGCCCATACTGGCGGTCCATTCCGATTTCACGTTCTTCGCCAAGTCGAGCGACAGCCCGACTTCGCGATTATTCACCGCGAAGGTGCCTTCCCAGTGACCGTCGGGACCTCCTTGCGCGCACACAAGCGACGCAAAGAGGAAAGCCGCGCCCGCACCATGAAGAGATCGACTAAACATGTTGTGCCTCAGCCGGGATTTTGATTTGGGACTCCCGACTCTTAATAAGTATACACCGACCCGACAACAGTCCCCATGGCTGCATTGTCGCCGACTCGTGGAAGTGCCTGTAAACCGGCGTGAACGTCGGCACATCGGTAATTCGGGTGGGGCCCGACCGGTAAAAAGGTGGGGTCTGCCGGCGCTCTATTCGTCCCGCAGAACCTGAAGCGGATCCACACGCGTCGCGCGCCACGCCGGAATGATGCTCGCCACGATTGCAACCATCGCCATAAACAACGCAACCACGGCAAAGGTCGAGGGATCGTTCGGACGAATTCGGTAAACCAGCTTGGTGAGCAGGGTGCTGAGCAGGAGCGATCCCACAAGGCCGATCGCCCCGGCGGTGAAACCGCGGCTCTTTCTGAGCATCCGAACCGCGTATCGTAACCCGGAAGAGTACGTCGCGGACCCTGTGCCGTTGCGCTTGCGTTCGGCGTCCTACCCCGCTATCGCCCGCAGCAGGGGCTGGTGCTGAGGATTTCGGGAAGGTCCGATCTTGCCTTGATGCGGGAGTCCATGGCGAAGTAACGCTGCTCGGAGAGGTTGCGGTAGATCGCTCCGGCCACACCGGCGGCCACCGGGCCGCTCACGGACTTGTTGATCGCCGCCAGCATCACTACCACCACCAGTTGATGCTTGCCCACGTCGTTGAAGGAACCGAACCAGCCCATGTGACTCGAGGAGTTGGAGTCGGTGCACGTCCCGGTTTTCCCGAGGATGGGCTCGGTGGCATCGTAGCCGGCGCGGCGCGCCGTGCCGAAATCCACCGCGCCGCGCATCCCTACCCGGATATCGGCGATGCCCGTGGGGGCCAGTTCCAGATTGCGCTTGACGCGGGGCGTGAACCGCTCGGCGTCGGCCTCGGTGCGCGGGTATTGCAGGTAGTAGAGCGTGCCGCCATTGGCGATGGAGGAAAGCAGCGCGGCCAGTTCGAGCGGGGTCATCAGGAAGCCCGTTCCGAAACTGGTCATCATGCCCACGCCGCCGTACCGGGGAGCCTCCGGCGGCACCGTGCCGGGCTGCTCGCCGGCGATGTCCAGCCCCGCCTTCTCGCCCAGTCCCAGCATGCGGGCGTAGTGCGTCACGCGCTCGAAGCCCAGCCGGTTGCCCAGCGTGGCGAAATACGGGTTGTTCGAATGGGCGATGGCGGTGGTCAGGTCGAAGCTGGCGTAGCGGCTCAGGCGGATCGTCGTGTCGCGCTCCACCACGTGCTCGGTCAGCGCAGCCAGCGAAGTGACCAACTTGATGGTCGAGCAGGGAGTGAAACCGCTCTTGAGCCCCAGGCGCTGGTTGACCATGGTGAGCACCCGGCCGTTGGTCGGATCCACCACGACCACGCTGCCCCTGGTGGTGCCGAGCGCCGCGACGGCGGCCCGGCGGACGGTGAGATCGTCGCCATCGACGTTGTCGCCCTCGGTGGGATCCACCGGCGGCGGCGGTTTGACATACTTCTTCCGCACCGGCGCACGATACCGGCTCTTTGCGGGAGCGGCGCTAAACGCGGCGTTCTGGAACAGACCCACCAGAAGCAGCGGAACAACGATCCTTCTCATTCGTGGCGCGTACCGCGCAACCCCTTCGGCCTAAATAGGGTTACGCCAGCTAGTTTTCGACAGCCAGACGGACTACATTATGCTCGAACGGGATCTGGCCCGTCAACCGCATCGTAGCAGGTTTCGGGTGATTCCGTCCGGTTTAACAAGAGATAATGAAGGCGCGATGACCAAAGTGGTGCAGGACCTTCGTTATGCCGCGCGCACCCTGCGGAAAAGCCCCGTGTTCACGGCGGTGGCCTTCCTGACCCTGGCCCTGGGTATAGGGGCGAATTCGGCGATCTTCAGTTTGATAGATGCCCTGCTGTTGCGGCCGCTGCCGTTTCCCCAGCCGGACCGCCTGATGCTGGTCTGGGAAGACACCAGCATGTTCGGATTGAAAGACAGCCCGGTGGCGTTGGGCAACTACACCGACTGGCGGGCGCAGAACCACGTGTTCCAGCAGATGGGCGCGACGGAGCAGAGTTCTTTTCGGTTGACCGGCGGAGGCGAGCCGATTCAAGTGCAAGGCGGCCTGGTGACCGGGAGTCTGTTCGCCACCCTCGGCGTCAGGCCCGCCCTGGGGCGCCTGTTCCGCGAGGACGAGGACCAGCCGGGCGCGGCCCGGGTAGCCATCCTGAGCGACGGATTGTGGCGGCGGCGGTTTGGCGGCGATCCCGGCATGGTGGGGCGGACGGCGAATATCAACGAAGAGAAGTACGAAATTGTAGGCGTGATGCCGCCCGGATTCCGGTTTCCGGATGCGGATAACGATTTGTGGGCGCCGGCCGGCACGGTTCACGGACCGGGCGATTTTGCCAACCGGGGCCGTCACAATTGGATGGTGGCGGCGCGGTTGCTGCCGGGCATGGGCCGGGAGCGGGCCAACGAAGAGATCCACGCGATTGCCCTGCGCAACGCGCGCGATTATCCGCGGACCAATGCCGGGGTGGGCGCGTTCGTGGCGCCCCTGCGCGAGCATTTCGTGGGCGAAACGCGCCCGGTGTTGACCGTGCTCGCCGGCGCGGTGGCGTTCGTGCTGCTGATCGCGTGCGCCAACATCGCCAACCTGCTGCTGGCCCGCGCTTCGAACCGGCGGCGCGAGGTGGCCATCCGGACCGCCATCGGCGCCGGACGCGGGCAGATCGTGCGGCAACTGCTGACCGAAAACCTGCTGCTGGCGGTGGCGGGCGGCGTGGGCGGCCTGGCGCTGGCTACCTGGAGCCTGGGCTTCCTGGAAAGACTCGTGCCGCGAGGCATGGCCGCCATGACCGGCCTGGCGGTAGACGGCCGCGTCCTCGGCTTTACGCTCCTGGTATCGCTCGTTACCGGCGCTCTGTTCGGGCTTGCGCCCGCGCTCCAGAACTGCCGCGTGAATATCCACGAAGTATTGAAGCAGGGCGGCGCGCGGCATGGCACGGCGCGCGGCGCGCGGGGCGTGCGGCGCGCCCTGGTCGTCTCGGAGGTGGCGCTGGCTTTTGTGCTTTTGGTGGGCGCGGCGCTCATGATCCAGACTTTCTCGCACCTGCGGGGCATCGATCCGGGCTTTCGCACCAAGAACATTCTCACCTTGAAAACGCCGCTCTCCGCCGGGAAATATGGCGACGCCGCGAAGCGAGCGGCTTACTATGACGAGGTGGCGCGGCGCGTGACCGCGCTGCCGGGGGTGCTATCGGCCGGCTTCACGCTGGGTCTGCCCCTGGCGAAAAAGGGCTGGGTGAACGGGTTCATGATCGAAGGCCGGGCGGCGCCGGCGGGCGGCCAGTTCTTCAACGCGAATTACCGCGTGGTGACGCCGGGCTACCTGGAAACCATGGGAGTACCCCTGCGCGCGGGCCGCTATCTGGACCCGCGCGACAACGCATCCGCGCCCCACGTCGCGCTGATCAATGAGACTATGAAGCGCAAGTTCTGGCCCGCGGAGAGCCCGCTGGGCAAGCGGTTCCAGTTCGGTTCCGAAGATCCCTGGGTGACCGTGGCCGGAGTGGTGGGCGATGTCCGGCAGGCGGGCCTCGATGCGCCTCCCAAACCGGAAATGTACCTGGCGGCCGCGCAGGAGCCGAATGCCGCTCCCGTGCTGGCCCTACGGACCGCGGGCGACCCGGCGAAACTGGCGGCGGCGGTGCGCCGCGAAATCCGCGCCGTGGACCAGGACCAGCCGGTCACGGAACTGCGCACCATGGAGGAAGTGGTCGATACCGAAGTTTTCCAGCGCCGCGTGCAGATGGTGCTGCTTTCCCTCTTCGCCGTGTTGGCGGTGTTGCTGGCTTCGCTCGGCATTTACGGCGTGCTGGCGTACCTGGTGGCGCAGCGCACGCAGGAAATCGGCATCCGCATGGCGCTGGGCGCGCGGCCGGCCGATGTTCTATTCACCGTGGCCGGCCAGGGCATGGCTTGGAGCGTGATCGGGATCGCGCTGGGAGCGGTGGGCGCCTTCGCGGTGAGCCGTGTGCTCTCCCAACTGCTCTTCGGAGTGACCGCCACCGACCCGGCCACCTTCGCCGCCGTGGCCGCGCTGCTGTTGCTGGTGGCCTCGCTCGCCAGTTACATCCCGGCGCGGAGGGCGATGAAGGTGGATCCGATTCTGGCGCTGCGGGAGGAGTAAGCGGCGGCTATTCGAGACGAGGCGGGCGGCGAGTGCTAGTGGATCGTCTGCTTGCCGGGATCTTCCAACGGACCCAGCTCGGCTGTACCCGCTTTCACTGCCTCGGCTGCTTCGAGCAGCTCAGCCGTCAGGGCATCGCGCTGAACCGGACTGCCGTTGAAACTGATCTCCCAATAAACCGCTCCGAGCACATCGAGCAGGGTGAAGGATGCCGGCACCTGTGCGATGGTGTCGTCGTCCTTCCGCACTTCCGCGACCGGATTGAGGTGGACGGCAAGAGGCGCGAGTTCGTTGACCGGCGTGAACTCGATGCCGTAGCGCGTCTGGCCGTATCCGAACGGCGGTCCGATGCCCTTGACCTTCACCGTCTCCTCCGCGTGATCGTCGTTAAAGTCGAGGTACTTTGAGATTTCGATGTACTCCAGTTGCACATCCAGCGGCTGGGTTACCGGCGTCCGCGCTTCGAAGTGGAAGGCGTCCACGTCGCACCATGAATACTGGCGGAGGAATTCCTTGAGCGCGCCATCCCGCTCCACGGCGTTGAAGATGTCGGCCAGCGTCACGCCGGGGTCGATGGAACAAATGCTGCGTAGCTGCGATACGTGGGTGCCCACCTCGACACTCTGGTCTTCGCCGGTTTCCCTGTCCGGACGCACGGCCCGGAACCCGCTATTTGTGATTGAGATCTTCATCATGCCGCGACCCCGCGAAGCTGCAATTTGAAGCTGAAAGCCTCCGCCTCACACTGCGCAAGCGTCGGCGCGCAGCGGGGCGTGAGGCCCGCGCGGTTGACCCGGCACGAAATGACCCCAACCCGCAGCACGCAAGCGTCCCCCCGAAGACGGCGCGGTGCAGGCTGCGTTGGCATGTGTTCCCCTCGATCAAGC
>JADGNR010000017.1 GCA_017883415.1 Bryobacteraceae bacterium | reverse complement strand
GCTGATAGCTTCTTAGCTCCATGCGATAATCGTTGCTCCCATGCGCACCGGGTGGCGGATTGCCGTGATCTGGGCCTGTTTTGTGGCCCGGCTGGCGTTCTATTGCGCCATGCTTCCGTGGTGGGAGGGTTACGACGAATGGTCGCATTTCGCGGTGATTCGCATTCTCGCCCACCGGGGCGGCGCGCTGGTGGCGCGGGATGCGCCCATCCCGCGCGACGTGGAGGCGTCGCTCGCGCTCGCTCCGGTCCCCTGGGAGATGCGCGATCTCGCGCCGCCCTCGCTGACGCACGACCGGTACTGGATACTCCCCGCCGCCGACAGGGCCCAACGTGAGGCCTCCTTGCAAGCGATGCCGGAAGACTGGCGCCGCCAGGACGGCACCGGAAAATTTACCGCCTACGAAGGGCTGCAGCCTCCGCTCTACTATTGGATTATGGCGCCCGTGTTGCGTCTCCTCGCGCACGCGCCCCTGGCCGGACAGATCATGGCCGTGCGTTGGCTTAGCGTGCTGATCGCTTCGCTCATCATCCCTCTGGTCTTTGCCATCGGCCGCGCGGTGTTGGACGATGACGGGCTGGCGCTGGGTGCGGCCGCCATCGCCGCCGTCATGCCCGGGCTGGCGCTTGATGTCGCGCGCGCCGGCAACGACTCGCTCGCCGTGGTCCTGTTTACGCTTCTGACGTGGCGGGGATTGCGGACCTTCGAACGAGGACTCGGTTACGCGACGGCCGCATCCCTGGGGCTGATACTCGGGCTCGGCTTGCTGACCAAAGCCTATTTCCTGACGGCGGCGCTTCCCCTGGCGCTCCTGTTCGCCTATTTTTTCCGGCGCGAGCGGCAGCAACGCGCGCGCGTGCTGCTCCGCGCCGCGATCGCCGCTTCGACGACCCTGTTGGTGGCGGGCTGGTGGTACGCGCACAACCTCCGCGCCACCGGAACGCTGTCCGGATTGAGCGAGGCGGTGATGCTGCGCGATTGGGGAGTACCGGCCATGCTGGCGCGCGCCCGCTCCATCCACTGGGCGAAGGCCATCGACTCGATTCTCTTCTCGCACCTCTATTTTGGCGGATGGAGTTCGCTCATGGTCCGCAGCTGGATGTACCACGTGTTTTATGCGGTCGTGCTCGTGGCCGCGCTGGGCGTGGTGCGCGCCCTGAGGCGGCCGCCGGTGGCCGCTCTGGCGCTGGTGTATGCGGCTTTCTGGATGGGGCAGCTTTACAACGTGATTCTGCTCTACCTGAGTAAGGGCGTGGCGACTTCCATGGGCTGGTACCTGTACGCCGTGGTGGGCGCGGAAGTAGTCCTGGCAACCGCCGGGATCTGTGCGCTGCTGCCGGCCGCGGTGCGCCGATGGACGCCGGCCCTGGGAGTGTTTTTGTTTGCCTTGCTCGATCTGTACACCGTCCACGCGGTGGCGATCCCGTACTACACCGGCATGATCCGTCACCAGGCCAATGGCGCTCTCGCCGCGCTGCACCGGGCCGATGTGCAGGCCCTCGGCTTCGGCGGCGCCGTCGAGCGGCTGGCGGCGTTCAAGGGGCCGTTGATCTCCGGGCCCGTTTTGGTGGCCCTGTGGGCGGCCTATCTGCTGGGCACAGGCTGGCTGGCCGGTTTGGCCCTCGGAATCGGCCGCGAGCGCCCGCGGACCGCATTGGCCCATAATGGATCGCTAAAGTATAGTTCCTGACAGTTCCCGGCGGGATTTGGTGTTTCCCCTACCCGCTGACCGGTCTGTGATGATCGCGTAACGAAAAAATGAGAGTTTTTGGTGTGAAACTATTGACGCGGAGGGTTCGAACGTGGTTTAATCGGGCGAGCCTGAACCAGTAGTGGGTTTTTTTGAAGGCGACCTTACGGTTTCGCGTTGAAGGGAAAGAATTTCTCTTGACACCGGCCCTGCAATCAGTTATGAATATCTTTACCGCGTCCGGTTTGCAATTTTGCGTTTTGTACCCTGCAAGGCACAGAAGAGACACCAACAAAAAACATGTGCCGCAGGTAGGACTTCAGTAAAAAGGTCCGGTGGCTGGCTTGGTAGCCGTCGGAAAGCATGGTTCTCCGCCCGACACGGAGAAGTTCCCTGGGTTGACTGAACGGTTTGAGAGTGAATCATTGAGGCTCAGGTTGAGAGAGAACTTCGACCGATTCAATTTCGCAATATGACAAGGAGAAGGAAATGGTAGATTTTCGCAGATGGATTACTGCGCTAGCAGTGCTCGCCCTTTTCGCGGGGCTGGCCAGCGCGCAGATAGGAACTCCAACCGGCCCATCCGGCACTGCCCCACAGTGCAACGGCAACTTCGCGACCAACGCGCAGCTTCGCGGCGAAGGTTTCACGGAGCTGGCTGGCGATATCGTAATTACCTGCACGAACGGCCCGGTTTTGGCGAATGGCTCAGCCATCCCCCAGACGAACATCACGGTGTTCATCGGCGGTTCGGGCAACGGCGGCGCGATCACTAGCCGCCTGTTGAGCGCCTCCAATACCCTGCCCCAACCGTCGGAAGTACTGCTCATCATCGACGATCCGGGCGCAACCAGCCTGCCAGCGACAGTAGCGGGCTTCGGGCCGGCCGGTCCGCAGGTTCTCTGCACCACCCCGTTTTCGGGTTGCGCGGAAACTGCGCTGGTCACTGGTGGCACGCAAGTGGCGGTAAATGCCGGTTCCACCACCCAGGGCCCCAACGTCTTTCAGGGCATAGTCGGTTCTCAGGGCACCAACACCGTCCAGTTCTTCGGTGTCCCGATCCTGCCGGCCGGTTCGGCTGGCGTGCAGCACACGTACCGCATCACGAACATCCGCGTGAGCGCTGCCGGTCTTCCGAATCAAACGCAGGTGAGCGCGTTCCTGACCAGCAGCAACACCTCGGCGTTCCCGGTCACGTCCACCTCGCTGTTGGTGGGTACCGTTGCGTCGCCCTCGATGATCTTTAAGTCCAGCTTGGTGTCGGACACCGGAGGGTTTGGTAACCCCTTCTTGCAGTGCGACGGTGCATCGCGGTTTAACACTGCTTCGATCTCGTTCACCGAGACCCAGGACGGCGCCGCCTTCAAGACTCGTGTGCTCCCGGTTGCGGTCGGCGAGGGAACATTCCTCGGCGTCCTATCCGATGGCACCGGAGACAATATTGGTATCCAAAACACTCCGGGCGGCGTGTTTAACAACTCGGAATCCGGGTTCATCTTCCCGATCGGCGCCAGAGTGGCCGGCTTGGCCGATTATGGCACTCGATTGAAGGCCGTGTTCTTCAATATTCCCTCCGGTGTTTCGATTTTCGTGCCGGTGAGACTCCTGAGCGGCGCCACTGTGGGGAGCAGCGCCACTGTGGCAAACCTGGTGACCAGCGAGACGGTTAGCGACGATACCGCCGGTGCTTTCGTCACCGCGGCTGGTCCGGTCCAACTCGCTAGGGACGCTACGACCAACACGGCAACGGCCGTTTGGGAGATCATTCAATCGAATGCCAACACCCTCGAGAGCGTGTCGGGCACGATTAGTATCAGCTTCACCCCCGATCTGGTGAATAAAATCCCGACGCCCACGGCGGCTGGAGTTGGAACCGTCCGCGGCAGTTACGCACCAGAGCCTTCGCAGGGCGCATTTACCGCAGCCACCGGCCCAACCGCGCGTAACACGGCTCTGATCCCGCGCTTCACAACGCCCCTCACCACCAACGGGCCGTTTACGTTCATCACCATCAACATCTGCCAGACCGTCCTGCTCTGGCCGTTCGTGACCGCCTCACCGGGCTTTGACACCGGTATCGCCATCGCCAACACTTCGGACGATCCGATCAACAAGACGGCGAATGCTCAGGACGGTTCCTGCACGTTGAATTGGTTCGGCACCACTACCGCCGGCCCGGCGCCGCCGCCCACTCTGGGTTGCGACCAGCCTGGCGCAGGCGCGGTGTGCTTCCCCGTCGTCAAAAACGGAACTGTTCAGGCAACGGATCTTCTCACCGTACTGGGCAGCACTTCCGGGTTCCAGGGCTACCTCATCGCCGTTTGCAACTTCCAGTTTGCGCATGGCTACGGGGCGGTCACGGACCTTGGTGTTCAGCACCTGCTCGCCAATTACCTGGCGCTGGTGCTCTTCGACCCCTTTGCGGGTCAGTTGGATAGAGGCAATATGCCTCAGGCTGAGGTCCTGGCTCACTAGACCGCCAGCCTGATGTTTTGCGAAAGAGGGGGGCTTCGGCTCCCCTCTTTTTTTTTCCACAATGGCCCTCCCGTATCGCCGCAAGAGGTGATACACTACTTATCTCACCGCGTCCATCCCAATCTAACCGCGTTCATTTTCCATGAACCAGGAGGTAGTTTTGCCAAGAACCAGGATTTCTGTATTCGGGGCGTTGTTTGTGGCCCTGCTCGGCGCCCATACCGCGTCGGCGCAGGCCGTTGTCAACCTGTCGATCATATCGGGCAACGGCCAGTTGTGCTGCACTCCATTGAACAATTTTGCTCTCCAGACGCTGGTGGTCAAGGCGACCGATTCGGCCGGAAACCCGGTGGCCAACGCCACCATCACATGGACCATTACCACCTCGGGAGCCTTTCCTGGATTCGGCAACCTGCAAGACCCGACGGGAGCAAGTCAAGCCAACGGGGGTACCCTCACTACCGTTACCGGGGCGGACGGGACGGCGAGCGCCCTGTTTCAACAGAGCCAGGTGCCGCCCTTCGGCTCGCTATTTTTTCCCTATGTTCAGAACTCGATCCAGGCCGCGGCGAATAATGGGAGCCCGGCGGTAACGTTCGTCTCCAAGACCGCGCTGAACGATCCGACATCCCCCATTAAAGAGGTCACCGTGAATTCGCCCTCCGTCGGCGGAGTGGACCTCAGTGGAGTGGCATCCCTCTCCGGCCAGTCCGGGACGGCGTTCGGCAATCCGATCCAGGTGAAGGTCGGCGGCGAGGGTGTCGCCAGCGCCGGCGTTGCAGGAGTATCGGTGCGCCTGGTGGTTCCAGCCGATCAAACCGCGACCATAAACTGCGTGACGGGCGCGGGTGCCGATCCAGGCTCGGTCCTTACCGACGGCGGCGGTCAGGCGTCCTGCACCGCCGTGTTTGGCGGTTCCGGCTCGGGGGTCTTTTCGGTGTTGGTGGGCGGTGTCGCCTCCGGCGATCAGGGGCAAGGGCCCGCCGGTTACACCCTATTCGGACCCTTTGGCCTGGGACCGGTCGCGCCCGCGACTCCCGGCTTGATCACTTTGATCAGCGGTAACAACCAGAGCACCAATCCGGGGCAGGGCATCGCGAATCCGCTGATCGCCAAGGTGACCGATGCCGCGGGGCTCAACGCGATTGCCAACGTGCCGGTGACATGGACGGTCAGCCCGGCCGGTGCGGCCGCCCTGGCGAATACCACGGCCACCAGCGATACCAACGGCCTGGTTTCCACCAGGCTCGTGCTGGCCAGTACCGCCTCCGGCGTGGTGCAGGTCAAGGTAGCCCTGACCAGCAATGCCAATATCTTTTTCACCTTCTCGGTCAATGTGAACGTGACCGTGAGCGCTCTGCAGAAGCTCTCCGGCGATTTGCAGAGCGCCGTCCGGAACGCACCGTTCCCGCAAGCTCTGGTGGTGCAGGTGAACGACACCAGGGGCAGCCCGGTTGCCAATCAGGTGGTGCAGTTCGCCATCGCCTCCAGTTCGGTGGGAACGGCGACCCTCTCGGCCGCGGCCGTCAACACCAATAATCTCGGACAGGCTTCGGTCAACGTCACGGCCGGAGCGGTTGCCGGTGCGGTCGCGGTCACGGCCACCGCCGGCGGCTTCACGCAAACCTTCAACCTCACGGTCACGCCGCCAGGCCCCACCCTCACGCAAAACAGTTTCCTGAATGGCGCCAGTTTCCAGGCGGGCTCCATTTCGCCATGCAGCATCGCCACCATTGTCGGCGCGGGCATCGCGCCCAGCGTGCAGGGCGTGGTGGTCGCCAATCTCTCCAGCTTCGGATTCGGGCTCCTGCCCTTCGCGCTGGCCGGCGATAGCGTCTCCTTCGGCGGCAGCCAGGCGCCCATCTACAACGTCGCCAACGTGAGCGGCCAGCAGCAGGTCAGCGTACAAGTGCCGTGCGACGTGACCCCCGGCAACGTGCAGGTGGTGGTCAACGTCAACGGCGCCACGGCCAACCTCACCGTGCCGGTGCAGACCGTCAGCCCGGGCATCTTCCAGACCGCCATGTCCGATGGCGTGGTGCGCGCGGTAGTAGTGCGCGCCGACGGCTCGTTCATGAGTCCCTCCAATGCGGTCCGGCTGGGGGAGCGAGTCCGCGCCTATCTGACCGGTATGGGACAGACATCGCCTGCCATCAGCACCAATTCCATCGATAACCCCGGCGCCGACCTGGTGGGCAAAGATGCCGCCGTGCTGGCCACCGTGGTCATCGGCATTACCAACAACCTCGGCCAGGGTGCGGGGGTGACGGCGGACACGGCCCGATATGCGCCCGACTTGATCGGAGTCTACGAGATCGCTTTCCAGATACCCTTCGACGCCGCCACGGGGAACAACGTCACCTTCTCGGTTTCGGTCATTCCGGCAGGTGGCGGCACCGAGGTCAACAGCTTGGGCAGCAAAATCATCGTCCAGTAGTTGAGAGACAGCTTCAGGGCGCAGGCGGCACCGCCTGCGCCACCTTACCCCTCCATCCCATCTTCGCTATATATTCGCCTTACATCTATATGTGGTGTGTTACACAAACATTGTAGATCCCGTAGTATGCCAATAACTCCGTACCTATCAGTAAGATCCTGAAAAAAACTCTTGCTAATCCAAAAGGAGCGTGGCACTATTGGTTGTGGCCATTAAATGGCCATAATCTAGACATTATCTGGCGGGAAAGTGGGAGAAGACCTACAGTTGCTGACGGTCGAACCTCCTCGGGGTATGTATCCGGGCCGGTTGGACGACAAGGGTCGCGTCAAGCTTCCCACGGCGTTCCAGCAGTTCTTCACCGCGCTACCGGAAAAGAAGCTTTTTGTGACCAGTCTCGACCGCCGCATTGCTCAAATATATCCCATGCCGGTCTGGAGACAAAACGAAAAATTTTTCGACGCGTACCGGGACGATCCCAAAGTGGCGCGCAATGTAGCCTTCAACGCGGCGGACCTGGGGGCCGAGACCGAAATGGACAGCCAGGGCCGCATCCTTTTCTCGCCGGAGCTGCGGCGCGAGCTGGGAATCGAGAATCAGGCCGTGCGCCTCTTCGCGTACCGCGGGCGGATTGAGGTTCTCAGCGAAAAGATCTACGAAGAGCGGAAACACCAGGCCTCCCAGGCGCCGGCGGACGACGTGGCGAAACTGGAGGCGGCGGGGCTCAACTGATGACTTATGCACCTTTCCGTCATGCCGCAAGAATCGCTGGCGATGCTGGCGGTTCGTCCGGACGGAATCTACCTCGATGCCACCGCCGGCCTCGGGGGCCACACGGCTCTGATCGCCGAGCGGCTGACTACGGGACTGGTGATTGCCAGCGATCGCGATGCCGAGTCGCTGGCCCTGGCCCGGCGCAACACGGCGGCGTTTGCGTCGAAGATTCACTTTCACCACGGCCGGTTCGGGGAACTAGGCGAAGCGCTGCGGGAATTGCGTCTGGAGAAGGTGGACGGGCTGCTGGCGGATTTGGGAATCAGCCGCTACCAGATCATGGAGCCGGCGCGTGGATTTTCGTTCTTGTCCGACGGGCCGCTGGATATGCGCATGGATCAGACCACGGGCGCGACCGCGGCCGAACTTGTCAATCACACCGCCGAAAAGGCACTCGCCGATCTGATTTTTCAGTTGGGCGAAGAAAGGAGGGCGCGGAAGGTAGCCAGAGCAATCGTCCGAGCACGGCCCTTACGGAGCACACTACATCTGGCCGATGTGGTGGAGCGGGCCGTGCCCAGGACGGGCCATTTGCATCCGGCCACGAAGACGTTCATGGCTCTGCGCATGGCGGTCAACGACGAGATGGCGGAGTTGGACCGTCTGCTCGCCACCGGTCCCGAACTGTTAGAGCACGGAGGCCGCATGGTGGCGATCAGTTTCATGTCCATCGACGACAGAAAAGTGAAAGAGAGATTCAAGGCGCTGGGCAGGGACGGGCGTGCGGCGATTCTCACCAAGCACCCGCTTCGGCCGAGCGACGAAGAAATTGCCCGGAACCCAGCTTCGCGCAGTGCCAAACTACGCGCGCTGGCGTGGAACTAGAGAGGTAAACGAAAAGATCATGGCGACGCTCCCGGCATTTTTCCGAAGGACGAGTGGAGCAGGCCTGGCGGCCTGTCCGGACAGGCTGGAGGGACTGTCCATCTCCAAGCCCGATGGGGCCCCGTTCCAATTGCGCGCCCTTCCCCAGGAAGACGTCTTCTTCTTCTGCAAGAAGATCGACAACTCGCGCCTGGTGCGCGAGGCCGACCCGCAAGCCCGCGGCGCGTGCTGGTCCGCGATCGGCGCAGCCGCGGTGGTGCTGGCCCTGCTCTCCGGCGTCCTCGCGCCCAGCGTCGCGAATACGCTCGCAGGCTACAAAATCGAGGCTCTCCGCGCCGAGGAGCGCCGGCTCATGGACGAGAGCCGCATGCTGGAGCTCCAGGAGGCAAAGTTGCAGGATCCGGCGCGGCTGGAGCGGCTGGCGCAGGGCCGGAACCTGGCCACCCCGCGGTCCGACCAACTGGTGCACCTCGCTGGCCGGCCCGATGGCGCCGTGGCCATGGTGAAGCGCCAATAGCGACAGAATCGGATCACGGAGCGGTCACATGGTGGAGCGTCGTCTGACCTGGCTCGCCGGGATCGTCCTCCTCTGGGGCGCAGCCATTTTCCTTCAACTCGTTTCCTTGCAGGTGATCCATCACCAGCATTACCTGGACCTGGCGAAGGCGCGCCAGGAAGTGGTGATTTGGATTCCCGCGCCGCGCGGCAACATCCTGGACCGCAACGGTGCGCCGCTCGCCATGAGCGTGCCCTCCGAGTCGGTCTACGTCAACCCGCTCAAGGTCCCGGACCTCGACGTCGCGTCCAACATTCTGGCGCGCGTGCTGCACATGGACCGAGTGGACCTGTACGGCAAGATGATCCTGGCCCGCGACCACCACCGCGGCTTCTTTCCGGTGAAACGCAAAATTGAACCGGTCGAGGGACAGCTCCTGCGGGACCTGCGCCTCGAGTGGGTGGATATTCGAACCGAAAGCCAGCGCCACTACCCCAAGGGCATGCTGGCCGCCCATGTGCTGGGCGGCGTCGATTTCGAAGAGAAGGGCAATGCCGGCATTGAGAAGTTCATGGACGCCGACTTGCGGGGGCAAGCCGGCCAGGCGCGGCTCCTGACCGATGTGAAGCGCCGCGGCATCGACCAGCAGTCCGCCACCGAGGCGCGCGCCGGCACGCCGATCACGCTCACCATCGATGAGCGGCTGCAGTTCGTGGCCGAGCGCGAGCTGGCCGCGGCCGTGGCGGCGCATCACGCCGTGAGCGGCAGCGTGGTGGTCATGAATCCATCCAATGGCCAGATTCTGGCGCTGGCCAGCTACCCCACCTACGATCCCAACCAGCCGCCGGAGCCCGCGGCGAACCTGGCGGCGCGCCAAAATCACGCCATCGGAGTGCCCTTTGAACCGGGATCGGTCTTCAAGGTGATTACCCTCTCGGCCGCTCTGGAAACCACCACGCTCCGGCCGGAAAGCCCGATCAATTGTCACGGCGGGGTGCTGAAGCTGCCGGGGCGCGTCATCCACGACTCCCACGCCGGGATCGGCATCATCCCCATGGCCATGGTGCTCGCGCGGTCGAGCAACATCGGCGCCATCCAGGTAGGCATGCAGGTCGGAAAGGAAAACCTGGACCGGTACGTGCGGAGGTTCGGTTTCGCCCAGAAGACCGGCGTGCAGTTGCCGGGCGAGTCGCGCGGCCGGCTTCGGACGACCGATCACTGGGGCACTACATCGCTGGCTTCCATATCGATGGGGCAGGAGGTCAGCGTCACCACCGTACAACTGGCGCAGGCGGCCTCGGTGATCGCCAACGGCGGCCTGCTGGTCCGGCCGCGGCTGGTGCTGAAGAAGGGAGACGATCCGCTGCCGCTGGATGCGCCGGTTCGCGTCCTCAACGCCGAGACGGCCATCACCATGCGGCAAATGATGGAAGGCGTAGTGCTGCACGGCACCGGGACGGCGGCGCGCCTGGTGGGGTATACCGCCGGCGGAAAGACGGGTTCGGCGCAGATTTTCGATTACGCCACGCGGCACTATACGCATACCTACAACGGCTCGTTCGCGGGGTTTTCGCCGATGGCCAATCCCGCTATCGTAGTGGTAGTGACTCTGAACGGCACCCATGGCACGGCGGGTTTCGGCGGTGCGGCGGCGGCGCCGGTGTTCCGCGTGGTGGCCGCCGAGGCGCTCCGCATTCTGGATGTTCCCCGGGACCTGCCCAACGAGCCGCTGCCCAAAACGCTCTCCGCGAAGAACCTGAACGATCTCGCGCTAGCGGATATCGGCTCCGATCAGCCCAACATTTTAGAGGATCCCGACGACGAAGAGCAGCCGCCGGTTGCGCTGCTTGGCCCGGTTGCGCCAGTCTCCGGCCCCACGGTCCCGAATTTCCGCGGCATGACCATTCGCGCCGTGCTGGCCGAGGCCGCCGCCAAGGGCTTGACCGTGCTGCCCGATGGCAGCGGGGTGGCCCGCGTGCAGGATCCGCCGGCCGGTTCCGCGGTACACCAGGGAGAGCGCATCCGCGTCAAATTTGCCAAATGAATCTAGGCGAGATACTCTCGGGCGTCCGGCTGAAGCGGCCCCTTTCGCCGGCGCTGGCCGGCGCCCGCGTGGACGGCCTGGATTACGATTCGCGGCGCGTTCTGCCGGGAAGCCTGTTCTTCGCCTTTCCGGGAAGCCGCAGCGATGGCCGCAGCTTCGCGCAGGACGCGCTGGCGCGCGGCGCCGTGGCCGTGGCCAGCGAATCGGAGGCGCTGCCGGAATTGGCCGCGTCCTGGATCCAGGTGGAGCATGGCCGGCACGCCCTGGCGCTGGCCGCGCGCAACTTCTACGGCAAGCCGGATGAGCGCCTCTCGCTCACCGGCATCACCGGAACCAACGGCAAAACGACCACCTCCTATCTGGTCGATTCCATCCTGCGCGCCGCCGGCCATACCACCGCTCTGGTCGGGACCATCGAATACCATCTTGCGGGACGCGTGCTGCCGGCCGTGAATACTACGCCCGAATCGCTCGACCTGGTGCGCCTGTTCGCCGAACTCGAGCGCGCCGGCGGGACCCACGCCACGCTGGAAGTTTCCTCCCACGCGCTGGCGCTCGGCCGTACCTACGGGCTTCATTTCCATACCGCCGTTTTCACCAACCTGACGCGCGATCACCTGGATTTCCACGGCACGATGGACAACTACTTCGCCGCCAAGCAGATGCTCTTCGAGGGCGCCGGCGCTCCCCCGCCGCGGTTCGCGGTGCTGAATCGCGACGACGAATTCGCGCGCCGGATAAAAATCCACCCCACCACGGAAGTGCTCTGGTACGGCCTGGGCCAGGAGCCCAGCCTGCGCGCCCGGCACATTGCGTCCGGGTTCAACGGGCTGCGGTTCGACGTGCAGTTCGGTACGCTGCGTTTTGCGGTGGAGTCGGCCCTGATCGGCAAAATCAACGTGTACAATATCCTGGCCGCGTGCGGCGCGGGCTTTTCGTACGGCATTCCGCCGGAGACGGTGGCGCGCGGCATCGCCGATCTGCGCGCCGTGCCGGGCCGTTTCGAGCGCGTCGATGAAGGCCAGCCGTTTGTCGTGGTGGTGGACTACGCGCATACCGACGACGCGCTGCGCAACGTCATCGCCGTGGCGCGGACCCTGAAACCCAAGCGGGTGATCACCCTGTTCGGCTGCGGCGGAGATCGCGATCGCACCAAGCGGCCCTTGATGGGAAAGGCCGCCGCCGATGCCAGCGACTTCGTGGTGCTGACCAGCGACAACCCGCGGTCGGAAGACCCGCTGGCGATTATGAACGATGCGCTGGTGGGCATCCGGCGCGTCGATGTGCCGCACATCGTCGAGCCCGACCGCGCCGCGGCCATTGCCCGCGCGTTGCAGGAAGCGCGCGAGGGCGATATCGTGATCCTCGCCGGAAAAGGCCACGAGACGTACCAGGTATTGAAGGACAAGACCATCCCGTTCGACGATCGGGCGGTGGCGAGCGAAGTGCTGAAGGGTTACGGGTATCACAAGGCGCGGTGAACCATGACCCTGGATTTACAAGAAGTTGCGCGCGCGATGTGTGCCGCTGGCGTCCCTCGGCCGGCGCCAGTGACGGGGTGGAGCGTGGACACGCGAACACAGAATTCCGGCGACGTCTATTTCGCTTTGCGCGGCCCCAACCACGACGGCCACGATTATGTCGCGGCGGCCGTGGAGAAAGGCGCTTCCGCCGTGGTGGTGGAACGGGCGTCCGCGCGCGGGTTCGCCAACGAGTTGATGGTCGCCGATACCCAGCACGCATTGCAGACCTTGGGAGCGTGGGCGCGGGCGAAATGGGGAGGCACGGTGATCGGCGTCACGGGCAGCGCCGGCAAGACGACTACCAAGGACGCCATCGCGCATCTGCTCGCAGGGGAAATGCCGGTGGGAAAGACGGCCGGGAATTTCAATAACCACGTGGGCGTGCCGCTCTCCATCTTACGGTTGCCCGACGGCTGCCGCGCCGCCGTGCTGGAAATCGGAATGAATCATCCCGGAGAGGTCCGCGAGCTGGCCGCTTTGGCCCGGCCCGATATCGGCGTGGTGACCAACGTCGGCTATGCGCACGTGGAGTTCTTCGATTCCATCGAGGGCGTGGCCGCGGCCAAGCGCGAATTGATCGACCAGTTGCCCCCGGAGGGGGTGGCCGTGCTGAATGCCGACGATCCGCGCGTCGTGCGGTTCCGCGAGGCGCACGCCGGCCGCTCGGTCACGTTCGGCTTCTCGGAATCGGCCGACGTGCGTGCCGAGGCCGTGGACTACCACTCCGCGGGCGCCCGTTTCCGGGCGTCGGGCGTGGATTTCGAAACCCGGCTCGCGGGCAGCCACGCGGTGATGAATCTGCTGGCGGCCATCGCCGTGGCGCGCGTCTTCGGCATTCCGCCGGAGCGTCTGCGCGAGCCGGTCCGCACCTTCGACGTGGGCCCGATGCGCGGCCAGCGGAGCGAGCGTCGCGGCATGGTCGTCTGGAACGATTGCTACAACTCCAATCCCGAAGCGGCGCAGGCCATGATCGACGTGCTCCTGCGCACGCCCGCCGGCCGGCGCATCGCCGTGCTGGGCGAGATGCTCGAATTGGGGCGCGCCGCCGAAGAGTTGCACCGCCAGGTGGGGCGGTACGCGGCGGAGCATGGCGTGGATTTATTGATCGGCGTGCGCGGCCACGCGCGCGCCATGATCGACGCGGCGGTCGGTGCCGGGCTTCCGGAGAGCGCCGCGCTTTTTTTTGAGGATCCCGCCGGGGCCGGCGAGTTCGCGCGGAGGAGCGGGCGCCCCGGCGATGCGATCCTGTTCAAAGGCTCGCGCGGCGTGCATGTGGAGCAGGCGCTGGAAAGGTTCCTGGCTTAAATGCTCTATTTTTTGCTGTACGAACAGCTCTTCCGCTATGTCAAGGCGTTCAACGTCTTCCGGTATATCACCTTCCGCACGGCCCTGGCCAGCCTCACGGCGCTGTTCCTGTGCATCGCCCTCGGGCCCTGGTTGATCCACAAACTGCGCCAGTTTCAGATCGGGCAGTTCATCCGCGAGGAAGGTCCCAAATCGCACCAGAAGAAAGCCGGCACGCCCACCATGGGCGGGGTCCTCATCATCATCTCCATCGTCATCCCCACTCTGCTGTGGGCCGACCTGCGCCATCCCTATATATGGATCGCCGTGGCCTCGCTGGTCGGCTTCGGCTGGATCGGCTTCCTGGACGATTACGCCAAAATATCCCGGCAGCGCAACCTGGGGCTCTCGGGCAAGCGCAAACTGGTCTATCAATTCTCGCTCGGCTTCGCCTTCGCCGCCGTCCTGCTCATCATGCGCGCCTACGGGGACTTTTCCACCGCCATGAACATCCCCTTCTTCAAGCAGTACCAGCCATCGCTGCTGCTGGAATCCCTCATGCGGAATCCCTGGACCTACGTCATCGGCGTGGCGCCCTTCTGCATTTTCGTGGCCCTGGTGGTGGTGTTCGCTTCCAACGCCGTGAACCTCACCGACGGTCTGGACGGCCTGGCCATTGGCCTGATGGTGATTGCCGCCGGGGCCCTCACCGTCCTGACCTACGCCGGCGGCCACCTGCAATTGGCCGAGTACCTGCAACTGGCGCGCAACGCCCACACCTCCGAGTTGACCATCTTCTGCGGCTCGATGACCGGCGCCAGCCTGGGATTCCTGTGGTACAACGCGCATCCCGCGGAGATCTTCATGGGCGACGTCGGGTCGCTCGCGCTGGGCGGCGCCATGGCCGTCGTCGCCGTGCTCATCAAGCAGGAAGTGCTGCTGGTGTTCATCGGCGGGGTCTTCGTATGGGAGGCGGTTTCCGTCATCCTCCAGGTAGGCAGCTTCAAGCTGCGGCATGGCAAGCGCATCTTCAAGATGGCGCCGCTGCACCACCACTTCGAGGCCCTCGGCTGGACCGAATCGAAGATCATCGTGCGCTTCTGGATCGCCGGCTTCGTGCTGGCGCTGTTCGCGCTGACCACGCTGAAACTGAGATAAGCATGACTCTCGATGGAATCGACGCGTTGGTGGTCGGGATGAAGAAGTCCGGCATGGCGTCGGCGGAGCTGCTGGCGGGTCAAGGCGCCATGGTGCGCGCCACGGATTTGAAACCGCTCGACGAACTTCCCGGGGCGCGCCCCCTGCTGGAACGCCTGCGCATTCCCTTTGCGCGGCAGACCCCGGAAGTGTTTCAGGGATGCGATCTGATCGTGCTCTCCCCCGACGTGCCCGCGGACCTGCCGCCCCTCGAAGAGGCGCGCCGGCGCGGAGTCCGCGTCCTGGGCGAGGTGGAGCTGGCCGCTCCGTTCCTTAAGGGGCGGACCATCGGCATCACGGGCTCCAACGGCAAGACCACCACCACCAGCCTGATCGGCCATATCCTGCGCGAGGCCGGCGTGACCGTGCAGGTAGGCGGAAACATCGGCACGCCGGTCACGGCCATGGTGGCGAGCTCCCGCGACGATGGCTGGAACGTGCTGGAACTTTCCAGCTTCCAGCTCGAAACCATCGATCGATTCCGGGCGCATATCGGCCTTGCCCTCAACGTCACCCAGAACCACCTGGATCGCCACCACACGTTTGAGAACTACGCCGCCGCCAAGGGCCGGCTCTTTGAAACCATGCACACCGTGGATGTCGCCGTACTGAACGCCGAGGACCCCGTGTGCGTCCGGTACGCGGACCGCACCGTGGCCGGCATCGAGTGGTTCAGCAGCCGGCGCAACGTATCGCCCGGCGCCAGCCTGTGCGGCGAAAAACTGGTGCTCGAAAGCAAGCTGCTCATGGACGCCGCGGAGATTCCCATACGCGGCCGCCACAACGTGGAGAACGTGCTGGCCGCCTCGGTGGCCGCGGCGCGCGCCGGCGTGGACCGCGAGAGAATCCGCGCCGCCGTGCGCACCTTCCAGGCCGTGGAGCATCGCCTCGAATTCGTGCGCCAGGTGAGCGGGATCGAGTTCTACAACGATTCCAAAGCCACCAGCGTGGATGCCACGCTCAAAGCCCTGGAGGCGTTCCCCGGCCGCCTGTGGGTGATTCTGGGCGGTAAGGACAAGGGGCTGGACTATGGCGTTCTGCGCGAGCCGCTGGCCGCCCGGGCGCACGCCGCGCTGCTGATCGGCGCCGCGGCGGCCAAGATCGCGGACCAGTTGCAGGGGGCCCTGCCGCTGGTCGATTCCCGGACGCTCGATGCCGCCGCCGCCTATGCCTATGCCCACGGGAAGCCGGGCGACACCGTGCTGCTAGCCCCGGCCTGCGCCAGTTTCGACCAGTTCAGGGACTTCGAGCATCGCGGCGAGGTTTTCAAACAGATCGTTCACCAACTGCAACCTAAGGACTGAACTATGGCACTACGACTCAAGACCGACTGGATCCTCTTCGGCACCGTCCTGGCGATGGTATCGTTCGGCCTGCTGATCCTCTACAGCGCTTCCTCGATCATGGCCCAACTCGACCCGCGGTACGGCTCGAGCTGGCACTTCGTCCTGCGCCAGGGGGAATGGGCCGCCGTGGCCGTCGCCGTGATGATGACCCTCAAGAGGACGCATTACCGCAAGTTCCAGAACTCCGCGGTGGCCTTGACCGCGATCGGCATCACTCTATTGCTGCTGGGGGCCGTCTATTTCCTCGATGCCCGCCACCACCGCTGGCTGCGGATCGGCGGGCCGTTCGGCGTGCAGCCTTCCGAGCTGGCGAAGCTCGCGCTGGTGATCTTCCTGGCGTACTTCGTCGCCTGGCGATCGCGGGCCATCAACAATCCGCGGTACACCCTGGTCAACGCGGCCCTGGCGGTCGGGTTGCTGATTTTTTGCGTGGTGGTGGCCGATCTCGGCACCGCCGTGGTGCTGGGCGGCACGGCCGCCATCGTGTTCTTCGTGGCCGGCCTGGAATGGCGGTACTGCGCCATCGTCGCCGCCGTGGCGTTTCTGGGAGTGCTGGTGTTCATCCTCGCTGCGCCCTACCGGATGGCGCGCGTGGTGAAGTTTTTCGACCCCGATTTCAAAATGGTTACCAAGTTCGATCCGCAAGGGCGGATTAAGGCCCGGCTCCAAAAGTCCCTGGTCACCAGCGACACCAACTACCAGTTGGAGCAGTCCAAGATCGCCGTAGGCGCCGGCGGTTCCTTGGGCCTCGGCCTGATGAACGGCCGGCAGAAGCTGCTGTATCTGCCGGAAGCGCACACCGACTTTATTTACGCGGTGGCCGGCGAGGAAATGGGGCTGATCGGCTCGGTCGGATTGCTGGCCGGCTTCTGCGTGATCTTCTGGCGCGGCCTGCGCGCCACCGTTCGCATGCGGGGCGACGATTTCGGCCGCTACCTGGCTCTGGGCGTAACCGTGGTGGTGGTGGTGCAGGGCTTGATCAACATGAGCGTCGTGCTGGGCATGATGCCCACCAAAGGCATTCCCCTGCCCATGATCAGCTACGGCGGAAGCTCGCTGCTGAGCACGCTGGCGCTGCTGGGCATCCTTATGAATGTGAGCGAGCATGCGGGGTGACGGGGGCCGGGCTCGCTCCGCTCGCGGGGCCGGGGGCCAGGGGCCAGGGGCCGGGGAGAGGTTGGCCCTTCGGGCCTGGCTTTTTTATGGCGAAGGTTACGCATTTTCGGGAGCTGCACGTATGGCAGCGCGGGATGGATGTGGTGGTAGCGGTGTATCGCGTCTCCGGCACATTTCCGAAATCGGAGGTGTATGGGTTGACATCGCAGATCAGGCGGGCCGCGGTATCAGTCCCGTCGAACATTGCCGAGGGACAGTCGCGAGCTTCGACAAGAGAGTACCTGAACTATGTTTCCATCGCGCAATCATCCCTGGCGGAACTGGAAACGCAACTCGAGATTGCATCGCGGCTAGGGTACCTGTCCGCCTCGGATCTGATGCCGCTACTCAACCAGACCGGCGTCCTCGGCAAACAGCTCTATGCTCTTCGCGACGCGCTACTGAGGAAACAATGAACGAGCGAAGCGAGCAACCGGGCCCCGGCCCCCGGCCCCCGGCCCCTGGCCCCCAGCCCCCAGCCCCTGGCCCCCAGCCCCCAGCCCCCGGCCCCCGGTCTCCGGCCCCTGGCCCCCGGTCTCCGGCCCCCAGCCCCCGGACCCCGGCTCCCGGCCCCCGGCCCCCGGCCCCCGGCCCCTTCCTCATGACGGGCGGGGGCACGGGCGGCCACGTCATCCCCGCCCTCGCCGTTGCGCGGGAATTGCGCGCGCGGGGGCATGACGTTTTTTTCGTGGGGACCGAACGGGGACTGGAGGCGAAACTGGTGCCGGCAGAGGGGTTCAAACTGGAGAGAATCGACATCGGCGGGCTGAACCGGGTCGGGCTCCGGCAAAAGCTGGCTACGCTCGCGCAACTGCCCTTCACGACCCTGGGCTGCGGCCGGTTCGTACGCCGCGCTTCCGCCGTCTTCAGTATGGGCGGTTATGTCGCCGGTCCCCCCGTGCTGGCGGCGCTGCTGTGGCGCGTCCCGGTGGTGGTGATGGAGCCCAATGCCGTCCCGGGATTCACCAACCGGGCGATCGGCCGGCTGGTATCGCGCGCGCTGATTTCGTTTCCGGAGACCGCGGCCTGGTTTCCGAAGGGGAGGACCGAAGTTACCGGCCTGCCCGTCCGCGAGGAGTTCTTTCGCATCCGGCCGCGCCCCCGCGGGCCGACGCTCCACGTGCTGATCACCGGCGGCAGCCAGGGGTCGCGCCGGCTGAATCAGGCGGCGCGCCAGAGCTGGCCCCTGTTTCGCGGTGCCGGGTTTCCCGTGCGCATCGTTCACCAGGCCGGGCCGGCCGGATTTGAGCCGCTGCGCGACGATTTTGCGGCCTCGGGGCTGGAGGGTGAAACTGTGCCCTTCATCACCGATATGCCGGCTGCGTTTGCCGCCGCCGACCTGGTGGTGTGCCGGTCCGGCGCGGGCGCGGTTTCCGAATTGGCGGCGGCGGCGAAACCGTCGATCCTGGTGCCCTTTCCCTTCGCCGCGGACGATCATCAGACCCGGAATGCGGAAGCCATGGAGCGCGCCGGAGCCGCACGCCTGGTCCGCGATGCGCACATGGATGGCGAGGCGCTGTTTGCCGCCGTCTCCGGGCTGGCCCGGACGCCTGGCGCCCTCGAAGGAATGGGAGAAGCGGCGCGGCAGTTTGCCCGGCCCGGTGCGGCGCGCCGGGCAGCGGAAATTCTGGAGGAAGTAGCGCGGCTCGCCTGACGATTTCCATTGACAGATCGGGCGCCAGCCGAAACAATACATTAAGGAAATGTTTTTTCGTCCCCAGCACCTTCATTTCACGGGCATCGGCGGAATCGGCATGAGCGGCATCGCCGAGGTGCTGCTCAACCTCGGATACCAGATCAGCGGGTCCGATGTGAAGCTCTCTCCCATCACCGAGCGGCTGGAGCGCATGGGCGCCCGCATCTACCCGGGCCACGATGCCGCGCACATCGCCGGCGCGCGCGCCCTGGTGGTGAGTTCCGCCGTGGACGACCAGAATCCCGAGGTGCAGGAGGCCCGGCGGCTGCAGATCCCGGTGATCCCGCGCGGCGAGCTGCTGGCCGAGCTGATGCGGCTCAAGTACGGAATCGCCGTGGCGGGAAGCCACGGCAAGACCACCACCACGTCCCTGACGGCCACCATTCTGAACTTCGCGGGGCTCGATCCCACGGTGGTGGTGGGCGGGCGCGTAGGCACCCTGGGCGGCTCCAACGCGCGCGTGGGCCGCAGCGATTTCCTGGTGGTCGAATCGGACGAAAGCGACGGCTCGTTCCTGAAGCTCGCGCCCATCCTGGCGGTGGTGACCAATATCGATCGCGAGCACCTCGACTACTATCCGTCGCTCGAGGCCATTTGCGCGGCGTTCATCGAGTTCGTCAACAAGGTGCCGTTCTACGGAGCGGCGATCGTCTGTCTGGACGACGCCAACGTGCAGAGCATCCTGCCCGCCATCCGGAGGCGGACCATCACCTACGGCACCACCGCCCAGGCCGACATGGAGGCCAGCGGCATCGCCTGCGGTGCGTTTGCCAGCGACTTCTCCCTGCGCTACCGCGGCGCCGATCTCGGCCGCTTCCACCTGGGCGTCCCGGGCCGGCACAACGTCCTCAACGCGACCGCCGCCGTCGCGGTGGCCATGGAGCTGGAAGTGAGTCCGGACCTGATCCGCCAGGGGCTGGCCACCTTCGGCGGCGTGGATCGGCGGTTTCAGGTGCGCGGCAAGGAGCGCGGCGTCACCGTGATCGACGATTACGGCCATCATCCCACCGAAATCCGCGCCACCCTCGAAGGCGCCCGGCTGTGCGGGTTTTCGCGCATCCATGTGCTCTTTCAGCCGCATCGCTTTACCCGGACGTTTCACCTCATGGACGAATTCGCGCGCGCCTTCAACCAGGCCGACAGCCTGTTCGTCATGGATATCTACGCTGCCTCGGAGAAGCCGATCGAAGGCGTCACGGCGCAGGCCCTGGTCGAGCGGATTCGGCAGTTCGGAAACCGCGGCGTGGAGTATGTGGGCACCGTCGAGTGCGGCGTGGATGCGCTCGCCGCCGAGGCCCGCGAAGGCGACGCCGTGCTGACGCTGGGGGCGGGCAACGTCTGGCAGGCCGGCGAAAAACTGCTGGAGAGGCTGCGTTCATGACGCGCGAGAAGCGGAAATCCCGCGGCATCCGCTGGCGGCTGTGGCTCTCCCTGGCCGCCCTCGGGGTGGTTTGCGTCTCCACCGCCATGGCGGCCCGGCGGTTGCAGCAGTATGTCCTCGACGGCCCGCAATTCACCTTCTCCCGCGCCCGCAAGGACGCACTCGTCATCCAGGGATTGCAGTATGCGTCGCCCTCCAAGGTGCGGCGGGTCTTCGCCGCGGATTTCCAGCACAGCATCTTCTCCATCCCCCTCGCCGAGCGCCGCCGCCGGCTGCTGGCCATCGACTGGGTGGAAGACGCCCTGGTCTCGCGCATCTGGCCCGATCGCCTGGCCGTGATCGTGCGCGAGCGCCGGCCGGTGGCGTTTGTCTTTTTCCGTTCCGGCGTCCTGCTGATCGATGCCCACGGCGTCCTGCTCGATCCGCCGCCGCAGGCGCAGTTCGCCTTCCCCGTCTTGAGCGGCGTCCGCGAAAACGAGACCGAAGCCGAGCGGCAGGAGCGCGTGCGCGCGCTGGTGCGCGTCGAGGAGGATATGGGATCCTTGGCCCGGGATATTTCCGAAGTCAACGCCGCCGATCCCGAGGATATCCGCATCGTCGCCCGGATGGATCAGCGCGCCGTGGAATTGCGGATGGGCGATGGCAACTTTGCGCGGCGCTACCGGAATTTTCTCAATCACTATCCGGAGATTCGCAAACATTCGCCGGAAGTCAAGGTTTTCGACCTGCGGTTGGACGACCGCATCACCGCAAGGGATTAGCAGCTATGGCAACCAAACCGATCTACGCAGTAGGGCTCGACGCCGGCAGCACGAAAACGCGCCTGGTGGTCTCAGTCCTGGAAGAGGGGCGCCTGCGCTTTCTGGGCGCGGCAGCCGTGGCCTCCCACGGCTGGTCGAAAGGGAACATCGCCGACCAGGGAGAGGTGGCCGACACCATCCTGACCGCGCTGCGGGAAGCCGAGGCGCAAGCCGGCGTTTCGGTGGAAGCAGTGGTGGTGGGCATGGGCGGCCCCTCCATGCGGGGCGCCAATGGCCGCGGCGTTCTGGAGCTGGGATACGTCCGCGAAATCGAACAGCGCGATGTGAATCGCGTCGTGGACCGCGCCTCCCGCGTGCAGTTGCACGAAGATCGCATGCTCCTGCAGATGTTTCCGCAGGACTTCGTGGTGGACGAACATCCGGGCCACCGCGACCCGCGCAAGATGCTCGCTTCGCAGCTGGAGATCAACGTTCACCTGCTGACCGCTTCGGTGGTGGAGCACAATTCGCTGGTCGGCGCGGTCAACCAGGCCCACCTGGCGGTGGAAGAGACCGTATTTGAAGCGCTGGCCGCCTGCTACGCCGCGGTCCTGCCCGAAGAGCGGCGCGAGGGCGTCGCCGTGGTGGACATCGGTTCGGAATCGACTGAGCTGGTGGTGTACCGCGGCGATGCCATGTACCTCGCCTCCACCGTGCAGGTTTGTGGCGACCATTTCACCCGCGACCTGGCTAAGGGCCTGTGCCTGAGTTTCGAGGATGCCGAGGTGGTGAAGATGGAGTTTGGTTGCGCCCTGTCCGAATCCTGCCCCGAAAATGTGCTGGTGGAGCTTCCCACACCCGAGAATCGCGAGCGCCGCCACGCCCAACTGAAGTTCGTCAATAGCATTCTGGAAGCGCGCGCCGAGGAGCTGTTCCGCTTCGTGCGCCACGAGTTGGCGCGCGTGAGCATGGACCACGGGCTGGTCGGGGGCGTGTTTCTTACCGGCGCCGCGGCCCGGCTGCCGGACCTTTGCGACGTCGCCGAGCGCGTGCTCCAATGCCAGGCGCGCTATGGCCTGCCGTTTGGAATTCAGAATTGGCCGGAGGCGATGAACGATCCGGAATGGAGCGCCGCCGCCGGCCTGGCGATGTATTCGGCCAAGTTGAAAGCGAAGGCGGAACAGCAGCGCCTGACCGCCGGTTGGTTGGGGAAGATTTTGCGTTAGAGAGGGGCGACCGTTGGTGGGGCAGGCGGCGCCGCCTGCCCGGCCCGCGGCACTAACCACGGGCCGCCCGCCCCGGTGCGCGCGGCCCGCGAAAAGGAAGGTGACCTATGGGACTGATCGATACCGACATGGACGACCTGAAATATGAGATCGAAGAAGAACCGCACCTCACCACGCGCATCAAGGTGATCGGTGTCGGCGGCGGCGGTTGCAATGCGGTGGCCCGCATGGTGGAGGAGGGCCTGGAGGGGGTGGAGTTCTACGTTATGAACACCGACGTGCAGGTGCTCACCGCCTGCCAGGTGCCCAACAAGCTCCAGATCGGCGCCAAGATGACCAAAGGCCTGGGCGCCGGGTCGAATCCGGAAATCGGACGGCAGGCGGCGCTGGAAAACACCGACCGCATCGTCGAAGTGCTGCAAGGCGCCGACATGGTATTCGTCACCGCCGGCCTCGGCGGCGGAACCGGGACCGGCGCGGCGCCGGTCATCGCCTCCCTGGCCAAGGAGCTGGACGCGCTCACCGTGGCGGTAGTCACCAAGCCGTTTGGCTTCGAAGGGCCGCGCCGCATGCGCCTGGCGGAAGAAGGGCTCGGCAAGCTGGCCGGCTCGGCGGACACGGTCATCGCCATCCCCAACGACCGCCTGCTCGCTCTGGTGCCGCGCGGCACCAGCTTCTTCGACGCCTTCAAGGTGGCCGACGACCTCCTGCGGCAGGCCGTCCAGGGCATCAGCGACATCATTATCACGCCCGGCCTCATCAATCGCGACTTCTCCGACATCAAATCCACCATGATCGGCATGGGCTACGCCATGATGGGGACGGCCATCGGACGCGGCGAAAAAGCGGCCGTGGACGCGGCCCGCCAGGCCATCAGTTGCCCGCTGTTGGAGGATTCCCGCATCGCCGGCTCGCGCGGCATCCTGATCAATATCACCGGGTCGAGCCGGCTCGGACTGCACGAGGTGAACGAAGCCTGCTCGATTATCCGCGAAGCCGCCGAGTGCGACGACGTGCAGATCAACTTCGGCGTGATCATGAACGAAGCCATGGCGGACGCCGTCAAGATCACCGTGATCGCTACCGGCTTCCAGCCCGAAAACGCGCCGATTGCCGACCGGCGAGGCAACGTGGTGCCGGTGATCCGAGTGCAGCCGCCCCCGCCCGAGCCCGCGCGCGCTCCCGCCCCGGCCGCGCCGCCTGTTTTTGTGGAGCCCGAGCCGGAACCCGAACCCGTGCTGGTCGCCGAGGCCGAGCCCCCGCTCGACATGAACGACCTCGAGACGCCCGCGTATCTCCGCCAGGGCCGGTTATTGAACTAACTAGGATCGCGAGGTGGGGCGGACCCCCTGGTCGGCCGTCCGCCGGAGGCCGACGAGGGCTGCGGAATGCGGGATAGAGCGCCCGCCCCACCCCCTGCCGCGGCCGACAGGTCCGTCACCGCGAGCGGAACCATTTCGCCATCCACGCCGCCGATCACGCGGGCGGTGTGCGCGAAGGCCGCCGGGTCGCCGGTCACAAAGTGCACCACGCGCCCTGGGCGGTCTTCTTCCTGGCCTGTTTTGCGCGGCTCCGCGTCCATGGCGGCGCTCACCGTCTCGGCCGTCACTTCCGCGCTGTCCACCAGCGTCACGGATTCGCCCACCACGCGCTGGAGCACTTCGCGCAGCAGCGGGTAGTGCGTACAGCCCAGAATCAGCGCATCCACCTCCGGACGCCCGCCCAGGTAGTGGCGCACCAGGATTTCGGCCTCGCGCGAATCGGCCAGCCCTTCCTCCACCACATGCACCAGCATGGGGCAGGCTTGCGCCCACGCCTCCAGGCCTCGCGCCTGGAGCCGGCGCTGGTACGCCCCGCTGCCGATGGTAGCCTTGGTGCCGATCACCCCCACCCTTCCCGTGCGGGTGGTGCGTGTCGCCGCTTCCACACCTGGGTCAATCACTCCCCAAACCGGCACCGGGCACCGCTCGGCTAGTCCCGGAAGCGCCACCGCGGAAGCCGTATTGCAAGCCACCACCATCCCCTCCACACCCAGGCCGCATAGGAATTCCGCGATTCCGTTGGCGAAATCGACTACCATCTCCGGGGGCTTGCGCCCGTAGGGGACGCGCGCCGTGTCGCCCAGATAGACGAAGTCGCGGTGCGGCATGCGGCGGCGAAGCGCTTGGAGAACGGTGAGCCCGCCGACGCCCGAATCGAAAACGCCGATGGCGCGGTGAAGTGCCGGCTGAAGAGTCATGCCCTGCCGTCACTGCACGTCCCGGGCCGTTTGCGAGCATGCCACAAAAAAAGCCGGCCGGCGGAACGGCGAAGCCGCCCACCGGCCGGAATTGCTGCGGGGAGAGAAGTCTTATGCCATCACCGAGTGTCCCCGGCCGCGGCGATGATTGTCGCCGGGCTGCGGTTCATGGCGGGGATCGCCGGGCTGCGGCTCGTGGCGCGGATCGTTGGGCTCGGCTCCCCGGCGCCGGTCGTTGGGCTCGGCCTGGCCGCGGGCCATGAGGATCTGGGCGGTGCCGCGCGGCATGGCCTGTAGCGCCGTTCCCGTGGATGTCGACACCAGGCCGATACCGGCCAGGGCGAATATGATTTGCTTTCTAAACATGTTTGTCTCCTTTTGAACTTTTTCGCATCACGGGGAACTCGCTGTCCCCATATCGTTCGTGGAGTAAGACAGGGCGGGGAGGCGCGCGGAACAGAAATCTGCGGCGTCCGCCACAGTTTACAATTCGCTGCCGTGCGATAATCGAGGTTCCCATGACCGCTCGCGTCTTCGTTTCCTTGAAATCTTCGGTCCTCGATCCGCAGGGGCAGACCGTCCGCGCGGCCCTCAACGGACTCGGCTACCAGGGTATCTCCGGCGTGCGCCAGGGCAAGTTCTTCGATATCGTCCTCGCCCCCGAGGTCACGCGCGAACAGGCGCGCAAGGACATCGAAACCATTGCCCACGAGGTGCTGGCCAATCCCGTGATTGAGGAATGCCAAATCGAGTTCCTGGATTGACCGGCCGCCGCCTCTATAATTGAAGAATGTGCGGAATTGTCGGCTACATCGGAACGAATAAGGCCGTCCCCATCATCCTCGAAGGGTTGAAGCGCCTCGAGTATCGGGGATACGACTCGGCCGGCCTGGCGGTCTATTGCGGCGATAACGAATTGGCGGTGCGCCGCGCCAAAGGCAAATTGCGCAACCTGGAAGATGCTATCCGCATGAACCCGGTCGAAGGGACGTGCGGCATCGGCCACACCCGCTGGGCCACGCACGGCCGCCCCACCGAAGAAAACGCCCACCCGCACCGCGATTGCAAGGGCGATATCGTGGTGGTCCACAACGGCATCGTAGAGAACTATCTGCCCCTCAAGCACGGCTTGGAATCCGAGGGCCACGTCTTCAAGACCGAGACCGATACGGAAGTCATCGCGCACCTGGTGGAGAAGCATTTCAAGGGCAATCTGGAGGAGGCCGTGCGGGCCGCGGTCAAAGAACTGACGGGGGTATTCGCGCTGGCCGTGATCGCCCGCACCGACCCCAACAAGATCGTGGCTGCGCGTTTCGGCCCGCCGGTGGTCATCGGCATCGGCGACGACGAGTACTTCGTGGCCTCCGACGTGCCGGCCATCCTCAGCCACACGCGCGACATGTTTTTCCTGGCCGATGGCGACATGGCCATTCTCACCCCGGGGGGCGTGCGGCTGAGCGATTTCGACGGCCGCCCGGTGAACCGCCAGATCACCCACGTGCTGTGGGACCCCATTCTGGCCGAGAAGGGCGGCTACAAGCATTTCATGCTCAAGGAGATTTACGAGCAGCCGCGCGCCGTCCGCGACACCACGCTGGGACGCGTGGGGCAGGAGACCGGCCGCATTTTCCTGGATGAAATGGATATCGCGCCCGCCGAATTCGCGCGCTTCCGCCAGGTGAAGATCATCGCCTGCGGCACCAGTTGGCACGCCGCGCTGGCCGGCAAATTCATGATCGAAAAACTGGCGCGCATTCCCGTCGAGGTCGATTACGGCAGCGAGTTCCGCTACCGCGACCCCATCGTCGGCGACGATACCCTCACGGTGGTGATTTCCCAGTCGGGCGAGACCGCCGATACCCTGGCCGCGCAGCGCGAAGCCAAGCTGAAGGGCTCCCGCACGCTGGCCATCTGCAACGTGGTCGGCTCCATGATCACGCGCGAGGCCGCGGGCAGCATCTTTACCCACGCCGGCCCGGAGATCGGCGTGGCCTCCACCAAGGCGTTCACCTGCCAGTTGACCGCGCTGTTCATCCTGGCCATGTACCTGGGGCAAGCGAACCGCTTCCTCGGCGAGAGCGCCTCGCGCTGCCTGGTGCAGGAGCTTTTGCGTATCCCCGGCAAGCTCGAAACCGTGCTCTCCAACAACCCGGTTTACGAGGCGCTGGGAAAGGAGCTGTTTCGCTCCACCGATTTCCTGTTCCTGGGGCGCGGCGTGCACTTTCCCATCGCGCTCGAAGGGGCTCTCAAGCTGAAAGAGATTTCCTACATCCACGCCGAAGGCTACCCCGCGGGCGAAATGAAGCACGGGCCCAACGCGCTCATCGACGAGAAACTGCCCGTGGTGGTCCTGGCTACCCATGACGACAGCCCGGAGAGCCGGTTGCTCTATGAAAAGACGCTCTCCAACATTCAGGAGGTGAAGGCGCGCGAGGGCATCGTGGTGGCGCTGGCCACCGAGGGCGATGACAAGGTGCGCAAGATGGCCGATCACGTCATCGAAATCCCGCCCTCCTCGGACCTGCTGACCCCCATCCTGGAGAGCGTGCCCCTGCAACTGCTGGCCTATCACATCGCCGTCCGCCGCGGCTGCGACGTCGATCAGCCGCGCAACCTGGCCAAAAGCGTGACCGTCGAGTAGCGGCCTGCATGGCGGCCTGCATGGCGGCTTGCGATTGTACATAATAGTACGGGGGTGTTCATGAGTTTGAAAGCTACCGTCCGCCATGTCGGAGACGTGGCCATTGTCGACCTGTCGGGCCGCATCACGCTGGGAGAAGGATCCGGACTGATTCGCAACACCATCAAGGACCTGATCCGCGCCGGCCAGAAAAACATCCTGCTCAATCTGAAAGATGTGAACTACATCGATAGCTCGGGCTTGGGCGAGATGGTGGGCGCTTACGCCAGCGTGTCCAGCACTCACGGGCAGATCAAGCTGCTGAACGTCCACTCCAAGGTCACCGACCTCCTCCAGGTGACCAAGCTCTACACCCTGTTCGGCACCTATTCAGCCGAAGCCGAGGCGCTGCGGAGCTTTGCGGCGGACGCTGCCGGGGCCTGAGAAGCAGGGGTCGGGGGCCGGGGGCCAGGGGCCGGGGTAAGGAAGCTCGCAGCGGCTCGCGTCTTCTTTAAGCTGCTTCGAGCGAA
>JADGNR010000433.1 GCA_017883415.1 Bryobacteraceae bacterium | reverse complement strand
CAAACTTAAGTTCCTGGAGATTCCGCTCGCCCTCGCCGCCGTGTGCGCTCTGTTCGCTCTCCCCGCTACCCACGGCATCGTCGTGGCCAACATGGACCCCTCCGTCAAGCCGGGTGACGATTTTAACCAATACTCAAATGGCGGCTGGATGCAACGCACCGAAATTCCGTCCGACCGCGGCCGGGTTGGCGTCTTCACCAGCCTCGACGACTTGAGCAACAAGCGTACCAACGGCCTGATTGAGGAATTAGCCAAGGCCAGCGCCCCTGCCGGTTCCTCCACCGGTAAAATCGCCGCGCTCTACAACTCGTACATGGACGAAGCCGCTATCGAAGCGAAAGGCCTCGCCCCGCTTCGCCCCCACCTCGCCTCCATTGCCGCCATCCACAATCAGCGCGAGCTGGCCCGAGCCTTGGGGGAGAGCCTCCGCTCCGACGTCGACGCGCTCAATAACACCAACTTTCACACTTCCAACCTCTTCGGGCTGTGGGTGGCGCCCGGCTTCAACGATTCCGACCACTATGCCGCCTACTTGATGCAAGGCGGTCTCGCACTGCCCGACCGCGAGTATTACCTGGCCTCGAGCGACCGCATGCGCGACATCCGCGCAAAATATCAGGCCCACGTCTCCACCATGCTCAAGCTGGCGGGATTCACCAACACGGACGCCCGCGCCCAGCACATCCTCGAGTTGGAGCATGCCATCGCCGAAAAACACCTGAGCCTGGCGGAGAACGAGGACATCCACAAAGCCAACAACACCTGGACGCCGTCCGACTTCGCCGCCAAGGCTCCGGGCTTGGACTGGGCGGAGTACTTCCGCGCGGCCGGCCTCGGGAAGCAGAAGAGCTTCATCGTCTGGCAGCCAACCGCCTTCACCGGGGAATCGGCCCTCGTCGGCTCCACCGCGCTCGACGCGTGGAAGGACTGGCTGGCCTTCCACCTGATCGATGATTATGCCGGCGTGCTGCCCAAAGCACTCCAGGACGAACGCTTCGCCTTCTTCGGCAAAGTGCTCTCCGGCACACCGGAGCAGCGCCCCCGGTGGCAGCGCGGCGTCAACCTGGTCAACGGCCTGCTCGGTGACGCCGTGGGCCAGATCTATGCCCAGCGCTATTTCCCGCCGGAAGCCAAGGCGGCGGCGCAGGAGATGGTGGCCAACATCATCGCCGCTTTCCGGAAACGGATTGAGGCGCTCTCCTGGATGGATTCCAAGACCAAAGCCGAGGCGCAAGCCAAGCTGACCACCCTGTACGTGGGGATCGGCTACGCGGAGACCTGGCGCGACTACTCGGCCTACGAGGTCAAGGCGGACGACCCGTTCGGCAACATCTGGCGCGGCGGCCTGTTCGATTACCATCGCGACGTCGCGCGCCTCGGCCGTCCCGTCGATCGCAAAGAATGGTCCATGACGCCGCAGACGGTGAACGCCGTCAATCTCCCGCTGCAAAATGCGCTCAACTTCCCGGCGGCCATTCTCCAACCGCCGTTCTTCGATCCGCAGGCCCCGGCTGCGGCCAACTATGGCGCCATCGGCACCGTCATCGGACACGAAATCAGCCATACCTTCGACACCGAAGGCAGCGCGTTCGACTCCCATGGGCGCGTGCGCAACTGGTGGACCGACGCCGACCTCGCGCACTTCCATGCCGCCACCAAACGACTCGCCGCGCAGTATGACACCTACAAGCCCTTCCCCGACCTCTCCGTGAATGGCGAGCAGACCCTCGCCGAAAACATCGCCGATGTCGCCGGGCTCTCCGCCGCCTACGACGGCTACCGCGCCTCGCTCGCGGGTAAATCCGCTCCCACCCAGGATGGATTCTCCGGGGACCAGCAGTTCTTCATTGCCTTCGGACAGAACTGGGGATCGAAGGCGCGTGAAGCCGCGCTCCGCCAGCAGGTGCTGACCGACCCACACGCCCCCGGGCAGTTCCGCGCCGCTACCGTCCGCAACAACGACGCATGGTACGCGGCATTCGATGTCCCACCCGGTGCGAAGCTCTACCTCGCGCCGGCGGACCGCGTGCAGATCTGGTAGCTTCGGTGCAGGCTACGAAACCCCCAGGAGTCGGCTCTTCGCGCGCGCCTTCGCGGTCGCTTCCGCTGAGCTATTCCGTCCGCTCCATCCGACAACCCGGCGATTGGTGGCCGGCGCGAAGTTCAGCAGCGCGATCCTGCCAGGCCACGCTTGGATAGGCTGTGACAACGCGTTTCTGGGGAGACAATGAGATTGAGGAATTGAATGACCATTCGAATCCCGGATGACCTGGCACGTGACCTGGAGGGGATTGCCACGGCTCAAAACAAGAGCGTGGAGCAGGTCGCCGTGGAGGGGACTGCGCTCTCTCTTGGACAGCGCGAGTTCGCCTGGAGCTGTTTTGCGGGCCGTTCGAGAACTGCCTCATCCCAGAGCCGCGGCGGTCGATGAAATGGAGGCCGCGATTGTCGCGGCGCGGTTGCCAGTGTGCGACCAGGGTGCCTTCGACCGGTGGCCCGACAGGTGACGTGTTTGCTGGATACAAACGCGATCAGTGACCTCATGAGGGCCGCCCCGCGAATCGAAAACTGGATGGCTGGGCTGCCTCACGGCGATCGGGTTACGCAGCCATAAAAGTCGCTCGTCAACAGCGGGGCCTCACGTTGGACGAAAACGACCTGTGGGTTGCAGCGACGGCGCTCGCGCTCGGTGGGACACTGGTGAGTCGGGACGACGATTTCGCCGGCATTGATGACCTGCCGGTCGTTGTGCTTGAGTGGGCGCTCTCTTCAACGCGCAGTCGCTGTTGTTGGCCGGCTCACGGGCCGCCGGGAACCACAGAGTCGCTACCCCTCACCTTTTCCTTCCTGTCCCGTCACTGTTCCATGCTTCGTCTCGCACTGACTCTCGTCCTTGCCATCCCCGCCGGCGCCCAGATCGTCCCCGGGCTCACCATTCCGCCGAGCGGCAACAATCAAAAAGCGTCTGTGACCCAGCACATCGGGCCGGTGCGTATCACCATCGACTACTCCAGCCCCGCCGTCCATGGCCCCGACGGCAAAGACCGGCGCGGCCAGATCTGGGGCAAACTCGTCCCCTACGGCCTCACCGACCTCGGCTTCGGCCTCGGTAAGCCCGCCCCCTGGCGCGCCGGGGCGAATGAGAACACGGTGTTCGAGGTATCGGATGCCGTCTCCATCGAAGGGAAGCCGCTCGCCGCCGGACGCTACGGCCTGCACATGATCGCCGGCCCGGAGGAGTGGCAGTTGGTTTTTTCGAAAGACTCCAACGCCTGGGGCAGTTTCTACTACGACCCGGCCGGCGATGCGCTGCGGGTGACCGTCAAGCCCCACAAGCACGAGTACCGCGAATGGCTGACCTACGAATTCACCACTCGCCGCCCCGCCGAGTCCGTGGCGGAACTGCAGTGGGAAGAACTCGCCGTCCCGTGGACCATCAAAGTGGAGAACATCGACGACCTCTACATCTCGAGAATGAAGGAAAACCTGACGAACATGCAGGGGTTCGGCTGGCGCGGCTGGGTAGCGGCCTCGCAATTCTGCGTCGCTCAGAACACGCACCTGGACCAGGCGCTGGAATGGGCTGAGATCGCCGTGAGCAAACAGTTCATCGGCGAGGCCAATTTCACAACGCTGAGCAACAAAGCTCAGGTGCTGGAGAAACTCGGCCGGAAGGAAGAAGCCACCGCGGCCATGCAAGCCGCCGTCCACCACCGTTCCGCCACCCCCATCGACCTGCATCAGTACGGCCGCCGCCTGCTGGCGGAGAAGAAGAACCAGGAAGCGTTGGAGGTGTTCCAGCTAAGCTACCAAAGCAATGGCGACACGTGGCCGGTGCACGTGGGACTGGCCCGCGGTTATGCCGCCAACGGCGATCCGAAACAGGCGCTCGATCACGCGCGCAAAGCGCTGGCCCAGGCGCCCGACGCCCTCAATCGCAAAAGCCTGGAGACGATGGTCGCCGCCCTCGAGGGGGGCCAACCGATCGCTCAGTAAGCAGCCTAGTCGATGCTTCCGACGTGTCCTTTCGGCAAGCCCGCGTAGTGGTGATGACGCGGCTAACTCTTGAGAGCTTTGCCCCCGCGGCGGACGGGTGTCAGCACCCGGTTGACCTTGTCAACCGAAAAGGCTTGGGGATCAAAATCACCGCCGATCCAGTCCCGCATCTCTTCGTGCCGTTCGTGGTGGGGGTCGTTGAGGACCTCTACAAGGTCGTAGAATCCGGGAATGCCTCCACAATCTTCCGGGGGACACGCGAGTTGACCATCCGTGCAGAACGGATACGTCATATTCGGATCAACGGGAAGCCGCTTCTCCAGGACGATGGCATGCTCCCAGCTATCGCCAAAATCATACGTGTAGATAGCCTTGGAGCCGACCCTCCCCAGTATGCCGGAGAGGCGCACCGTGCGCTCGTTTTCCACGGAGGGCATTCCCATGAGCCGGTCTTCAGGGTCGGGCCGCCCTATGCGCCGCTGGCCAATGGAAAATTCGTGCATGTGACCGTCGTCCCACCCCATCGCAGTTTGCAGCACGACGTGCAACTGCGCCAGAGTCACGTCCGCGGGCACCAGCAGACGGCGCCAGATCGGTGGGCTTGTGCCGAGCAGAGTTACCTTGAGCTGATAGATTTCCGGAGGAACCGCGTTCTTCGCTGGCATATTTGAGCTCTCTTCGATGTTAGATACGACGGAAGGAAGCGCGACCGATCTGCAGACGACGGGAGATCCCGGATTTGCTGATGCCGGCGTGCTGTGGTTTCAGAATTTCAGCAGTGTGGAGGGCCTGGGCCGTGAAGCCGGTCACCAAGAAAACGAGATTTTTTTCTTAACCGCCTCAACCACTTGCTGC
>JADGNR010000138.1 GCA_017883415.1 Bryobacteraceae bacterium | reverse complement strand
CAGCTTCTTCCGCCGCCGATGCACGATCCCCACCGGCCGCGCCAGTTCCGGCGCATCGAGGCGCATCGCCAACAGCCGCCCCTGCGCGATTTCCGCCTGCATCGTGCGCGCCGGCAGAATGCTGATCCCCGATCCCAGCATCACCGCCTCTTTGATCATCTGTATATTGTCGAAGTGCATCAGCAGGCGAACCGCGATCCCCTGCGCGCGAAAGAACCTGTCCAATTCCTTGCGGATTGTCAGGTCCTCGTCAAACCCGATGAAGTCCTGCCCGTCCAGGTCCGCCGGAACCACTTCGCTCCGTCCGGCCAGGGGATGCGCCGGCGGCGCCGCCACCTGCATCTCCTCTTTGCGCCAATCGACCACCGCAATCTCGCGCCCCGCCACCGGGTAGCTCACCAGGCCCAGGTCCGCCGCGCCGTTGCGCACCGCTTCGTAGATCTTGTCCGGCCGCATGTATTCCACATGCAGGTGCGCCGCCGGATAGCGCGCCGCGAACTCCTCCTGCAGCCCGCTCATCTCCGAAAGCCCGATGGAGTAGATCGACGCCACCCGCACCGTGCCTTCCACATCGCCCTTCAGCCCTTCCAGCGCGAGGGCGAACTCCTCTTCCCGCCCCAACACGTCGCGGCAGAAATCGGCGTAGAGCCGCCCCGCAGCGGTCAGTTCCAGCGGACGCTTGCCGCGGTCCAGCAGGGTCGCCCCCAGGCGCCGTTCCACCTCCTGCACGTGCTGGCTGGCGGCGGACTGGCTCACTCCGCAATGCACGGCCCCCTTGCTCATGCTGCCGCTCGCAGCTATCTCCTTGAAAAGCTGTAGTTCCCAGGACGCCACGCGCCCAGGATATCATAAGTGGTCCTAATTGTACGTATAGAATATTTCCCTATTGCCTAATACTTCGAGGCCCTGGTACACTGTCTCTCAAGGCAACCGCCGAGCGACCGGCCAGCCGCCACCGGACTACCCTCCGGAGTGGTACATTCCAGGCATAGCATCATGAGCACTCCGACGGTCAGCACCGGTCTACCCCAGCGGCAGGGCCTCTACGACCCCGCCTGCGAGCACGACGCCTGCGGCATCGGCTTTGTAGCGCACATCAACGGCCAGAAATCGCACGACATTATCGTCAAGGGCATCCAGCTTCTGATCAACCTCACGCACCGCGGCGCCTGCGGCTGCGATCCGGAAACCGGCGACGGCGCGGGCGTGCTCATCCAGATCCCGCACAAGTTCTTCGCCCGCGAATGCGCCGAGCTCGGCTTCACGCTTCCGCCGGTGGGCGAATACGGCGTGGGCATGACTTTCCTGCCCGTCGAGCCGCAGCACCGCCTGGAGTGCGAAGGCATCATCGAGCGCATCGTCCGCGAGGAGGGCCTCACCGTCCTCGGCTGGCGCGATACCCCCATCAACGGAGAAGCCATCGGCCGCGTAGCCCGCGCGTCGCAACCTTACATCCAGCAAATCTTCGTCGCCCGCTCCCGCGGCATCGCCGAAGACCAGCTCGAGCGTAAGCTCTACCTGGTGCGCAAGCGGGTCGAGGCCGAGGCCCGCGACTGCTACATCCCGTCGCTCTCCGCGCGCACCATCGTTTATAAAGGATTGCTCCTCGCCCCCCAAATCGCCCATTTCTATCCCGAGCTCGGCGACCCCGATGTGGCCAGCGCGCTCTGCCTCGTGCACCAGCGCTTCTCCACCAATACCTTCCCCACCTGGCAACTGGCCCATCCCTACCGCTACATCGCCCACAACGGCGAAATCAATACCCTGCGCGGCAACGTGAACTGGATGCACGCGCGCCAGTCCATCCTGGCCTCTCCGCTGTTCGGCGATGAGATGCCGAAGCTGCTCCCCGTCATCCAGCCCGGTGGCAGCGATTCCTGCGCCTTCGATAACGCCCTCGAGTTGCTGGTCATGGCCGGGCGCTCGCTCCCCCACGCCATGGCCATGCTCATCCCCGAAGCCTGGTCCGGGAACCCGCACATGAATCCACAGAAGCGGGCCTTCTACGAGTACCACGCCTCCCTCATGGAGCCCTGGGATGGACCCGCCGCCATCGCCTTCACCGACGGCCGCTCCATCGGCGCCACGCTCGACCGCAACGGCCTCCGCCCCGCGCGCTACCTGGTCACCCGCGACGACCTCATCGTCATGGCCTCGGAGACCGGCGTCCTGCCCGTGCGGCCGGAAGATGTCAAGCTCAAGGGCCGCCTCCAACCCGGCAAGATGTTGCTGGTCGATACCGTTGAAGGCAGAATCGTTTCCGATAAGGAACTTAAAGCGAAACTTTATGGGGCCAACCCGTACCAGCTCTGGCTCAAGGAAAACCAGGTCACGCTCGACCAGCTCGCCGAGCCGCCGCGCGAGCATGGCCCCGATGAGGCCACTCTCCTCCGCCGCCAGCGCGCCTTCGGCTATACCGACGAAGACCTGCGCATGATCCTCGGCCCCATGGCCGCAAAGGGCGAAGAGCCGGTCGGCTCCATGGGCACCGACACCCCGCTGGCCTGCCTTTCCGATAAGCCGCAGCCGCTCTACAACTACTTCAAGCAGCTCTTCGCGCAGGTCACCAACCCGCCCATCGACTCCCTCCGCGAAGAGATGGTCATGTCCCTCACCAGCTATATCGGCACGGAGCGCAACATCCTGGCCGAAACCCCGCAGCACTGCCATACCCTCAAGCTGCCCCATCCCATCCTCACCAACCGCGATCTCGAGAAGCTGCGCCGCGTGTCGCAGGGCGATTTCCTGGCCACCACGCTGCCAATGCTCGTCGCCGTCGAGGAAGGCGCCAAGGGCCTCGAGCGCGCGCTCACCCAACTCTGCCGCCGCGCCTCGCTCGCCATCCAGTCCGGCTACACCCTTCTCATTCTTTCCGACCGCGGCCTCGACGACGAGTACGCGCCCATCCCCAGCCTGCTGGCCCTCGCCGCCGTGCACAACCACCTGGTCCGCGAGGAGACCCGCACGCAAGTCGCGCTCATCATCGAATCCGGCGAGCCGCGCGAGGTCATGCACTTCGCCCTGCTGATCGGCTACGGAGCTTCGGCGGTGAACCCCTACCTGGCGCTTGAAACCGTGGGGATGGATGCCAGGCCGGCCTTCATCAAAGCCATTAACAAAGGCCTGCTAAAGACCTTCTCCAAAATGGGGATATCTACGCTCCAGAGCTACCGCGGCGCGCAGGTGTTCGAAGCCATCGGCCTCAACCGGGATCTGATCGAGCATTACTTCACGGGAACCGTCTCGCGCATCGAAGGCGTCGGTCTCGACGTCCTGGCCGAGGAAGCCATTCTCAAGCACCGCTACGCCTTCCATCCCATCACCGCCTCCGACCCGGAGCTGGCCATCGGCGGCAACTACCAGTACCGCGCGAACGGCGAATATCACCTCTACAATCCGCTCACTATCGCGAAACTGCAGCACGCTGTCCGCCAGGAGAGCTTCGAGACCTTCCAGCAATACACCGATCTCCTCGACGCGCGCGGCAGCCACCTTGCGACGCTCCGCGGCCTGCTCGAAATCAAGCCGGGCGAGCCCATCCCGCTCGAGGAGGTCGAACCGGCCAGCGAAATCGTCAAGCGCTTCGCCACCGGCGCTATGTCGTTCGGATCCATTTCCAAGGAAGCGCACGAAACGCTGGCCATCGCCATGAACCGCATCGGCGGCCGCTCCAACACCGGCGAGGGTGGCGAAGACGAGGAGCGCTTCGCGACCGGACGCCGCAGCGCCATCAAGCAAGTCGCGAGCGCGCGCTTCGGGGTCACCGCCAACTACCTGGTCAATGCCGACGAATTGCAGATCAAAATGGCGCAGGGCGCCAAGCCCGGCGAAGGCGGCCAGCTTCCCGGCCACAAAGTGGATGAGACCATCGCCCGCGTGCGCCATTCCATCCCCGGCGTGGGCCTCATCTCTCCGCCGCCGCACCACGATATCTACTCCATCGAAGACCTCGCCCAGCTCATCTACGATCTCAAGAACGTCAACCCGCGCGCCCGCATTTCCGTCAAACTGGTGGCCGAAGTGGGCGTGGGCACGGTGGCCGCGGGCGTGGCCAAAGCCCATGCCGACGCCATCCTGATCTCGGGCGATTCGGGCGGCACCGGCGCTTCGCCGCTCAGCTCCATCAAGCATGCCGGCGTTCCCTGGGAGTTGGGACTCGCCGAAGCGCACCAGGTCCTGGTGATGAACGACCTGCGGGGCCGCGTCCGCCTGCAAACCGACGGCAAGCTGCAAACCGGCCGCGACGTCGCCATCGCCGCCCTGCTCGGCGCCGAGGAATTCGGCTTCTCCACCGCGCCGCTGGTCTCCATGGGCTGCATCATGATGCGCAAGTGCCACCTCAACACCTGCCCGGTGGGCATCGCCACCCAGGACCCCGTGCTGCGCGCCAGGTTCCAGGGCACGCCCGAGAACGTCATCAACTTTTTCTTCTTCATCGCCGAACAGGTGCGCGGCTACATGGCCGCCTGCGGGTTCCGCACCTTCGACGAAATGGTGGGCCGCGTGGACATGCTCGAAACGCGCCCCGCGCCCGATCACTGGAAAGCGAAAGGGATCGACCTCTCCGCCATCCTCTACAATCCGCCCACCCCGCGCCGCGTGGCGCGCCGCTGCGTCCAGCCGCAGGACCACGGCCTCGAACAGGCGCTCGACTACAAGCTCATCGATCACGCGCGGGACGCCATCGACAGCGGCACGCCCATCGAAATCAAGCTGCCCATCCGCAATATCCACCGCACCGTGGGCGCCATGCTCTCGGGCGAGATCGCGCGCCGCTACGGATCGGCCGGCCTCCCCGAGAACACCATCCGCTTCCATTTCACCGGCTCCGCGGGGCAGAGCTTCGGCGCATTCCTCGCCGCCGGCGTCACCCTCGAGCTCGAAGGCGACGCCAACGATTACGTCGGCAAGGGCCTCTCCGGCGGCCGGCTCATCGTCTATCCGCCGCGCCACTCCACCTTCCTGCCGGAAGAAAACATTTTGGTGGGCAACGTCGCGCTCTATGGCGCCACCTCGGGCGAAGCCTTTTTCAACGGCATGGCCGGCGAGCGCTTCGCCGTCCGCAACTCCGGCGCTACCGCCGTGGTGGAAGGCCTGGGCGACCACGGCTGCGAGTACATGACCCGCGGCACGGTGGTGGTGCTGGGCAAGTGCGGCCGCAATTTCGCCGCCGGCATGAGCGGAGGACTGGCCTACGTCCTCGACGAGAAGGGCGATTTCGCCGAGAAGCGCTGCAACCTGGCGTCGGTGGGCCTCGAGCCGGTGGCCGGCGATGAAGCCCTGCTCTATGCCCTCGTCGCGCGCCATGCCGAAGCCACCCGCAGCCCGCGCGCCCAATGGATTCTGGACAACTGGGCGCACATGCTGCCGCGATTCCTGAAGGTGTATCCTCACGAGTTCCGGCGGGTGACGCAAGAGCGGCAGGCGGAAGCGCCTGCCCCACAAGAACCCACTATCCTGGCCAGTGTGGGGCAGGCGCTTTCGCCTGCCAACCTGAGGGAGCGCTCTTAGCCCCATGCCTAATCCCACCGGCTTCCTCGAACATTCCCGCGAGCTTCCTTCTCGCCGCCCGCCCGCCGAGCGCATACGCGACTGGTTCGAGATCTACTTGCCCTTCCCCGAAGAGCGCTTGCGGACACAGGCCTCCCGCTGCATGGATTGCGGTGTGCCCTTTTGCCATACCGGCTGTCCGCTCACCAACCTCATTCCCGACTGGAATGAGATGGTGTACCGCGGCCGTTGGCGCGAGGCCGCGCGCCAACTCCACGCCACCAACAATTTTCCCGAGTTCACCGGGCGCATCTGTCCGGCCCCGTGCGAAGCTTCCTGCGTGCTGGGCATCAACGCCCCGCCGGTCACCATCAAGGAGATCGAAAAGACCATCGTCGACCGCGCCTTCGAGGAAGGATTCATCCAGCCCGAGCCCGCCGAAACGCGCACGGGCAAGCGCGTGGCCATCGTCGGTTCCGGTCCCGCGGGCCTGGCCGCCGCGCAGCAACTGGCGCGCGCCGGCCACCACGTCACCGTCTTCGAGAAGAACGACCGCATCGGCGGCCTGCTGCGCTACGGCATCCCGCACTTCAAAATGGAGAAGCGCCTCATCGACCGCCGCCTGGAGCAGATGCGCGCCGAAGGAGTGGAGTTCCAGGCCAACGCCCACGTCGGCGCCAATGTGCCGGTGGAGGACCTGCGCCGCGAGTTCCAGGCTATTCTGCTCGCCGGCGGCGCCGAGCGGCCGCGCGATCTGCCCGTGCCCGGCCGAGAGCTTCGCGGCATCCATTTCGCCATGGAGTTTCTGCCGCAGCAGAACCGCCGCCTGGAAGGCGATACGGTTCCGGAGCGGGACGCCATCCTGGCCACCGGCCAGCGCGTGGTGATTATCGGCGGCGGCGACACCGGCGCCGATTGCCTGGGCACCAGCCATCGCCAGGGCGCGGCGTCGGTCACCCAGTTCGAGTTGCTGCCCAAACCGCCCGATGCGCGCGCGCCTTCCACCCCGTGGCCGCTCTGGCCCATGCAGTTGCGCGTGGAAAGCTCGCACGAAGAGGGCGGCCGGCGCGATTGGAGCGTCGCCACGGTGAAGTTCTCGGGCGACGAACACGGCCGCGTGCAGCGATTGCACGCCGTGCGCGTGGGTCCGCCGCCCGCGTGCGCGCCCCTGCCCGGCACCGAATTCACCATCGACGCGGACCTGGTGCTGCTCGCCATGGGCTTTCTCGGCCCCGTGAAGAGCGGGCTCCTCGACCAGCTTGGCGTGGCGCTCGACCCGCGCGGCAACGTGGCCGCCGGCGCGGACTACATGTCGTCGGTCCCCGGCGTCTTCGCAGCCGGCGACATGCGCCGCGGCCAATCGCTAGTAGTGTGGGCCATCGCCGAGGGCCGCCAGGCCGCGCGCGCCATCGACCTCTTCCTCGAAAAGGGGACAGACGCATTTTAATTCCACCCCGCGGCCCCGCGGCCGTCCGGAGAAAATGCGTCTGTCCCCTTTTAGGGGTATCATGCGAACATGATCTATCGGCGGCTTGTTTTGTCCCTTTCCCTGGTTTTGGCGGCTCTGCCCGCTATGGCCCAACTCCCCAGCAATGCCACGCTTAAGGGCAGCTACTTCTTTCGCTATCTCGATGTCGACGCGGGAGGCGCCAGCGACCTGGCGGTGAGCGCTTCCGGCACCATCGTCTTCGACGGCAACGGCAACTACACGGTCACGGGCACGCAGATCGACAGCAACGGTCCCGGCGCCGGCAGCCAGACCGTCAATGTCACCACGCCGAGTGGGGCGGCGTACTCCGTGTTTTCCAGCGGCATGTTCTCGATGGTGAACCCCATGGATCCGCAGAACGCTACCCTTTTCGGCGGCGTGGGCGCGGGCGGCATCATCGTTGCCAGCAGCACGGAGTCGGCGGATGTGGACCTGTTCATCGCCATCCCGATCAGCACCGCCTCGTCCAATGCGGCGCTGTTGGGAAACTACTTCGTGGCCAGCCTCGATTTTCTGAACGGGGATCTTACCGCTCTGAACCGCAACACCTTCTTTTCCATGACGGCCAACGGCACCGGCAGCCTGGGCACGGTCACGGTGAAGGGCACCGCCACCAATCTCGGTGACGCGCCCACCACGCAGACCTCCCTCGGCGCCTCCTACACGGTTTCGGCCAACGGCAGCGGCACCATGACCTTCCCGGCGCCGGCCGGGGTGGCGGCCAATAGCCAGTTGCTCTCCGGGGCCAAGACCCTGTACGTCTCCTCCGACGGCAACTTCTTCATCGCCGGTGGCCCGGGCTTCGACCTGATCGTGGGCGTCAAGGCCTTGCCCTCCAACAACGCCAGCACGGTGATCAACGGGTTTTACTTCACCGGCGCGCTGGAGAACGACACCGACCCCACCTTCGGCGGCGTCTTCGCCACCGAAGGGGTGGCCAACGAATTCCCCAACCCGGGGGTGGAGTTTTCCTACCAGCGGGCCAATGCGGACTTCTTCAACAATGCGAACGATCTGACGCAGGCCCTGGCCTACTTCGCGTTCAACGCCGACGGCACGGACACCTCGTATACCAACATTCAGTACGCAGCCGGAGCCTTAGGCAATATCGTCATTGCTTCGGGTTTGGGAAGCAATTACGAGTTGAACCTCTATGTGAAGATTCCTCCGGTGACCGGGACCGGCGTATTCCTGGATCCTACCCGAGTGCAGAACGCGGGCAGCAACGCTCCGTTCGAGGCATCGGTTTCTCCCGGCGAAGCCCTGACCCTCTATGGATCCGGGATGGTCACGCAGACACAGTCCGCCCCGGGCGGCACGCAGTTTCCGACGACGCTCGGCGGCGCACAGGTGACCTTCAGTTGGCCCGTCAATGGCAACCCGGTCACGGTCAACGTGCCCATCTTCTTCGCCGGCAAGCAGACTTCCGGCGGTTCCGACCAGATCTCCGTGCTAGCGCCGTACGCGCTGCCGACCGACGGCACGGTGGTCACCATCCAGGTAACCACCGGCAGCGTCAAATCCAACGCCGTCACCCTATACACCGGTCCGGCCTCCCCCGGCGTCCTGACCCAGGCGCAGAACGGGCTGGGCCTCTCCGACATCCTGCACGCGAATTTCACCGTGGCCACCACCGCCAACCCCGTCGCGGTGGGCGAGACGGTTTCGCTGTTCATGGTCGGGTTGGGTCCGGTGAGTCCGGCGGTAACCGACGGCGCTCCCTCGCCGGGGAATCCCTTGGCCAAAGTGACCAGTCAGGTGCTGGTTTTCGTCGATGGCTTTCAGGCGACCGTCTCCGTCCAACCGGTGCTGGCGCCCGGCTTCGCCGGTCTCTACCAGGTCAATTTCACGGTTCCGGCGGGGGTCGGCACGGGCCAGAGCGTGACTTTGGAAATCCTGACTGCGGACGCCAACAATAACATAACCGCCGACGCCTTCCTGGACGTGATCGCGGGCATTGGCGTGGTCCCGATCAAGTAGGTGGCACGCCGGCAGGCCGCCCTACTGCCGGAAAAGGTTGCGAACCATAAAGAAGACGTTGGCCGGGCGTTCGGCCAGGCGGCGCATATAGTAGGGATACCAGGCCTGGCCGAACGGCACGTAGAGACGCAGGCGGTAGCCCTCGGCCACCAGCTTGCGCTGGAGGTCGCGGCGGATGCCATAGAGCATCTGGAATTCAAACGCGTCCCGCCCCAGCTTGCGCGCCGCCGCGTAGGCCTTGGTCTGTTCGATGAGGGCCGCATCGTGGGTGGCGATGGCGGGGTAATCGCCTCTTTCGAGCAGCAGCTTCATGAGCTCCACGAAACTGCGGTCCACGTCGGACTTGCTGGCGTAGGCCACGGTGTGTGGCTCCAGGTAGGCGCCCTTACAGAGGCGCACGCGGATCCCGCGGGTGCACAGCTTCTCTATGTCCTGTTTGCTGCGGTACAGGTAGGCCTGGATCACCACGCCCACCGCGCCATGCCGGGCATGCAGGGTCCCGACCAGATCGAGCGTGCGGTCGGTGTACGCGCTCGATTCCATATCGACGCGCACGAAGCTGTCCAATTCAGCGGCGCGCTTCACCAGTTGGTCGACGTTGGCCAGGCACTGTTCAAAGGAAAAATCGAGGCCGAACTGAGAGAGCTTGAGCGACGCGTTGGCTTGAATGCCGGAATCGTGAATGGCGGTTAAAGTGCGCAGATAAACGTCGCGCGCGGCCGCGGCCTCGGCGAGCGAAGTGACGCTCTCGCCCAGATGGTCGAGCGTGACCGTAATGCCTTCGGAATTGAGTTCGCGACCCACGGCGAGCGCCCGGTCGAGGGTTTCGCCGGCCACGAAACGGGTAGCGAGGCGCCGGCCCAGCGAAGAGGTTTCCATCCACTTTCGCAGGTGCCGCTGGCGCGATAAGAAAAGGAAGAAGCTGCGCACGAACACAGGCTAACACCATGCGTTGAAGCCACAAAACACGTGAATTCTGTTAAACTGCGAGTTTGGAAGTCGATACTCCAATGGAAATCAAGCCCGGGGAGCTGCGGTGCCCCCGGTGCTTCGGCAAAGACCACGCGCCCTCCCGGTCGGGCGGCCTCCTCGACCGGCTGATGAAGAGGCGCGGGCGGGTGCCGCGGCATTGCCGGTTTTGCGGCAAGCGGTTTTTTGTGACCCTGGAGCAACTAGCCGAGGCGGCGGTCCTGGATCAGCCGCACCGCTCTTCCCTCCACGGGTCGCCCCGCATGGGATAGCCGTTGGATTCCCAGAAGCCGGGCCGGTCCTCGCCGGTGAACTAAACCGCTACGCGGTATGCGTCTTCGAGGCGACCCCTTCACCCCCTAGACTGGCGCGAGGCTCCTTGAAACACTGGATCAGGTTTATTGCCACATAGACCAATCCAATATCGAAGGAGCCTTCGCATGACACCGCTTCGTCAACGCATGATCGAGGACATGCAGCTGCGCAATCTCAGCGCGGAAACCCAGAGAGCGTACTTGCATTACGTCATCGGTCTGGCCCGATTCTATCAAACCAGCCCCGAATACCTCAGCCTGGAGGAGATCCGCGAATACCAGCTTTACATGATCAACGAGCGCCAGTATTCCGCCGAGTCCGTCAACCACTTCGCGGTAGCCGCCACGTTTCTTTACAATGTGACTCTAGAAACGCCCTGGCCGGACGACGCACTGCCGCGATGCCGTGTTCCTCACCGTCTCCCAGTAGTTCTCAGCGCCATCGAGGTGGACGAGTTTTTTCAGCACGTATGCACCATTCGCTATCGCGCCGCCTTGATGACCGCGTATGGCGCCGGCCTGCGCGTTTCCGAGGTGGTGGCTTTGCGGGTCGGCGATATCGACTCCCAACGCATGCTCATCCGGGTGCAGCAAGGCAAGGGCAAGAGAGACCGCTATTCCATGCTCTCTCCGCGGCTGCTGGACGTGCTACGGTGCTGGTACCGCTCCCAATATCCTGCCGGCCAACGGCACCACGCCTTGCCTGAGGACTGGCTCTTCCCGGGATGGCGCAAAGGCCGCCACATGAACGTCGAGTCGCTGCAGACCGTGTGCCGGGAAGCAGCGCGAGCGGCAGGTATCGGTAAGCGGGTCACCGTCCACACGCTCCGCCACAGTTTTGCCACTCACATGCTGGAAAATGGCACCGATATCCGCCTCATCCAGGCGCTGCTGGGCCACAGCCGCATTGACACTACCGCGCGCTACGCAGCCGTTTCCCCCAATGCCGTCGCGGCGGTGGGCAGCCCGCTCGATCGCCTGGGCCAAGCACGCAGACCCAATCCTAAAGCCCAAGCGCCCACCCCGGCCAAGCGCTGAGACATGCCGCCGCCAACCCTGGAGTTGGCCGACATCTTTCGACGACACGGCCCGGCCTACCGGCAGACGCACGATCTGCCCTTGCACCAGCATCGCCTGATGCAAGCCATCGAGGCCTGCCGCACGCCCGCGCTGGGGGGTGTCGTTGAATGGTGCGACCAATGCCAGTACACGCACATTCAGTATCGATCGTGTCGCAACCGGCACTGCCCCAAGTGCCAGGGATTGGCGCGCGCCCACTGGCTTCAACAGCGGCGAGCCGAGTTGTTGCCGATCGAATACTTCCACGTAGTATTTACTCTCCCGGAGGCCATCGCTGCCATCGCGTTCTACAACAAAACCATCGTTTATGACCTTCTGTTCCGCACCACCGCTCAAACTCTGCTCTCCATTGCCGCCGATCCCAAACGCCTGGGCGTGGAGACCGGCTTCTTCGCCGTCCTGCATAGCTGGGGGCAGAACTTGCACTTTCATCCGCATCTGCACTGCGTTGTTCCCGGTGGTGGTCTGTCACCGCGGCAGGAGCGCTGGGTTCATGCCCGGCCCCGCTTTCTGCTGCCCGTGCGGGTGCTCAGCGCACGCTTCCGCCATCTGTTCCTGGAGGCTCTCGAACAGGCTTACGCCGCCGGCCAGTTGCAGTTCTTCGGCGATCTGGCGGGTTTATCCGACCCGGCGGCATTCGCCCGCTACCTGGCTCCGTTAAAGAACAGCCCATGGGTCGTATATGCCAAGGCCCCATTGGGTGGACCGCAGCAGGTGCTCGAATACCTCGGCCGCTATACCCATCGCGTCGCCATTTCCAACCAGCGCTTACGGAGTTTCGAAGACGGCCAGGTCACCTTCGAATGGAAGGACTACCGCGATGCGCAGCGCAAGCACATGACCGTCTCCGCCGATGAATTCATCCGCCGCTTCCTCCTCCATGCCTTGCCACCTGGATTGCAACGCATCCGCTACTACGGCTTCCTGGCCAACTGCCACCGCGCCGCCCGCCTGGAGGTATGCCGCCGCTTGCTGGCCACCGCCACCTCCATTCTGCTGCCTCGCCTCACCGACTACCGCGATTTCTATCGCCAACTCACCGGCATCAGTTTACGGCTCTGCCCCTGCTGTGGCCAAGGCATCCTGATCCGGCTCGCCCTGCCCGGGCCGCTGCCCTGGCTGGTGAACACCTCATGATGATCCCGATACACATCGGCCACTCCCGCGCTGCGCTTCCGGCAGGGCCGCCTCTTGCTTCGTCCCGTTGGGGCCCACGCGCGCTCTCCCCGGCCTCAAACCCGTTCCCGGTACCCATACGCGGATTCTCCACCCATTTCCGGACCCCGCAAGGTTCCACCCAACCTACCCCACACGACCAGCCGTATCCCCAATTCCTCCACCCCGCTAACCTGATTCGTAACCGCCGAACCGAGCAAAGCCCATTAAAGACCCGCCCCGTTCCCGCGGTCTAGTTCACTGCACGGTTTACTCGATTCCGCGGCGGTCAGCATTTCATCCCCACCCCGGCTTTCCGAGGCCGCGGAACCGAGCAAACCTTTTTCAGTCACCGGGAAAACGAGATTTTTTTCTTAACCGCCTCAACCACTTGCTGCACCCAGTCTCCGATCCGCCGCCGCCCGCCTGCTATTCTGCAGTTGAGAG
>JADGNR010000432.1 GCA_017883415.1 Bryobacteraceae bacterium | reverse complement strand
CTTTTGTTGGTGCCCGGGGCGGGAATCGAACCCGCACTCCCGTTTCCGGGAAAAGGATTTTAAGTCCTTTGCGTCTGCCAGTTTCGCCACCCGGGCGTGGGCGGCCCTCTGCCAGTGTACCGGAAACCGTGCGGCCCCGGATGCCCCCGCCCGCGCGGCTTACAACGCTGTGATTTCATGAACAAACAGCCGTTTCTTCCCAGTACTCCGGGAGTACACTTGATTTGATTTGGCACTGGTGCCAAGGATGCTTCCATGCGATAACGTCTACGGAGGGCCGAGCAGCGAATGAACTACCGCCATCTGGCGCTCAGTTGCCAATGCGGCACGGTGCCCGAACATCTTGACGAGATTGGCTTCACCGACGATCATCAACTGGTCGTCCATTGGTGGTGCACCCAGTGCAAGCGCCTGGTGTACACTTCCAAACCGCTCGCCGAATGCTGGCGCGATTGCCCCAGCCCGGCCAACACTCTGGAGGCGGCGCTCGACAAACTGGAAGCGGCCTATGAGGGCGAAGACGCCAGTTTCCTGCAACGGCTCGGCGTGAGAGCGAGCTGAAGAGGCTGATAGCTCCTCACACCGTCGCGTGAAGTCCGCGGAAATACTCCACTGTGAGTTCGAGCCCTTCCTCGAGGGAAATGCGCGGTTCCCACCCGAGCAGCGCGCGCGCCTTGCCGATATCGGGACACCGTCTCTTTGGGTCGTCCTCCGGCAGCGGCCGGAACACGATGGCCGACCTGGCGCCGGTCAGCCGGTGGATCTCCGCGGCGAACTCCAGAATGGTCATCTCGCGCGGATTGCCCAGGTTCACGGGATATCGTTCCTCGGAGAACATGAGCCGGTACAACCCGTCCACCAGGTCGCGCACGTAACAAAAGCTCCGCGTCTGCGCTCCGGCGCCAAACACCGTCAGCGGCTCGCCGCGCAACGCCTGGTCCAGAAACGCCGGCACCACCCGGCCATCGTTGAGTTTCATGCGCGGGCCGTAGGTATTGAAGATGCGCGCGATGTTGGTCCGCACGCCGTGCTTGCGGTGATACGCCATGGTGATGGCTTCGGCGAAGCGCTTGCTCTCGTCGTAGCAGGAGCGCGGCCCGACCGGATTCACATTGCCCCAATCGCTCTCCACCTGCGGATGGACCAGCGGGTCGCCATAGCATTCCGAGGTCGAGGTCAACAGGAAGCGCGCGCCCTTTTCGAGCGCCAGCTCCAGCATGCGGCCCGTCCCGGCTGAACCCACCTGCAGAGTCTCGATGGGGTAATCGAGGTAGTCTTTGGGACTGGCGGGCGAAGCCAGGTTCACTACCCCATCCACCGCGCCCTCGATGGCGAAGGGCTGCACGATGTCCTGCTCCAGCAGGCGGAAACCGGCATGGCCGGCCAGGTGCGCGAGGTTGCCGCGGCTCCCTGTCAGAAAATTATCGAGGCCGACTACCGTGTGGCCTTCCGCCAGCAGACGGTCGCACAGGTGTGAGCCGATGAAGCCGGCGGCGCCGGAAACGACGATGCGCAAATCTCCTCCAATAAGTCCATTCTAACGAAGTGCGCGGGAAAAACCCCGTGGATCATGGTGTCCTTGCCTGCTTTTTGTTAAACCTGAATCATATGACCGACGCGTCCTGGACCGAACGGGCGGTTCTCATCGTCCTTATCGCCCTATCCCTCGCCTTGTCGTGGCTTCGCCTGCGCAAGGTCCTCCACGCCATCCGGCTATCCCGCGCCACGCCCGATTTCGAGCTCGCGCCCCTGGGCCCGCGCTGCCGCCAGTTCCTTTGGGAAGTGGTGGCCCAGGGCAAGGTGATCCGCGAACGGCCGCTCGCCGGGCTGGCGCATGCCTTCGTGTTCTGGGGCTTCTGCGCGTTCGCGCTGATCACCGTCAACCACCTCGCGACCGGATTCGGCGCGCGCTTTCTTTCCCCCGAGGCCGGCTTCGGGCGCTTCTACTTCGCCTTCGTGGCGGTGTGGGCCGTGGCCGTGGCGGTCTCCATCGCGGGCCTGTTTGTGCGGCGCTTCTTCGTGCGGCCGAAATGGCTCGGCAAGGTATCCCCGGAATCGGGCGTAATCGCGCTGCTGATCTTCCTCCTGATGGTCACCTACCTCGCCGGCCTGCGCTTGGGCGAAGCCACCGTCGCGGGGCACGTCAACTGGTGGCTGCACACCGTGGCGCTGTTCGTCTTCCTGCCCATGATTCCCCACACCAAGCACCTCCACCTGGCGTTGAGCCCGGTGACCGTGTTTCTCCGCCGCGCCGGCTTCAGCCGCATCCCGCCGCTCTCCGGCGACGAGGATTTCGGCCTCGACACCGGCAAGGACGTCACCCGCATCGACGCCTTGCAGGCCTTCTCCTGCGTGGAGTGCGGCCGGTGCACCGAGCACTGTCCCGCATACAACACCGGCAAGACGCTCAACCCCAAAGAAATCGTTCTCGGGTTGCGCGGCTATCTCAAGGAGTTCGGGCCCGCCGCCGAAGCGCCGCTGCTCGGCCCGCATATTTCCGAAGAGGCGGCGTTCCAATGCACTACCTGCGGAGCCTGCGAGTTCCAATGCCCCGTGGGAATCCAGCACCTGCCCATGATCGTCGGACTGCGGCGCGGCGCCGTGAACACCGGAAAATGGGAGGACGACTACGGCACCAAGCTGTTCCTCAACCTGGAGCGGAACGGCAATGCGCTGGGCTTCGCCGCCAGCGAGCGCCAGAAGTTCATCGAGAAAAACGAGCTGCCCTTCTACGACGGCACCCAGGAGTACTGTTTGTGGCTGGGCTGCATGGGCGCCTACGACCCGCAGGGCCGCGAGATCGTGCTCGCCCTGGCGCGCGTGCTGCGCCACACGGGCGTAACCTTCGGGGTGCTGCGCAAGGAGAAGTGCACGGGCGATCCGGCGCGCCGCCTGGGCAACGACCTGGCGGTCTCGCAGGTGGCCGAGGCCAATATCGAAACCCTGCGCTCCGTCAAAGTCGGCAAAATGGTCTCCATCTGCCCCCACTGCGTGCGCACCATCGGCACCGACTGGCACGAGTTTGGCGCCACCTTCGAGATCGAGCATCACAGCGAGCTGCTGGCGCGCCTGCAATCCCGCCTGCCCGAAGCCGCCAATGGCCGGTCGAAGGTGGTGTTCCATGACCCCTGCTACCTGGGCCGCTATCGCAATATTTATGAGGAGCCGCGCGCGGTGATCGCGCGGTCGGCCGAGGTGGTCGACCCGCCCCGCGCGCGCGAGCGTTCCTTCTGTTGCGGCGCCGGCGGCGGCCAGATGTTCCTCGGCGAGGAGAAAGGCAAACGCGTGAACGTCGCGCGCGCCGAAGAGCTGGCGGCGACCGGCGCGGAGGTGATCGGCACGGCCTGCCCCTTCTGCCAGACCATGTTCCGCGACGCCCTCGGCACCATGCCCGAGGCGCCGCGCCTTCTGGACATCGCGCAAATCGCCGCCGCTTCCCTTCCCGGCCCGCCGCCGAACACCGCGCCGCCGCCGCCGCCGAACCCCGCACCGTGAAATCCCGCGGCGGGATGGTATACTCTGATCTGGGCGCAACGTGTTCGGTTGTGCCCGGCTTCCAGCCAAACCCCTTCGCAGCGGGCGCGTAGCTCAACTGGCAGAGCAACTGACTCTTAATCAGTAGGTTGAAGGTTCGATTCCTTCCGCGCTCACCATTAAAATCAACAGCTTGGCCATCACTGAATGGGCAGCAATTGCTCAGGTACAGGGACTTTCACAGGGACTACCTCGAAATTCCCGGTGCTTTCTTCCGTCTGCTGCCGCAGCCTGATTCCCGCCACAGCGCTTCTGTTCGTCATCGGAAAGCGCACGACCCACGTCTTTACGCTCTTCGAGCCTGCGAACCTTGGGCCATAGCAAAGACCAAGGCTGGCCGATTGCCGGCTCAGTTCACCTACCTCCATGTTGATCGTGCGCCCCGAAATCTTCTCTGCTTTACGCTGGCGAATGTAGTCCCGGATGCGTTCGTCCGTGAGATCGGACAGCACAACGTTACCAAGCGCCTTCTTCACCTTCGCCAAACGGCCATTGGCAAACAGCACGCTTTTCGGGCGATGACTGAGCTTGTACCCCTTGAGGTAGGGTTCAATCACATCGGCAACCGTGCGTATGCGGTTCGCCTTTTGCTCCGTGGGCAGTCCCGCCGCCGCGCGTTCCATTTCCGCCTTGCGCCGCTTCTCGTACTCCCGCGCAACCGTTTTGCTGGTAGCGCAGCGCCCGTGCTCTCCTGGAACCGCTTGCCCTGGTAGACGATTTCGCAGATGTAGAACATTGAAGCATCGCCTTTTCGCTTCGGACGATACACCGCCATCACTTGCCGCCTTTCTTCGCTTGCTTCTTGCCGGTGGGACGCCCGCCCTTCTTGCCCCACCTGGAAAGTTGTTCGGGAGTGTGCTTCTTGGCCCGCGCCCGCCCGCCTTTGGCCCCGGTCGCTTTGAAGAACTCCAGCACTTCCTTTGGAAGCTTGGTTGCCATGCCTTCATCAACCTAGGGCCTACGATATTGCAAGGGAAAACGCGCTTACTGTTCTTCCGAGGGGGCGACCCGTCCGCCCCCGCAGAAAGCCCTTCACAGGCCCCATCTGCAAGTTCCGGGTGTCCGCTCAAATGAACTTCAACGAGATTATATGTATATAGTCTCGTCGATTTTGCACGATTGAGCCTTCGTTGAAAAACAGTCGAAATAGCCTGAGAACACCGTAACCATTGGGGCTTGAGCCATCGTTGAAACTCTCGGTAAAGCCTTCGTCCGCTTCTGCCACCCTGACTAGCCCCCGGACGTGCCGCGCGTCAGGGAACGAGTCTAGCCCGTGCGCTCTCCGAGGAGGGCGGTTATAGTAGCAGACGAGATGTTCTACCTCTACCAGCCTG
>JADGNR010000431.1 GCA_017883415.1 Bryobacteraceae bacterium | reverse complement strand
CGCGGCGAGCAGATGTTTTCCATTGCGGGAGGGAATCACCACGGAGATGCCTTCTTCCGCCGCGCGCGCGGGCCAGGGCCGGGCGCGCCACCGCTTGCGGCGCAGCCCGCCCGCAATCCGGGCCGCCCCATGCCACCACGCGATCTGGATTCCCCCCCGCAAGGTCAGATCGGCAGACGCAGGTGGGCCGGCGCGTGCCCGCCACGCCATTCGTCCCAGAGCGCCAGCGCCTCGATGGCGAAGGCCGTGGATACCGGATTGAGGAAGGGCATCGTGGCGCCTCGCTGGCGGCCGAAGTAGAATCCGCCGCCGATTTTGGGATCGCCGCCCGAGGCCTGAAACCCGGCCAGCGTTTCGGCTTCGTCCCGCGCGCTGGCCTGGTCGAGCGGCGCTGCGCCGGCCCGGTCCGCATACACCCGCATGCGCAGCAACTGCGCGTACACGTCGGAGCGCGCGAAATCGGGGGCGATCTCGTGAAGGGAATGGGCCGCGCGGCGAATGCCGTCGCACAGGGCCGCGGCGCACCGCTTGTCTCCCGCCCTCGGCAACAGTCCCTCCAGGAAGTAGAGGAAGGCATGGAGACGGTCCATGACCATGTGCCGGTCCGGATGGCCGGGCAAAAAATCGCCCCAGGTGCGCAGCGAGTGCTCCAGCAGGCGTTCATAGGGTTCGCGGAAGGAACCGTCGCCGGTGGCTTCCGCCAGCTCCCACCACCCCAGCGCGGCCTTCAACTGGTAACAGCCCGCCGACCGCGACCAGCGTTGCGGGTCCGGCTCCAGCGCGCGCTTATCGGGAAGCGAGAGGATGGGGTGAAAACTGCCGTCGGGGGCCTCGAAATCGCACGCCATCGAGCGGCCCAACGCGGCGGCTACCCCGAGCAGTTCCTCGCGGCCCGTCGCGCGCCACGCCGCCAGCAGGCCGCGCACCACAATGCCGCAATCGAAGAAGTACGTGAACTCGGCCGGCGCGATTTCAAACGGCATGGTGCGCGATGCCGCGTCCCAGGCCGCGCCCGCAAGAAAACGGGCCGCGGCGGCCGCGCGGTCCAGGTACAGCCGCTCCCCGGAAAGCGCATGCAGGTACACGAGCGCGCTGACCGCATAGCCCGTGATCTCCGTCGACACGGCGCGGTTGCGGTCCAGCCCGGCGTGGTAATAGCGGGCCACGCCGCCCGACGGTTCTTGAATGCCGGAGCGCAGAAACCAATCGCCGGCGAGGGAAACCTGGGGGAGCAAACCGCTAGTTTAGCATCGTCTGGTCTCAGCCCAACAGCCAGACTCCCGCCGCCATGGTGGCGATCGTCAGCGGCACGCCCGCTTTGGCGTACTCCCAAAACGATATCTTCACGTCACGCCGCGCCCGCTCCACCACGATCAGGTTGGCCACCGATCCCAGCACCGTGAGATTGCCCGCCAGCGTCGAGGACATGGCCAGCGCCAGCCAGGCGTGGGTGGGGTCCGGCAAGCGCGCGACGAACCCTTTGCACACCAGGACGGCCGGCACGTTGCTCACCAGGTTGGAGAGCAACGCCGCGAAAATGCTCATCGGCGCCGTGCGATCCAGGCGGTATTGCGACGCCGCCCGGAACAGGCGGGCCGGCAAATCCGTCTTCTCCACGCCGGCGATCACGATGAACAGGCCAATGAACAGCACCAGCAGGCTCCAGTCGATTTCCCGGTACACGCGTTCCGGTTTCACCCGCCGCGTGAGCAGCAGCAGCGCGCCGGCCACCACCGCCACCTTCGCCACCGGCCACCCGGCGAAAAAGAATACGATCATGGCCGCCGCCACCGCCAGCGACTTCACCATCAGCGCGCGGTGCACGCGCACCGCGTGGTGCGCGATATGCAATTCGTTTTCCCGGCGGAACTCGGCGCGGTAGACCAGCGCGATCGCCACGACCGTCAAGGCCAGCCCTACCGCGGCCACCGGCGCCAGCGCCCCGGCGAACGCGCGGTAGGGGATGTGCGAGAAGCTGCCGATCAGCATGTTCTGCGGGTTGCCGGTGATGGTGGCGACGCTGCCGATGTTGGACGACATGGCCACCGCCAGCAGGTAGGGAACCGGATTCCGGCGCAGCCGTCCGGTGATCTCGATCACCAGCGGCGTCAGCACCAGGCACATGGTGTCGTTGACGAAGAACGCCGAGAAGACGCCCGAAACCAGCACGATGCCGCCCAGCAATACCAGCGGGCGCCGCGCGTGCTCCACCACCCAGGCGCTGACCAGCGTAAAGAATCCGGAGAGCCGCAGGTTGGCCACCACGATCATCATGCCGAACAGCAGCATGATGGTGTCGAAGTTGATGGCCGCGTAGGCCTCCTCCATGGTCAGAATGTTGGCCGCCAGCATCAGGCTCGCGCCGATGATGGCCGCGCCCGTCCGATCCACGCGAAACCCGGGCAGGCGGCCGATGGCCAGCACCAGGTACGTGGCGGCGAAGATCAGGTACGCCGTCAACACGATGGGAACGCGCGCCTCCGCCCCATTCTCGCATTGGTTCGGCATGCTTCTTGCGCCCCCCCGCGTGCCGCTTTTCGGAGCCGCGTCTGGTCGCCGGCAGGAGCCGTTTTGGGCAAATGCCCAAACAAATCTCCTGGCGTATTGATTTCAAAGAGCAAGCCTTCGGCACCGTGGGCAAAATGCCCAAAATGGCCGGCCGGCATTACCGATGGCACCACCGCGCTTCACGGAAACGGTCACCACCAGATGGCGTTTTTACCCATTCCCGACCGACTCCAACCGCGGAGCGCTGGGCGAGCGAAGAGCCCGTATATCCCGCATCGGCGGCTGGCCGAAGAAACGGCTGTATTCGCGGCTGAATTGGCTGGCGCTTTCGTATCCGACCTCAAAGGCCGCACTGGCGGCGTCCAGACCATCCATGAGCATGCGTCCCCGCGCGGCCTGCAACCGAAACTGTTTCTGATACTGCAGAGGACTCATGGCGGTCAGCACCCGGAAATGATGGTGCAGCGTGGACACGCCCATGCCCGCGATTTCCGCGAGATCTTCCACCCGGAGCGGCTTCGCATAGTTCGCCCCGATCCAGGCGATCGCTTTGGCCGTTCGGTGGCTCTGCTCTCCCAGCGTTGCAATCGCGCGAAGGCGCGCTCCCTCCGCGCTGCCAAGGATCCGGTAGACGATCTCGCGTTGAATCAGGCCCCCGAGAAAGGGAATGTCCCGCGGCGTGTCCAGCAGGTCCACCAGCCGGCAGCAGGCACTGAGAAATTCGACCGTGGTCTCGCCGGTCGCCATGCCAGGACTGTCGGACGGCTCCTCAGCCACCTGAATCTCCTCCCGGCTGAGAAGCTCCCGGACCACGGGCATTTTGAGTTTGAGCGACAACGCCAGGCAGGGCGCCTCTTCACTGGCTTCGATCACCCGGCTGAGCACCGGCAAATCGACCGACGTCAGCAGGAATCGCGACGCATCGTAGATGAAAACGTTGCGGCCGAGTTCCACGCGCTTGCGCCCTTGGGCGATCACGGTCACGCCCGGCTCGTACGTCATCGAGCACGGAGCGGTAGGGGCGGTCCGCCGGTGGAGCGTCAGGCCGGGAATCTCCGTTGCCCGGTTCTCTGCCGGGCCAATGAACAAGGCAATCTTGCGAGCCAGCGCAACCCGCAATTCGTGCGCTGGATCTCGTGACAGGGACGCCTCTCCATTGCGGTTTCTCATGGTACGGTTTCGCTCTCCTCTTCCCCAGGATAACTGCGGAAGCTGTGCGTGGAGCAACGGTGCCAGAGGAATAGGCAATAAATCGGAAGGATCGGGATACCACTTCAACGGCGCTCGACCCTAACCTGGAGATCAGGGAAACAGTTCCGAAGGAGAAACAATGCAGAAGCGCAAACTGGGAAAGAGCGGCCTGGAAGTTTCGGCTCTCGGGCTCGGCTGCATGGGAATGAGCTTTTCTTACGGCCCGCCCAAAGACAAGCAGGAGATGACCGTTCTTCTCCGGGCAGCCGTCGAACGCGGCATCACATTCTTCGACACCGCCGAGGTCTACGGCCCGTTCTTGAACGAAGAGCTGGTCGGCGAAGCGCTCGCTCCCTTCCGCGACCGTGTGGTGATCGCCACCAAATTCGGGTTCGACCTCAGTCCCGATTTCGATCCCCGCGGGATGAAGGGTTTGCCGGGCCTGAACAGCCGGCCAGAGCACATCAAGCAAGCCGCCGAGGGCTCGCTCAAACGGCTCAAGGTGGATGTCATCGACCTGCTCTATCAGCATCGGGTTGACCCGAACGTGCCGATCGAAGACGTAGCGGGAGCGGTGAAGGACCTGATTCAGGAAGGCAAGGTCAAGCACTTCGGCCTTTCCGAAGCAGGAGTGCAAACCATCCGTCGCGCACATGCAGTCCAGCCGGTCACTGCGCTCCAGAGCGAATACTCGCTGTGGACCAGGACTCCGGAGAAGGAAGTCATACCGGCCCTTGAGGAACTCGGAATCGGCCTTGTCCCCTACAGCCCCCTGGGCAAGGGCTTCCTCACGGGCAAGATCGACGAAAATGCGAAGTTCGACAGCTCCGACTTTCGCAGCACCCTGCCGCGCTTCACGCCGGAGGCTCTCAAGGCGAATCAGGCCCTGATAGATCTGCTCGCCGGCATGGGGGAGCGGAAGAAGGCGACACCTGCCCAGATCGCACTCGCCTGGCTGCTGGCCCAGAAGCCGTGGATGGTGCCGATCCCAGGCACCACGAAGCTGCATCGGTTGGACGAAAACAACGGGGCAGTGTCAATCGAACTGACGCCCGACGATCTCCGTGACATCGAGACCGCCGCCTCGAAGATCACGGTCGAAGGCGCCCGGTACCCTGAAAAGCTGGAGCGGATGACCGGCCGCTGAGCGGCGACGCGAGGAGTTCAAGAAATGGAGATCAAGCGAAGCGGTTC
>JADGNR010000137.1 GCA_017883415.1 Bryobacteraceae bacterium | reverse complement strand
GGAAGCGGTCTATCACAACCTGCTGGGCCGGGAACCGAATGCCGAGGAAGTGGATTCCCTGCGCTCGAAGCTGGACCAGGGCGGAGCGCGCGGCGAAGTGTTGCAGGGCGTGCTCACCAGCCCCGAGTTCGATGCGCACATCGCCGCCCGGGTGAACGCGAATCTGGCCTTCCTGGCTTTCCTGCGGCGCGGCGGCGATTCCGCCGGCCTGGAGCGCTGGACCGCGGCTCTGCAGTCCGGCACACCGGTGAGCGACCTGGTGGGCGCTTTCGTTGCCTCTCCGGGGTACGTCTCCCGGTTCTAGGGTTCGAAGCTGCGGCCGCACCGCTCGCGCTCACGGCTCCGATCGCGTCTCGGGCGGGGCGGGCTCGGCGGCAACCGCCTCCGGCACTGTCACGGGAGCCGCCGGAGGCGTTGCGGCGCTCATCATACGCACCGGGAACTGCCCCAGGATCGCCCCGTAAACCACGTGTCCCACAATGGTCGATTGCTCCACGTGCAGCAGCGACACCAGCGGCAGCAGGCTCTTCCAGAGCCACCGGAACGAGAGGAAATACCAGCACACCGCGCCGGCGACCGCGGCCAGGAACACGCGCCCGCGCGGCAGTCGCCCGCCCACCGCGAGGGCGAACAGCCCGCCCAGCAGACTGTACAGGGCCAGGTATAGGGCCAGGCCGGAAATCGTGCCGAGGCCAAAACCGCCCCGGATGGCGGCGTGGCGGTCGAAGGCCGTGGCCATCAGGTTCTCCGGGGTCCAGAAGCTGGTTTGCCGCCAGGCGGAGATGACGCCCATCGACGCCAGCATCCACAACGCGCCCAGCATGCCCCCTTCGAGGCCGGCTGGAAATGCGGCGAGCGCGCGCGCACGCTGTCGCTCCGTAGCAGGCTCCATACGATTCAGCCTATACTGACGGTAGGGATCAAGGCAAAGTAATCAACATGCGTCGCGTAGTCATCACCGGTATCGGTGCGGTCAGCCCCAACGGAATTGGGCGGGAATGTTTCTGGAAAGCCACTCGCAACGGGGAAAGCGGGGTGAGAAGGATCACCCGCTTCGACCCCTCGGGCTTTGCCGTGCAGGTCGCCGGCCAGGTGCCCGATGAGTTCGACGAAAAAAAGTACGTGGAGGTGAAGGACCGGCCGCACGTTTCGCGCGCCGTTCCCCTCGCCGTGGCCAGCGTCGCCGAAGCGCTGGAAGACGCCGGCCTGGACGCTGGCGCCATGTCGCGCGATGAGCTGCGCCTGATCGGCGTGATCGTCGGCTCCGGCGGCGGCAGTCAGGATTTCACCGAAGAGCAATACCGTCTGTACTACACCGGGCATCAGAAGCAGTGCAGCGTCTATACCATTCCCACCAGCACCATTGGGACCCTGGCTAGCGAAGTCTCCATGCGGTTCGGGTTCCGCGGGCTGAGCCACATCGTCTCCACCGGCTGCACCTCTTCCACCGACGCCATGGGCTATGCCATGCGCAACATCCAGGCGGGCGTTCTGGACACGGTGGTGGCGGGCGGGGTGGATTCCCCCATCGCCCCGCTGATCCTGCGCGGCTTCCAGCTCATGCGCATCATGAGCACGCGCTGGAACCAGGAGCCGCAGCGCGCCTCGCGCCCCTTTTCGCGCGACCGCGACGGCTTTGTGATCGCCGAGGGCGCCTGGTTCTTCATCATCGAGGAGATGGAACACGCCCGGGCGCGCGGCGCGCACATCTACGGCGAGATCGCCGGCTACGGCTCCACCTGCGAAGCGTACCATCGCGTGCGCCTCGAGGAGTGCGGCGAGGAGCCCGCCCGCGCCATCGGCATCGCCCTGGACGAGGCCGGCATTCCGCCTTCCGAAGTGCAGTACATCAACTACCACGGCACGTCCACGGAGCTGAACGACCGCATCGAGACCCGCGCCGTGAAGCTGGCCTTCGACGGGCATGCCTACAAGCTGGCGGGCTCGTCGCTGAAGAGCCTGATCGGCCATCCGCAGGGGGCCTGCGGCGCCGCCGGCGTGGCCGCCACCCTGCTGGCCATGCGCGACGGCGTGGTGCCTCCCACCATCAACGTGGATGAGCCCGACCCGGAGTGCGACCTGGACTACGTGCCGCGCCCCGGCCGCCGCCTGCAAATCGAGCACGCCGTGGCCAATTGCATCGCCTTCGGCAGCAAGAACTCGGCCCTGGTTCTGCGGCGGATTTGAAAAAGCTCTCAGCTCTCAGCCATCAGCGTTCAGCTAAACATTCGCGCACGCTTGTAACTTTGCCGGCGCAGGCGCCGAGAAACGCTGAGAGCTGAGAGCTGAAGGCTGATCGCTTCTTTTCACGGCTTTCCTAACGTACACAGCGGATCCCCCAGCACCACCCCTTGCCAACTCAGCAGCGGCAGCGCCACGTAGTAGCTCTCCGCCAGGTTGCGGCCTTGAAAATAGGCGGGCAGCAGGTAGTCCGGCCGGGCGCATCCCGTCAGGAAGGGTTCATACGTGTTCCCCGAAGCGCCGGTAGCCCCTTCGTGGATGAAATCGGCGCTTAGCCCTTGCGGCGACCCCTCGAAAAAGTGCAGGTGGTCTTTCCAATCGGTATACATCCAGTCGTCCGGCGGCCGTTTCATGGTGCGGGCATTGGTCGAAACGTACTCCGTCGCAATGGCCCCCGGCAGCCATTGAAAGCCCAGCCAGCGGCGCTTCCGGTTCCCGTCGTTCGATCCCCACGAGGCGTAGCCGATCACCTCCTTCTGTCCGTACAGCACCTTGACGCTCTCGTCCAGCACGACGCGGTCGGCGGGCAGCAGGATCGCCGCCGTGCGCAGCCAGTCGTTGCCCTGGGCATCGCTTTCCGAATTGAGATCCACCACGAATTTGCCCCGATTGCGCGCTGCCAGCGCACGGTCGATCATGGCCTTCACTTCGGAAACATCGTAGGCCGCCAGCCTGGTCACCAGGTAGATGGGGAATTGCGGATGGCGAAACGGCGCGTCGCGCTTCATGAAGAGGGGATTGGCGATGCCGCCGGCCCGCTGGAACTTGCTGCCTTTCAGCTTGGCGTACAGCAGCGCCAGCTCGGAATCCACCGAACCGTTTTCCGCCATGAGAAGCGATCCGCCGCCCGTGATCTTGAGCGGCACCCCCATGGTAGTCACGATGTAGAGCACTTTTTCCTGCAGCCCCGCCTTCTTCAGGCAATCCCCCACCGGCTGCTCGATCTGCTCCGCATAGACGGACCAGGCGATCTCCTCGTCCGCCACGGTATCGAGCGAGCAGACATTCGCGATGGGGATCGACCGCCGGGGGCGGTAATAATCGGCAATCTCGCGCGAGGCCGCATCCTTGCGATTCACCACCAGGAGCACGTTCTCTCCAGTCTGGGAATGCAACAAGGGAGCCGCCAGGAGCAGCAGGAGCAACGGAAGCACTGACTTGATGGTAGCCGCCGGGGCGGGCGGGCCGCAAGCGAATGCCGCCGGGCTGGCGGTGCGGCGGTGCCGCCCGGTACAGCGCGGCCTGCGATCTGCGACGATCCCACTCTGTCGGCCGCACCACCCGGAGGCCTCTGTTACAATACTTACCACCACCATCGGCGCGGATGAAATTCATTATTTCTATGGCGCCGATTCAGGATTTGACTCGGCGGGCCGGCAAAACCCGCCGGCGGGCGGCAGCGGATTATGGACTTCGACCAGCTTCATACGTTCCTGGAGATTGTCCGGCTGAAGAGTTTCTCCAAAGCCGCTCAAACGTGCTACCGCACGCAGCCGGCCATCAGCGCCCAGGTCCGCCAGCTCGAGCAGGAGCTCCACAGCGAGCTGTTCGAGCGGTTCGGCAGCCGGATTTCCCTCACCACCGCCGGCCGCATTTTCGCCGAATACGCCGGGCAGATGCTCGATCTGCGGCGCCGCGCCCAGGATGCTATCGCCGAGCTGGAGACCAATCCCCGCGGCGAGCTGGTGATCGCGGCCAACGAAGCCACTTGCATTTACGTGCTCCCGCAGGTGTTCTCCAAGTACCGCCAGCTCTTCCCCGCCGTGCAGCTCGAGGTAAACCGCTCCTTCGGCTCGCGGGTGGTGGAAGCGGTCATGGACAATTCGGCGGATTTCGGCCTCACCCAGCTTCCCGTGGAGGAGAAACGCTTGCAGGTGGTGGCCATCTACCACGACGAAATCCGGCTGATCGTCCCCGGGCGCCATCCCCTGGCCGGCTGGAAATCGGTTACGCCGCGGGATGTGACGCCCTATTTCCTGGTGCTGCCCAAACAGGGCAAGACGCGCGTGCGCCTGAACGAATGGCTGGAGCCGGTGGAAGACGAAGTCCGCATCTCCATGGAGCTCGATTCCACGGAAATGATGAAGCGTTTCGTGATGGCGGGCCTGGGGGTGAGCTTCCTGGCGGTGTCCAACTGCCGCGAAGAGATCGCCCTCGGAAAACTACAGGCGATTCCCCTCGGCGCCGAGCCCATGGTGCGCCGGCTGGGGTTGATCTACCGTAAGGATAAGGCGTTGTCGAAGGCCGCGCTGGGATTCATTCAGGTAGTGTTGGATAATGTCGATGAGGAACGTGGCGGGCTCGCGAAGCACCGTGCCCCGAGGGTGGTCGCATGATAACTTGTAATCGCTGCCGGAAGAGTTTGGCCGGAACCGAGCGCCGCTGCCCGCATTGCGGCGAGCCGGTCCCGAATTCGTCGGGCGTGTTCCAGACCTCCACGGTGTTGATCTCCGGCAGCGGCGCCGACCAGGTCTACCGGTCGGTGGAGGAGGTGCCGGCCCCGCTCCGGAGCCGGCTGCTGAAGTCCACCAACGGGTCGAATTCCGCGACCATTCTGATCGCCGACCGCCGCGGGCGCAAGCAGATCGCCAAGGCCCTGCGGAGCCTGCCGGGAGCGGCGCCGCGCCATCTTCTGCAATCGATTCTGGGCGCCGACGCTTCCCCCGGCGTGTGGCACTGGCTGACTGCGGCGCGAAGAAAAGGGATCATGGCCGTGGTGGCGTTTCTCGCCCTGGCGCTGAGTGTGATCGTCTTCCTGCATCGCTGGCAGTAGCTTCAGGAAGCCAGCGTGCCCACGCCGTGCGCCACGGCGGCCAGCAACACGATCAGAAGTCCGAAGAAGAGCAGCACCGAGGCGCGCTCCGCCAGACGGCCCCGCATCAGCCCCCGGTGATGAACCCGCCGCATAAGACCACCCCCTGTGCCTGCTATGAAATACGCATGGCGATTCCATTCGGTTTCCCACAGGGCGATGCGCTATCGTGTTCCTATGATCCGAAGAGCGGTGGTGTTTGGATCCTCCGGTCAGCTCGGCATGGAGTTGGTCCGCGAGCTCCAGGCCCGGCAGTGTGCGGTCACGGGCTGGACGCGCGCCGAGGTGGATATCACCCGGCCGGCCGCGGTGGAAAACGCGCTCGCCCGCGCCGAGGCCGAAGTGGTCTTCAATGCCGCGGCCTACAATCAGGTGGATGTGGCTGAAAAAGAGCCGCAAGCCGCCTTCCTGGTGAATGCCCTGGCGGTGCGGAGCCTGGCCGTGGCCTGCCGCCAGGCCGATGCCAGCCTGGTCCATTTTTCCACCGACTACGTGTTTGACGGGCTGGCCGGGCGCCCCTACGGGGAAGAGGACGCCACCCATCCCCTGGGGGCCTATGCGGTCTCCAAGCTGGCCGGCGAATTGTATGCCCAGGCCTACCTCGACCGCGTCCTCATCGTGCGGACCTCCGGAGTATTCGGTCTCGGCGGCCTGACCACGGCCCGCGGGAACTTCGTCGAGCTCATGCTGCGCCTGGCCGGTTCCGGACGGCCCATCCGCGTGGTGGAAGACCATGTGGCCTCTCCCTCCTTCGCGCCCGCGCTGGCGGCGCGCACCATCGACCTGGTGGACCGCCGGCAATTCGGCGTGTGCCACATAGGCGGCGGCACGCCGATCTCCTGGTTTCAGTTCGCCGGCATGATTTTCCAGACGGCCGGACTCGAGCCCATGTTGCTGGCCACCAACGAGCGGGAATACCGCACCCCCGCCCGGCGGCCCAAGTACTCCGCCCTCTCCAACGCCCGCATCGAGCGCCTGGGCCTCGCCCCCATGCCGCCCCTGCGCGCGGCCCTGGAACAGTATTTCGCGGAACGGAGCCGTCCGGCCAGCCAGTAAATCAATTCGTTGGATGCGTGCGCTCCGCTTCCTGTCACCCGCCCCGTAATCGTACGTAAGCGCAAAGGCGTTTCACCGCCGAGACGCCGAGACGCCGAGAACTTAGGGTTTTTCGGCGCCTGAGGAACGCGCGCAAGAGGCACACCGATTCCTTCGGGTTTCGCGCGTCGAGGCAGTCGAGCACACGGAGAATCGATTCGCTTTGGTTTCGCTCGGCGTCCCGGCGCCTCGGCGGTGACATCGTATCGCCGGATCACGGCCCGCCCAGCACCGATATCACGGCCCGCCCAGCACCGATCTTGTCCATGCTACCTTGGAAACTAATGGGGGGAGGCGGGAGTCTAAATAGCATGCGGTACTGGGGCTATTTCGCCGCGAAACTGGGGGCTGCGGCCGCCCCGCTCTATGGCCTGCTGTTGTTGCTGGGCTGGTTTTTTCCGCCCAAGCCGAAAAACGCGCCTCCGCTCTGGGCGCTGCAGAAAATAACCCAATCGCTGCTCTGCAACCTCGCCCTGCTGGTGTGGTTCCTGCTGTGCGCCGGAGCCGTCTACCTCATCGTCCGCGATCAGCGCCGCCGCTGCCGGGTATGCCTGCGCCGCCTGCGCATGCCCGTCGGCACCGGATCCTGGGGGCGTATGCTGCTGCTGGGCCGGCCGCGCATCGAGTATATCTGCCCCTACGGACACGGGACTTTGAAGGAAGAGGAACTGCAAATCTCCGGCCTGGCGAACTCCGAATGGACCCCCCATTCCGATGACCTGTGGGAGGAGCTCTGCGCCTCCAGCAAGGCGCCCGGCGACGAGCCGTGAAACCGGTCCCGCGTTGGCGCATTGCCGCCGGTGTGCTGGTGCTCGCCGCCCTGGGCGGTTTCGCCGCGATGTTCACGCCCATCTATTTCCATAACCACGAATTGCAGGATTTCGTCGCCGCCATGACACGCCGTGTCGACAACCAGACGAAATCCGACGATGTGCTGCGCTCCGCGGTGCTGGACAAGGCGCACCAGCTTCGCCTGCCCGTCGCGGAAGGCGACGTGCATGTCTTTCGATCGCCGGATGGGCTGCGCATCGAAGTGCGCTACCTGGTGCCGGTCAATCTGCCGGGATATACCGTGAACCTGCACTTCTATCCCGGGGCCGGCAGCCGGTAGCATTCCAGGCCGCGCCGGCCTCCCAGGCCGCGCCAGCCTCCAGGCCGCGCCAGCCTCCCAGGCCGCAGCCGGCCTCTCCGTGTCTTCATGCGAGAATTAGGTATAGTGCCTCAGAAGACCAAAACGGCCAAACGCGAAATGAAGGTCCGGGTTCCCCGCAATTCCCGCCTGGCACGCTTCTTCCTGGGCCGGGCCGGCCGCCTCCTGGTGGTCGCCTTCGCCCTCTGCACCATCCTGGCGCTGGGCTTCTTCACGTTTTTCTACAACAAATACTCGCGCCTCATCGATCAGAAGCTGCGCGCCGGCGTGTTCGCCAATACGGCCAAGATTTTCGCCGCGCCCGAAGCGGTGGCCGTGGGCGATACCATGACCCCGGCCGAGGTGGCCGCCGAACTGCGCCGCAGCGGCTATAACGAATCGCGCAGCAACCCCATCGGCTACTATCAGCTTCATCCCAACTCCATCGAGGTTTTTCCCGGCCCCGATTCGTATTTCAACCAGGAGGCCGGCGTCGTCAAGTTCACCGGCAGCCGGATTTCACAGATCGTCTCCCTGCAGGACAATACTTCCCGCGGCCAGTACGAGCTCGAGCCGCAACTGGTCACCAACGTCAGCGGCCCCAACCGGGAAAAACGCCGCTTTGTCCACTTCCCCGACCTTCCCGCGCTGTTGGTCCAGGCGGTCACGTCGGCCGAGGACAAGCGCTTTTTCCAGCACTCCGGCTTCGACCCCGTCCGCATCATCAAGGCCGCTTACGTCGATCTCCGCGAGGGCCGCAAAGAGCAGGGCGCTTCCACCCTCAGCCAGCAGCTCGCGCGCATGTTCTGGCTGGATCAGGATAAGCGCTGGACGCGCAAGCTGGCCGAGATGATCATCACCCTCCAGCTCGAGCAGAAACTCAGCAAGGAGCAGATCTTCGAGGATTACGCCAACCAGATCTATCTGGGCTGGCGCGGTTCGTTCCGCATCCACGGCTTTGGCGAAGCGGCCGAGGCCTACCTCGGTAAGGACCTCAGCCAGATCTCTTTGCCCGAGGCCGCGGAGCTGGCCGGACTGGTTCAGCGGCCCGCCTATTTCGACCCGTTCCATCACCCCGACCGCCTCAAGGAGCGGCGCAACATCGTGCTCACCCTGATGCGGCAGAACGGCTTCATCGGCGACCGCGAGTATGCGCTGGCCGTCGATGCGCCGCTCACCGTGGTGAAAGGCACCGCCCAGTCCGTGGAAGCGCCCTACTTCGTCGACCTGGTGAACGAGACCTTGCAAAACAAGTTCCAGGATGCCGACTTCCAGTCCAATGCCTTCCGGATCTACACTACCGTCGACATGCACCTTCAGCGCGCCGCCGCCGAGGCGATCCGCGCGGGCATGCAGTTGGTCGACGACCAGATTAAGAAGCAGCGCCGCTTTCGGGGCCGGAAACCCCCCGAAGCGCAGGTGGCGCTGGTGGCCCTCGATCCGCACACCGGCGAAGTCAAGGCCTTGGCCGGCGGCCGCAACTACGGCATGAGCCAGCTCAACCACGCGCTGGCCAAGCGCCAGCCGGGCTCCATTTTTAAGCCGTTCGTGTACGCCGCCGCGCTCGATACCGCCGTCGAGGGCGGCTCGCGCATTTTCACCGCCTCCACCAGCGTGGTCGATGCCCCCACTACTTTCTGGTTCGACGGCAAGCCCTATGAGCCCAGCAATTTCGAGAAGAAGTTCTACGGGAACGTCACCCTGCGGGAAGCCCTGGCGCACTCCTTGAACGTCGCCACCGTGAAAGTGGCCGAAATGGTGGGCTATGACGCCGTGGTCGAGATGGCCAACCGCGCCGGCATGAATTACAAGATCCAGCCCACCCCGGCGGTGGCCCTGGGCGCGTATGAGATCACGCCGCTCGAAGCCGCCGGAGCGTATACCATGTTCGCCAACCAGGGCGAGTACGTGAAGCCCAATTTCCTCACCGTGGTGCGCTCCGACAAGGGAAAGGTCCTGTACCAGAGCCGCCTGGAAGCGAAGAAAGTGCTGGACCCGCGCGTGGCGTACCTCATGACCAGCCTCATGGAAGAGGTGTTGCGCTCGGGCACCGCCGGCGGCGCGCGGGCGCATTACAACTTCAACGTTCCCGCGGCGGGCAAGACCGGCACCTCCCACGACGGCTGGTTCGCCGGCTACACTTCCGAATTGCTGTGCGTGGTGTGGGTGGGGTTCGACGATAACAGCCAGCTCGACCTGGAAGGCGCACACTCGGCGGCGCCCATCTGGATGGAGTTCATGAAGCGCGCGCTCGCCTACCGCGAGTACCGGGATACCAAACCGTTCCAGGCGCCCGAGGGCATCGTGACCATCGATATCGACCCGCTGTCGGGCATGCCCGCCACGCCCTCCTGCCCCATCACCCGCCCCGAGGTCTACATCGTGGGAACGCAACCCGTGGGCGCCTGCCCTCTGCACGGCGGCCGCCAGGTGACCAATGTCGCCGGTTGGGAAACGCCGCCGCCCGCCCGGTCGTCACCGCCCTCCGCGGCTCCCGGCGCGGCGCCGGCGGAGACCGCCCCGCGCATCAATGGGTCGGGCGGCGATGGCGAAATGTCGCCCGCCGCCATCGCCCGCCGCGCCGCGCGGCAGGACCGGCCGGACCTTCCCCAGACCCCTCCGCAGCAGTCCCAACAGCCAGCTAAGAAGGAACCCAAGAAAGGTCTCTTGCGCCGGCTGTGGGGTGTGTTTAAATAGTCTCAAGGAGGCCTTTATGGTTTTCCGACCCCTCGCCTTCATCCTGGCGGCCGGCATCGCTTGTGCCCTCGCTGCCGGGCAGTCCCCGCAGTCCCCGCAGTCCCCCAAGTCGGCGCTGGATAGCGCCGCGCCCACCTCCGGCGCCCCGCCCAAGGTCCTTTCGCCCGAAATGCGCGGCGACATTTTCATGGCCCGCAAACAATACCGCGAGGCCATCGACACGTTCCGGGAAGGCCCGCCCCGGGACCCTGTATTGTGGAACAAAATCGGCATCGCCTACCACCAGATGCAGCAGCTCGACACGGCCAAGAAAAGTTACGAACAGGCGCTGCGCATCAAGCCGGACTATGCCGAAGCGATGAACAATATCGGCACCGTGTACTACTCCCGGAAGAGCTTTCGCAGGGCCGTCACCTGGTACCAGAGGGCCATCAAGACCACGCCGTCGGCGTCCTTCTATAGCAACCTCGGTACCGCGTATTTCGCGCGCAAGAAGTATGAAGAGGCCATCGCGGCTTACAAGACCGCTCTCGAGCTGAACCCCAATGTGTTCGAGGAGCGCAGCAGCTATGGCACCACGTTGCAGGAACGGACCGTCGAGGAGCGCGCCAAGTATCATTACTTCCTGGCCAAGTTGTATGCCAAGGCCGGACGCAACGAGCTGGCGCTGCAATACATCCGAAAGGCGATCGAAGAAGGCTTCAAGGAGCGGAAGAAACTGGAAGAGGACCCCGAGTTTGCCGCTCTGCGCGGCCTGCCGGAGTTCAAGCTGCTGCTGACCCTGGAGCCGCGTGTATTGTAGCCGCCTGCCCAACAACGGTGGCTGGCTTCTGGTCGCGCTCGCGCTCTCTTTCACCGCCTGCACCCGCCAGCCGGCCGCGCCTCACCCGCAACGGATCGCCATCCTGCGCTTCGAAAATTTCGGCGGCGATGTTTCCGGCGACTGGATGGGCCGCGCTTTCTCCGAAATCCTGGCCAGTGAGTTGACCGGCGTCCCGGATCTTTATGCCATCCCCGCGACCCGGATGCACGGCTTGGACGGCTCTCTCGGGAGCCGCCCCGCGGCCGCGCCCGGCATTTCCGCGGAACGCACCCTGGCGCTCGCCGCCGGCGCCAATCGCATCGGCTACGGGGAATACGCCGAGCGCAATGGCCGGCTGGAAGCGCGCCTCACCATCGAAGATCCGCGGACGGGCAGGCTGGCGCAGGTGATCTCGGCTTCCGCCGCCGCGGGCGATGTCCTGGGCGCGGCTTCGGACCTGGCGCGCCAGATCTCCAGCCATCGCGCGCCCTACGGCACGCGCAGCCTCGCGGCGCTCAAGCCTTACCTGACCGCTCTCGAATCCTCCGATTCCGCCGCCGCCGCCGCGTTCCTCCAGCAGGCCATCGCCGCCGATCCGGATTTCCCGCCGCCCTATCGCCAACTCGCCCTTCTGAAGGCGCAACGCCAGGACCGCGCCGGCGCCCTGGCTCTGCTCGACCAGGCACTCGCGCGCAGCCGCATTTCCGAGGTGGAACGCGCGCGCACCGAACTGGAAGCGGCCAACCTGCGGAACGACGCCGCCGCCCGCACGCGCGCGCTCGCCGCCCTGGTCCAGTTCGATCCCGGAGATACCGATTCCTGGCGTTCCCTCGCCGGGTCCGCCATGAACCGCCACCAATACAGCCAGTCCGTACAGGCTTACCAGAAGGTGCTCGCCGCGGAACCGGAGGACGTGGGCGACTGGAATGCGCTGGCCTACGCTGCCGCCTATGCCGGCGATCCCAGCACGGCCATGAGCGCCCTGGGCCGCTACCGGACGCTGCGCCCGTCCGACCCCGACCCAAGGGTTGTGGTCAGCCCGTGCGACGCCATCATCGGTGCGTTCGGCAAGATCGCCGATACCGAGCTGTTCCAGGTCAAGGGCGCGCCCTATTCGCTGCTCGACCTGCTCGGCGATCCCGCGCTGGTCGACGCGCACCGCAACGGGCGCTTCATCACCTTGCGGCTGACCTCGAGCATGTATCATCGCTTCCACGCGCCCTGCGACTTGCGGATCGAGCAGGTCGATTTCATCAGCGGCGATACCTGGAACGTCAACCCGATCGCGCTGAAGCGGATCGAAAAACTGTTCTGCAAGAACGAGCGCGCGGTGATCCGGACCCACCTCGCCACCGGAGAGGCGCTGACGCTGGTGCCGGTGGCGGCGATCCTCGTCGCCAGCATCCGCCTGCATTTCATCGACCGGCTGCTCAACGCCGATACCATCGGGCCGGTCAGCTTCCCCTGCGACGTCGGCGTCCGCAAGGGTGACGAGCTCGGCTGGTTCGAACATGGCTCGACCATCATCGTGCTGGCGCCGGAGAATTTCGAGTTCTGCGACAACGTCGCAGGCCTCGCGCGGATCCGCGCCGGCGAGCCGTTGCTGCGAAAGCCCGCCTGAAGGTCGCGACAGCCGAAAGTCGCAGAAAGCATGTTCGTCAATCTCGATTTTTCGTGCGCGGTTCACTAGATATTGAGCGATCGAAACCCGATTCGAAAATGCATCGAGGATGCGACATGGCGCGAGCGCCTGTTCTGGCGGCGGGAGGCATTGTGCTGCGGCAGGCGGAGCCGCCGCTGATCGCGGTGGTGCGCCTGCGCAAGCGCAACGAATGGGTTCTTCCCAAGGGCAAGCTCGACGACGGCGAGACGGCACGCGACGCCGCCGAGCGCGAGGTGCTGGAAGAGACCGGGCATGACGTCTGCGTGCATGAATTCCTGGGGACGCTGGTCTACGAGTCCGGCGGGCGCTCCAAGATCGTTCATTATTGGCGTATGGAGACCAGCGGCGAGCAGGCCTATGAGCTGATGGACGACGTCCGGGCCGTCGACTGGCTGCCGCTCGACGCCGCGGTCGAGCGGCTCTCGCGCAGTTACGAGCGGGCGTTTCTCGAACATGTCGGACCGCTCGCGCTTGCAGCGGCCGCGCCCGTACGGCTGTCGCGGCCGGCGAAGCCGAAAAAGCAGGCGGTCGCCGAAAAGCGCCGGCGCCGCCCGGTGGAGACTCCGCCCGTTGCACCGACGATACCGGTATCGGCTCCACTCCAAACCGACGGGGTGCCGGTGGCGATG
>JADGNR010000136.1 GCA_017883415.1 Bryobacteraceae bacterium | reverse complement strand
CGTTCTCGCGCTGGGCCCACGCCAATCCAACCGGACACAACGCCGGCTGGTCGATGAACCTGCATTACAGCATCGACACCGTGCCGGCACGCGACGCGCGTCGCCAGGCCGGCCCGCGCGGCAAGAGCGATATGTCGGTGGCCACGCTGTACTACAAGCTGAACTCGCTGGTGAGCTTCGGCGTCGAGCAATCCCTGTACCGTTCGTTCGCCGCCAACAATTCCGCCAACAGCGCCGGCGGCCTGTTTACGCTGCGCGGGATTCCGAGCCGCGAGTGGCACGACATCCGCACCGAGATCGGTCCGACGTTTACGTTCTGACCGCGCCGGTCGGTAAAGGAGAAGGACCATGGGGTACCTGGAGTTTCATCGACGCTCCATCGAGCAGCCGGATGAATTTTGGGGCGAGCAGGCGGGCCTGGTCGATTGGCACAAGCCTTTCGACCAGGTGCTCGATTATTCCAATCCGCCTTTCGCCAAATGGTTCGTGGGCGGCGAGATCAACCTGTGTCACAACGCCATCGACCGCCATCTGGCCGAGCGCGGCGACCAGCAGGCGCTCATCTACATCTCGACCGAAACCAACACCGAGAGAATCTACACCTATCGTGAGCTGCACACCGAGGTGCAGCGCATGGCCGCCGTGCTTCAGAGCCTGGGGGTGGGGAAAGGGGACCGCGTCCTGATTTACATGCCCATGATCCCGGAGGCCATCTTCGCCATGCTGGCCACGGTGCGTCTGGGCGCCATCCACTCGGTGGTGTTCGGCGGGTTCGCGGCGCATTCCCTCGCGACGCGCATCGACGACGCGCAGCCGAAAGTCATGGTGATCGCCGATGCCGGCATGCGCGCCGGCAAAGTGGTGCCCTACAAGGCGCTGGTGGACGAATCGCTGCGTCTGGCCCGGATGCCTCCGGAAAAAGTGGTGATCGTCAACCGCGGCCTGGACCAGCAACTGGCCATCGTCGCGGGCCGCGACCTGGACTACGAGGCCCTGCGCGCCGCGCACATGGATGAGCAGGTCCCCTGCACCTGGGTGGAATCGAACCACCCTTCCTACATTCTGTACACCTCCGGCACCACCGGCCTGCCCAAGGGAGTACAGCGCGATACCGGCGGCTATGCGGTGGCCCTCGCCGCCTCCATGAAGTACATCTACGACGCCCGGCCGGGCGAAACGTATTTTGCCACCTCCGATATCGGCTGGGTGGTGGGCCACTCCTACATTGCCTATGGCCCGCTCATCTTCGGCATGGCCACCGTGGTCTATGAGGGCACGCCGATCCGTCCCGACCCGGGGATCTGGTGGAAGATCGTGCAGGATCACAAGGTGACGGTGATGTTCTCGGCGCCCACCGCCATCCGCGTGCTCAAAAAGCAGGATCCGGCCTGGCTGCACAAATACGACATCTCCTGCCTGCGGTACTTGTTCCTGGCCGGCGAACCGCTCGATGAGCCGACCGCGCGCTGGATCTCCGATGCCTTGGGCAAGCCGGTCTACGATCACTTCTGGCAGACCGAAACCGGTTGGGCGCTGATCACCGGGATGCCTGGAGTAGAGCGCACCGCGACCAAGTTCGGCAGCCCGTCGTTCGCGGCGTACGGCTACGACGTCCGCCTGCTCCAGGTGGGCACCGGCGAAGAGCTCGGCTCGAACCAGAAGGGAGTGGTCTGCGTGGTCCCGCCCTTGCCGCCGGGCTGCATGAGCACGGTGTGGGGGCAGGACGAACGCTTCCGCGAGACCTACTTCACCGATTTTCCGGGCAGGCTGATCTACACGACATTTGACTGGGGAATCCGGGACGAGGATGGCTACTATTTCATACTCGGCCGCACCGACGATGTGATCAATGTCGCCGGCCACCGGCTGGGCACGCGCGAAATCGAAGAGGCGGTGAGCGCCCATCCGGCCATCGCCGAGGTTGCGGTCGTCGGCGTGGCCGACGAGTTGAAGGGCCAACTGCCGCTGGCGTTCGCGGTGGTGAAGGATCCCGCCGCCATCGCCACGGCGGAGCTGCGGGCCAGGCTCGAAAAGGAGGTCATGGCCAAGGTGGACGAGTTGCTGGGCGCCATCGGCCGGCCCTGCCACGTGCACTTCGTCACCCAGTTGCCCAAGACCCGGTCGGGCAAAGTGCTGCGCCGCTCCATCAAAGCCATCGCCGAACGCCAGGACCCGGGCGACCTTACCACCCTGGACGATCCTTTGGGCATGCAACAGATCCAAAGCGCCGTGGACCAACCGGCGTCGCGGGAGAAAAAGTGAGTTTGTTTGACGAGTGGGCCCGCCCCACGGAATCGAGGAGCAAACGCCGGGTGGACGCCATCCGCTTCCGGCGCCGCCGCTGCTACGCGGTGGGTCCGGCCCGCAAAGGGAGGCCGTGCATCGCCGATGCCCCGAGCCTTCAGGCGAGGCCCCTATGTCCGCACTCCGCCTGTTCCTCGCGCAGTGGGGAAAGCGGCGAGTAAAGGCGAACTGCAGTTTAACAGTGTATAAGGAGACGATACGATGGCAACTTCGGAAATTCAACAGTCCCACATCAGCCGCTGGTGGCGGGTGGTGGGCGGGCTATCTATGAATCTTGCATTGGGTTCCCTGTACGCCTGGAGCGTGTTCGTGGCCCCCTTGGAGAAGGAGTTCGGGTGGAAGCGCGCCGACACTTCCAATGTCTTCACCATCGCGGTGGTGGTGTTCGCGCTGACTTTCATCCTGGCCCGCCGGCTCCAGGACAAATTCGGGCCGCTCTGGGTTTCCCTTACCGGAGGCATACTCGTCAGCCTGGGTTTCTTCCTCTGTGCCTACACGCACAGCCTGACCTACCTGTTCATATGTTTCGGGTTTATTGGCGGTCTGGGCAACGGCTTCGGCTATGCGACGCCCATTCCGGTGATGGCCAAGTGGTTCCCGGATAAGCGCGGCCTGGCGGTAGGATTGGCGGTGGGCGGTTACGGCGGCGGGTCGGCAATATTTGGGCCGCTAGCCAATCTGAAGCTCATCCCGGCTTATGGAGTCCATACCACTTTCATGATCCTGGGTGCGATCTTCCTGGTCATGACCGTGTTCGGAGCGCTGCTGCTGAGGAATCCACCCGCGGGATACCGGCCCGCTGGGTGGACACCGCCTGCGGCCTCGAAGTCAGCGGCTACCACCTATGAGTTCAGCCCGAGCGAAGTGTTGCGCACACCCGCGTTCTACTTCATGTGGATCGCTTATGCGCTGGGTGCTTCGGCTGGTCTGATGGTGATCAGCCAGTTGGTGCCGTTCGCCAAGAGTATGTCGATCCCCACGGCGGCGCTGCAAACCATGACCCTGGTGGTAGGGGCGGTCGGCAACGCCAGCGGCCGGATCCTATCGGGGTGGATGTCCGACGCGCTGGGCCGGCTGAACGTGCTGCGCCTGATGATCGGCATCTCGATGGTCGCCATGCCGGTGCTTTACATGACGGGCGGCAGCGTGGGCGCATTGTACGTGGTGGTGTTCGTCGTGTATTGGTGCTATGGCACGCAACTCTCGGTGAATGGTTCGGCCACTGCGGATTTCTGGGGAACCAGGAATGCCGGCCTCAACTACGGAATGTTGTTCACCGCGTGGGGCGTAGCGGGCATCATCGGCCCCCGGATCGGTGGCGTGCTGTTCGACAAGTATAAGAACTATGAGATGGCGTTCTACGCGGCGGCGGTTCTGGCGGCGGTTGCGCTGTTGAGCGAGCTGGCGGCCCGGCGCCCCCAGATACCAGCGGCTTTTCGCGGCGGGCCGGCGAAAGCCCCAGCCACTGCGTAGAGCGGGGCTGCGTTTGCCACCTCGGGCCCTTCCGGTGGTATCGTATGGACCATCGGAGAGCGGCGACAACCACGGGGTGGGACCGTGGCCGGTGGGGTAAACGCGATTGCCTTGGTTTCGCTTGGACGAAGTGGCTTGTTAAGAGTCCATTGGGGTGCTCCTGCTGCCACTCAGGATCACTCTGGGCAAAATAGTTTTTTGAGATACGAAAGGGTGAATTGACATGGCGAAGATTGTTGAAGGTAACGTGGTGAAGGAAACCACCGAAGCCCAGATTGCAGTCCATTGGGGGGAGGAGGAGTTATATTATCCTCCCGCGAAGTTCATCGGCCAGGCGAATCTGACCGATCCTGACGTCAACAAACGGTTCAGTGAGGAGAATTTCCCGGATTGCTTCCAGGAATACGCCGAGATGCTCACGTGGGACCAGCACTGGCACACCACGCTCGACACGCAGGAGCCCCCCTTCTGGAAGTGGTTTGTCGGCGGGAAGCTCAACGTCTGTTATAACTGCGTCGACCGGCATCTGGAAAAGTACAGGAACAAAGCGGCTCTGATCTGTGTGCCGGAGCTGGAAGACGATGCGCCCATAACCATTACGTATCAGGAATTGTTCGTGCGGGTGAATGAGATGGCGGCGCTGCTGCGCGATTTCGCCGGGCTGAAGGCCGGAGACCGCGTCACCATTCACATGCCCATGCTCGCCGAGTTGCCCATTACCATGCTGGCGTGCGCCCGGTTGGGAGTCATCCATTCGGTGGTATTCGGTGGATTCAGCGGAGAGGCCTGTGGAACGCGGGTTGCCGATTCCGGCAGCCGGGTCCTCATCACTATCGATGGCTATTATCGCAACGGGAAGATGGTGGACCACAAGGCCGGCGCGGAGATCGCCGTTGCCGTCGCCGCCCAGGAAGGCCACATCGTGGACAAGGTCCTGGTCTGGAGACGGCGCCCCGGCCAGTATGCCTCCGCCTACCCGATGGTGGAGGGCCGTGACTTCTTCGTGGACGAAAAACTGAAGGAGTTCAGCGGGAAAAGAGTGGACCCGGTCTCCATGGATGCGGAAGCTCCGCTGTTTCTCATGTACACCAGCGGCAGCACCGGGAAGCCCAAGGGATGCCAGCACCGCACCGGCGGATACCTGGCGTATGTGACCGGCACGTCCAAGTACATTCAGGACATCCATCCCACGGACGTGTACTGGTGCATGGCCGACATCGGCTGGATCACGGGTCACTCTTACATTGTTTACGGACCTTTGGCCCTCGCCGCCACCAGTGTCATCTACGAAGGCGTCCCCACTTACCCGGATGCGGGTCGGACTTGGAGGATTGCCGAGCGCCTGGCCGTCAACATCTTCCATACCTCACCCACCGCGATTCGCATGCTCCGCAAGGCCGGAGTCGATGAACCAACCAAGTACGACATTCACTTCAAGCACATGACCACCGTCGGAGAACCCATCGAGCCGGAGGTCTGGAGGTGGTATTACAACACCGTCGGCAAGCGCCAGGCAGTGATTGTGGATACCTGGTGGCAGACCGAAAACGGAGGATTCCTGTGTAGTACCAAGCCCGCGCTCGATCCCATGAAGCCCGGGAGCGCCGGCCCCGGCGTGCCTGGAATCTTTCCGGTCATTTACGACGAGATGCGCCAGGAAGTCCCTGCCGGATCGGGGAAGGCCGGCAATATCTGCATTCGCAATCCCTGGCCGGGGATCATGCAGACCATCTGGAATGATCATAAGCGCTTCGTCGATGTGTACTACGACAAGTATTGCAAGAACCGCAATAGCAAAGACTGGCATGACTGGCCCTATTTTGCTTCCGACGGCGCCATGCTGGCCGCGGACGGGTATTTCCGCATTCTGGGCAGAGTGGACGATGTGATCAACGTGGCCGGTCACCGGCTGGGGACCAAAGAGATCGAATCCGCCTGCCTGACCGTCCCCGAGATTGCCGAGGCGGCGGTGGTGCCCGCGGTGGACGAGATCAAGGGCCGCGTGCCCGAGGTGTATATCTGCCTGCGGCCCGGCCTGCAACCCAGCCAGGAGATCGTCGACAAGGTCCAGAAAGCCATTGAGACCATTATCGGCAAGATCGCCCGGCCGAAAGCGATCCATATTGTTCCGGATATGCCCAAGACTCGCTCCGGCAAGCTCATGCGCCGGGTGCTTTCGGCCATTACCAACCGTATGAACACCGGGGACATCACCACCTTGGCCAATCCCGATATCGTGGAACAGGTCCGGGAACTGGTCCAAGGAAAAGAGAAGGTCGAATTGCAGGAAGGCCCGGAAGATCTCAAGCAGTTCGGGAGCCAGGAGTAACACCAACGCCGGCGGGGAGTTCCACACCTCGGCGATGGCCGGCTGGGAACTCCCCGCCTCTTCGATTGCGCGTGTGCCGGGCCCCCGGTTGGTGAACCGGGCTTCGGCATGCGCGGCGAAGAACAACTACGACGGATCCGGGGCCGTACTATGGCAGTCAACCCAGACTCCCCGACGCCCTCCACCGAGTGGGACCGGGTCGCGGCAAACAAGGAGTTCAAGAATCTCCAGGCGGCCAAGGCGCGTTTCATTGTCCCCGCCACCATATTCTTCATCGTTTACTACTTCGCCTTGCCGGTCCTGGTGGGCTACGCCCCGGATTTGATGAAGAAGCCAGTGATCGGCGTGGTAAACCTGGCGTATGTTTTCGCGCTCTCGCAGTTTGTCGTCGCCTGGGCAATCGCCTGGCGGTATATGCGGGCGGCCGACCGGTTTGACGCCATGGGCAAGAGAGTTCTGTCCCAACTCGAACCCGGCAAAGACAAGTAGAGACCGGAATGTCCACGCCCTTCGTCATGTTCCTGGTGTTCATCGCCATCACGGCGATGATCGATTACTGGGCGGCGAAACGCTCCGCCGGCGCCAGTGCGTACTTCGCCGCCGGACGCCGTATCGCCGGCTGGCAGAATGGGCTCGCCGTAGCCGGCGATTATCTGAGCGCGGCCTCGTTCCTCGGGATCGCCGGCATGATCGCCTTCCAGGGCTATGACGGTTTCCTCTATTCGGTGGGCTGGCTGGTGGCTTACCTGACCGTGCTGCTGATCGTGGCCGAGCCGCTCCGCAACGCCGGAAAGTACACCATGGCGGACGTGCTGGCCTACCGCCTGCGGCCGCGCCCGGTGCGCGCCATGGCGGCGCTGAGCACGCTCACGGTCAGCACCTTCTACATGATTGCGCAGATGGTCGGCGCCGGGACCTTGGTCGCCCTGCTGCTGAGAGGATCGGGGATCACCTTCAACTGGGCGGTGGTGATGGTCGGGGTGCTGATGGTCTCCTACGTGGTGTTCGGCGGGATGCTAGCCACGACGTGGGTGCAGATTATCAAGGCGATTCTGCTGATGAGCGGCGCCATCCTGATGAGCATTCTGGTGATGGCGCACTTCGGCTTTAGCTTCGCCAATTTCTTTAACGCTATCGCCCACGTCCAGGATGGCGGCAAGGTGGTCAACTTCCTGAACCCGGGCCTGCGCTATAAGCCTCCCTACGGCGCCCTGGACCTGATCTCGCTGGGGCTGGCGCTGATCTTCGGCGCGGCCGGGCTGCCCCACATCCTGGTGCGGTTTTACACCTTGCCGGACGCACGGACGGCGCGCGTCAGCGTGGTGTGGGCCATGGTCATCATCGGCTCCTTCTACCTCATGACCACCTTCCTGGGTTTCGGCGCGGCCACCATTCTGGGGAAGGGATTCATCGCCCGGAACGGCGGCACCAACATGAGCGCTCCGCTGCTGGCGCAGAACCTGGGAGGCGACATCTTCTTCGCCTTCATCTCCTCGATCGCCTTCGCCACGATTCTGGCGGTGGTGGCGGGGCTCACCATCAGCGCTTCCACTTCGTTTGCGCACGATTTCTACGCCAACGTGATTCGCCACGGGAAGCTGCGCAATCCGCAGGCGGAAGTCAAAGTGGCCCGCATCACGGCGTTCGTGGTGGGCGCGGCGGCCATCGCCATCGCCATCGTCCTGGGGCCGGCGTTCAACGTCGCCTTCCTGGTGGCGCTGGCCTTTGCCGTGGCGGCGTCGGCCAACCTGCCGGTGATTGTGCTCTCGCTTTTCTGGAAGCGGTTCACCACCGAAGGCGCGGTTTCGGGGTTAGCTGCCGGCCTGATCAGCTCTCTGGCGTTGATCGTAGTCAGCCCCAGCATCATGGGGGTGGACACGCCCACGGTCGCCGGGGCGGCCCGCCACCTGATCCAGATGAAGCCCCTGTTCCCGCTGGAGAATCCGGGCATTATCAGCATTCCGGTGGGCTTCCTCGGGGCGATTCTGGGCACGCTGGTGAGCCGCCAGGATCCGGAAGCCGAGGCCAGGTACACCGAACTGGTGGTCAGGGCGGTGACCGGTATGGGGGCGGAGAACGCCACGGCTCACTAATTATTTCACCGCCGGGACGCTGAGACGCCGAGAAGAAAGATCCCATGGATTTCTCTGCGCCTCGGCGTCTCGGCGGTTATAAGATGTAGGTTTCAGAGAGGGCTTGAAAGGAACTGTTATGTCCACGCAAGGAAACATCGATTCCGTTCTCACCGAAAAACGCGTGTTCGAATGTTCCGGCGCCTTCCGCTCCACGGCGCACATCCAAAGCATGGCCGACTACGAGCGCCTTTATCAAGAGGCCGAGACCGATCCGGAGAAGTTCTGGGGCGGGATCGCTGCCGAACTGCACTGGTTCAAGCCCTGGGACAAGGTGTGCGAATGGAATTGCCCGTGGGCCAAATGGTTCTCGGGCGGCGAGATCAATCTCTCCTACAACTGCCTCGACCGTCATGTCGCGACCTGGCGGCGCAATAAGGCCGCCCTCATCTGGGAGGGCGAGACGGGGGAAGTGCAGACGCTCACCTATCAGCAATTGCTGCTCGAAGTGTCGAAGTTCGCCAATGTGCTGAAGTCGCTGGGCGTCAATAAGGGAGACCGTGTCGCCATTTATATGGGCATGTGCCCCGCGCTGCCCATCGCCATGCTGGCCTGCGCCCGCATCGGGGCGCTCCACACCGTGATCTTCGGCGGCTTTTCGGCCCATGCGCTGGTGGACCGCATCACCGATTCCCAGGCCTGCCTGGTGATCACGCAGGACGGCTCCTTCCGCCGCGGCGCGGAAGTGAAACTGAAGCCCGCTGTGGATGAGGCCGTCCCCTCCTGCCCCTCGGTGAAGAACGTCATCGTCTTCCAGCGCACCGGAACGCCGCAAACCATGTTCGGCGGGCGCGATCACTGGTGGCACGAATTGATGGCCCACGCATCGGACGAGTGCCCCGCCGAGCCGCTCGACTCCGAGCATCCGCTCTACCTGCTGTATACCTCCGGCACCACGGGCAAGCCCAAGGGCATCCTGCACACCACCGGCGGCTATTCGGTGGGAACCTACATTACCGCCAAATGGGTCTTCGACCTGAAGGACGAGGATGTCTTCTGGTGCACCGCCGATCTCGGGTGGGTCACGGGGCACAGCTATGTCCTCTACGGGCCGTTGCAGAACGGCGCCACCAGCCTGATGTACGAAGGGGCGCCCAACTTTCCGGAACCGGACCGCTTCTGGCGGGTCATCGAGCGGCACAAGGTCAACGTGTTCTACACCGCGCCGACGGCCATCCGCGCCTTCATGCGGTTCGGCGCCGAATGGCCGCTCAAGCATGCCATGAAGAGCCTGCGCCTGCTCGGAACCGTGGGGGAGCCGATCAATCCCGAAGCCTGGATGTGGTACCGCGAGAATATCGGACGAAACCGGTGCCCCATCGTCGACACCTGGTGGCAGACCGAAACCGGCATGATCATGATCGCGCCGCTTCCCGGCGCCACGCCCCTGAAGCCGGGCTCGGCCACGCGCGCCCTGCCCGGGGTCATTGCCGATGTCGTCACCCGCGAGGGGGAGCCCGTGCCGCCCGGCGGCGGAGGCTATCTGGTCGTCAAGCAGCCGTGGCCGGCCATGCTGCGCACCATCTATGGCGATCCCCAGCGCTACGTGGAGCAGTACTGGTCGCAGATTCCCGGGATGTACTTCACCGGGGACGGCGCCCGCAAGGACGAAGACGGCTATTTCTGGATCATGGGCCGCATCGACGATGTCATCACCGTGTCGGGTCACCGCCTCAGCACCATGGAGGTGGAATCGGCCCTGGTGGCGCATCCCAAGGTCGCCGAGGCGGCCGTCGTGGCCCGGCTGGATGACTTCCGGGGACAGGCGATCGCCGCCTTCGTCACTTTGAAATCGGGCAACGCGCCCAGCGAGGAATTGAAGAACGAGTTGCGCGCCTGGGTGGCCAAGGAGATTGGATCGCTGGCCAAGCCGGACGACGTGCGCTTCTCCGACGAACTGCCCAAAACCCGCAGCGGCAAGATCACGCGCCGCCTGCTGAAGGAAATCGCCGCCGGCGGCGAAGTGAAAGGCGATACCACCACCCTTGAGGATCTGTCGGTGATCGCCCGCCTGAGCGCGCAGGAGGAATAGTGGGGTAGGCCTCCCGGCCTGCCCAATCAAAATGGGTTCTTCTTCCACATCGATCGTTACCGGCGCGGTAGTTGCTTTCCTCGAGCGCGTGCCGCCTTTTCAGTTTCTGCCCCGCTCCGAACTGGCCGCGCTGGCCCATCGCATGACCCTGGAGTATTTCCCCAAGGACACGGTGATTCTCAGGGCCGGTCCCCAGGCGGCTGATACGCTCTATATCGTGCAGCGAGGGGGCGTGAAGCTCTCCTTCCGCACCGCGGTGGGCAAGGAGCTGATCCTCGACGTGCGCAGCGAAGGCGAAATATTCGGCCTGCTCTCTCTCATGGGCCGCGATATGGCCCGGCTGGATGTGAGCGCCCTCGAAGACACGCTGTGCTACAGCATGCCGTCTGACAGCGTGCAGGACCTGATGTCCCGCCACGCCGAAATGGCCGACTATTTTCTCCGCACTTCGCTGACCCGCTGCCTGGACCGCAGCCTCAACGAGCTGCGCGAGCAGACCCGGCTGATGGGCGATGGCGAGCGGCTGCTGTATTCGCTTTCGGTGGGCGACGTGGTCTCCGATCGGGCCGTGGTTTGTACGCGGAGCACCGCCATCCAGGAGGCGGCGCGGATCATGTCGGCGGCCGGTGCTACCTGCCTGTTCGTGGTGGACGCCGACGGTGTGGCCGCCGGAATTGTGACCGACAAGGATTTCGCCGCCAAGGTCGTGGCGCGCGGCGCCCCGCTCGACCGTCCGGTGGACACCATCATGAGTTCGCCGGTGGTCGCCGTCGAGCGCGGGCAGATTGTGTTCCAGGCGCTGCTGGCCATGCTCAGCCACGATATCCATCATGTGCTGGTGACCGAGAACGGACAGCCCGCGGGCGTGATCGGTAACCACGACCTGATGGTGCTGCAAGGGAAGTCGCCCCTCAACCTGGTCCGGCACGTGGAGCACCAGCAGACCGTGGAAGGCCTGGCCGCGGCGCAGAAGCGCGTCGGCGACCTGCTGCCGCTGCTCATGCGCGAAGGCGCCACGGCCAGCCACATCACGCGCGTTGTGGCCGAGGTGAATGACCGGGTAATGGGCAAGATCCTGGAGTTGGCCCGCATCGATCTGGGCCGGGCGCCCGTGCCCTACTGTTGGGTCACCGCGGGCAGCGACGGCCGCGCCGAGCAGACGTTCAAGACCGACCAGGACAACGCCCTCATCTATGCCGACGCGGGCGCGGGACAGCCGGAAGTGGAGGATTACTTCAGGCGCCTCGCCTCCTTCGCCCAGGACGCGCTGGCGCGCTGCGGCTACCCGCCCTGCGAAGGCAACTACATGGCCAGCAACCCGCAATGGCGCCAGCCGGTGCGCGTTTGGCAAGGCTACTTTTCCGCGTGGATCGCCGACGCCACGCGCCGCACCGCCGAGCATGCGCTGATCTTCTTCGACCTGCGCCCGGTGGCCGGCGACTTCTCGCTCTACCAGTCGCTGGCGGCACACATCCGGGAACGGCTCAAGACCGGGGCTTTTTTCAAATCGGTGCTGGCCTACGTTTCCGTCGACCACAAACCGCCGCTCGGTTTTTTCCGGACCCTGGTGGTGGAGCGGACCGGCGAACACAAGAATCAGCTCGATATCAAGCTGTACGGTACCGGACCGATCGTGAACGCGGCGCGTCTGCTGGCATTGGACGCGGGGGTGGCGCAAACCAATACGGTGGACCGGCTGGTGGCGCTGGAATCGCTGCCCGGCCAGGACCAGGCGCTGCTCAAGGACTTGCGCGCCGGCTTCGAATTTCTGACGCTGCTGCGCCTGGAGGGCCAGTTGCGGCAGGCGCGCGCCGGAAAGACGCCCGGCAACTATATCCGGCCCGAGACACTGACCAATCTGCAAAAGGGAACGATGAAGCAGGCGTTTCAGACCATTGCGCGGGTGCAGTCGCAGATCGAAGCGAAGTTCCGCTCTCCGGAGTGGTCCCAGTTGGGCCGGTGAGATGCGGCGCTGGCTCGGATTTTCGCGCGCCAACGAAAGCGCCGCACCGGCTCCGGCGAACAACGCCCGGCTCGATTCCCTGCGCTACGCGGTCGTCGATACCGAGCTGACCTCGCTCGACAGCCGGCGCAATCGCCTGCTCTCGATCGGCGCCATCGCCATGGATGGGGCCAAGATCCGGCTGAACCAACAGTTTTACAAGGTGGTGAATCCGGGCGTGGCCGTGCCGGGGGCCGGCGTGCCGATCCACAAGCTGCGGCCTTGCGACGTGGAAAACGGAGAACCGATGGCGCAGGTGCTGAACGAGTTGCGTGCCTTCCTCCAGGGTGCGGTGCTGGTGGGCCATTTCGTGTCCATCGACCTGCACGTGCTGCGCAAGGAGATGAGCGGCACCGGCCATTCCCTCGATAGCCCGGCCATCGACACGGCGCGCGTGCATCGCTGGATCCTGCGCCACACGGCCAGCTCCGAAAGCCTGGTCCATCAACTGGAACACCTCGACCTGCCGACCGTAGCCGAGGCCTACAAACTGGACTACCAGGAGGCGCACCACGCGCTCGACGATGCGTTTCTCACCGCGCGCCTGTGGCAGAAGATGATCCACGTCTTGCAGGGGATGAACGCCGGCACCTTGGGCGCCGTGCTGCGCTTCGCGCGGCCGTAGCGGCCCGCCGCCACTCCGCCCCCCCCGCCGGCATCCCGCCGGCCCCGCGTCCGTGCCTGCCCCGGCCCTGCCCTCGACCCTGCCTCCCGGCCCTGCCCTCGACCCTGCCCCGGCCTGCCCTCGACCCTGCCTCCCGGCCTTGCCCCGGCCCTGCCCTCGACCCTGCCTCCCGGCCTGCCCCCGGCCCCAGAAACTGCCGTGTAATTACACAAGATCTATACGTATTAGGACCTTAATATCGAATGATAATTGTAT
>JADGNR010000135.1 GCA_017883415.1 Bryobacteraceae bacterium | reverse complement strand
CCCGCTCCGCTTGCGCCGCCGCCCGCGCTGCAACCCGCGCCGCTGCCCGCGCCCCAACCCGCTCCGCCGCCCGTGCCCCAGCCCGCTCCGCAACCCGCTCCGCAACCCGCTCCGCAACCCGCACAGCCGCCGGCACCGCCGCCCGCGCCGCTTGCGCCCCAGGCCGCGCTGCAACCCGCGCCGCCGCACGCGCGGCAACCGGTGCTACCATAGGCGGATTCATGGGCGAGAAGCGTTGGTTCTGGGCGACACTCACGCTCTCCAGCATCACCATTGTGTCGGTGGTGGCGGCCGCCTGGGAGCTGGCCGAAAACCGCTTTTTTCGCGACGCGAATTACCTGACTCTGCACTACCTCTACGTCACGCGCGGCGTGGCATCCTCGCTCCTGCTGGCGTTCTGGGCAGCCTGGTTTGTGCTGCGGCAGAGGCGCAAGAGCGAGGAAGACCTGCGGCGCTCGCGGGAGCGGTACCGCGGCCTGCTGGAGGCCTTTCCGGGCGCGGTCGTGCTCTACGACTCCAGCCTGTCGGTGCAGGAATGGAACGCGTCGGCGGAGCGCATGTATGGCTTTTCCAAGGCGGAAATCTGCGGCCAGCCTCTCCCCATTGTGCCCCCCGCGAAGACCGCCGAGCTGGCGGAGTTCATGGGGCGGGTGGAGCGCGGCCAGCCGGTGCTCGACGTGGAAACCCTGCGTCTCGCCAAAGACGACGAGCCGTTCGAGGTGCAACTCAGCCTGCTGCCCTACCGCGAACCCTCCATGCCCATGTATTTTCTCGAGGTCACCTCGGATATCCGCGAGCGCGTCCGCTGGCGCGAGCGCATGCTGCAAATCGAGAAGCTCGCCAGCATGGGCAAAATGGCCGCGGGCACGGCCCACCATTTGAACTCCCCGCTGGCGGCGCTGCTGATCCGCGTGCAATTGATGCGCCAGCGCGCCACGGAAGGCGCGTTCGTCGAGGACGTGGCGCGCATCGAGGAAGGGCTGAATTTCTGCCGCCACTTTGTGCAGCGCCTGCTGGAGTTCACGCGCGCGACCCCCGTGCAAAAGCAAGCGGAGGACCTGGGCGCGATCGTGGAATCCGTGGCCAGTTTTTTTCTACCGGCCATCCAGTCCAAGCGCGCCACGCTACTGGTGGACGCATGCCCGGCGCGGGGCCGGCAGGTGTATGCCGACCGCAACCTTTTGGAAACCCTGCTGCTCATCCTGCTGAGCAACGCGCTCGATGCGGTATCGCCGGGCGGGGAGATTCGGGTGTTCTGCCGGCAGGCTTCCCCCGGCCACGCCGGTTTCGCGGTGCGCGATAACGGCTGCGGCATCGGGAAAGCCCAGCGGGAGCATGTCTTCGAACCGTTCTTCACCACCAAGGGGCCCGGCAAGGGAACCGGCCTGGGATTGGCGATCGCCAGGAACGTGGTCCTGGAACACGGCGGAACCATTGAAATCGAAAGCGAGCTGGGCCGCGGCACCACCGCCTTCGTGGATCTGCCGCTGGCCGAAAGTGGGGTAGGCCTCCCGGGCGGCCCCCACGCCGAAGGCGCGCCACGGGTGGCCCAATGAAAAGCGGCAATCCAACGCACGGCGCCTGGATCCTGGTGGTGGACGACGACGCCAGCCTGGCTTCGACCCTGAAGGAGTTCCTTGTCCACGAAGGCTACAACGTGGAAGTGGCCCTGTCGGCGGCCGAGGCGCTGGCCGTGCATGCCGCCAATCCCCGCATCTCGCTGGCCCTGGTCGATCTCATCATGCCCGTTACCGACGGCCTGGCGCTCACCGACGAGTTGCGCCGGCGCAGCCCCGAGCTCTCGGTCGTCATCATGACCGGCTACGGCACCATCGAGACCGCCGTGGACGCCATCAAGCGGGGCGCCGAGGACTACGTGACCAAGCCGTTCGACTACGAGGCGGTCCGTAAGAAGATCGCCCGCCTGATGGAGGTCGTGGAACTGCGCGAACGGGTGGCGCAGCTCGAAAAAAAGCTGGAGCGGCATCCGTGCTTCGAGAACATTGTCAGCTTGTCTCCGGCGATGGAACGGGTGATCGAGCGCGCCCGTTTGGCGGCCGCCACCGACGCTTCGGTGCTGGTGCTGGGCGAGACCGGGACCGGCAAAGAGATGCTGTCGCGCGCCATGCACGACGCCAGCCCGCGCGCGCGTATGCCGTTTGTCGCCGTGAACTGCGGCGCGCTGCCGCGCGACCTGGTGGAAAGCGAGCTGTTTGGCTTCCGCAAGGGCGCCTTCACCGGCGCGCACGCCGATGCCCCCGGTATTTTTTCCGCGGCTTCGGGCGGTACCGTCTTTCTCGATGAGATCGGCGAAATGCCCAAAGACGTCCAGGTGAAACTGCTCCGCGTCCTGCAGGAGGGCGAATTGCGGCCGGTGGGCAGCACCCGGCCGGTCCAGGTGGACGTGCGCGTGGTGGCCGCCACCAATCGCAGCCTGAGCGAGCTGCGGTCGACGTTATTGCGCGAAGATCTCTATTTCCGCATCGCCACCATTGTCCTGGAAATGCCGCCGCTACGCGCCCGGCCGGAGGATATTCTGGTCCTTTCCCAGCACTTTGCGGGGCGGCTTTCGCGGCGTTACGGCCGGGAAATCTCCTTATCGAGGCCCGCGCTCGAACTCCTTCTCGGCTACTCGTTTCCCGGCAATGTCCGGGAGTTGGAAAACCTGGTGGAAAGCGCCTCGGCCGTATCCACCAGCAACCCGCAAATCATCACCGACAAGGACCTGAAGCCGTTGCTCGGCGCCGGCGCGCCAGCGCCCGCCGTGCCCGCGAAAATGAGCGAATCCTTTTCCATGGAGCAAATGGAGAGGCTGACCATCCAGCAGGCCCTGCGCGTCTCGGAGGGCAACCGCACCAAGGCCGCCTCGTTGCTCGGGATCTCGCGCGATACCCTCTACCGAAAGTTGCGGCAATATCAGGTCTGATTCCCGCCAGAGTGTCCGATAGTCGTACGGTGTCCCGTTTTGCGACGAGTGGAGTAGGCCTCCCGGCCTGTCTCCGCGCCGAAGGCGCGCTTGGCGTGCGACAGAACATCACGCTCGGGGAGAGGCTTAGGGCGGTGGTGCGATACGTGCAAGCACCCGACGTATGGCCGGGTTCAGCAAACGCCAACAGTTCCTGTTCTGGATTGTTGCGGCGGTGCTGGCCACCACCGGCCTGATTACCATCGTGGCGCGGGAGCACCAACCCGTCCCGGCGCGGCACGCCCTCTACGTGATCGGCGATCCGGAAAAGGGCGCCGCCCTGTTTTTCGGGGCGAAGCACTGCTCCATCTGCCATTCCGTCAATGGCTCGGGCGGGCGAGTGGCGCCCGATCTCAGCGGGATCCACCCCGGCACACCGGCCATGGGATGGCTGGCCACGGTGCTCTGGAACCATGCCCCGGGCATGTGGCGGCAGATGCGCGGCAACCAAAATCCACGGCTCAACCAGGAGGAGATGGCGCACATCCTCGCGTTCCTGTACCAGGCGGGAACGGCCGAACGCCCGGGGGATGCGGCCGCGGGCAAGCGGGTGTTCGCGGCCAAGGGGTGTGCCCGCTGCCATTCTCTCGGAGCCGACGGGGGCCATCTCGCGCCCGACCTGTCCCAGGCGGCCTCTGCGGGAGATGCCGGCGCCTGGATGCGCGCCATGTGGAATCACGCCCAGGCCATGGTCGGCCCGATTACCCGCGAGATGGGCTCGTGGCCCCAGTTTAGGGGCGAAGAGATGAACGACCTGATTGCGTACGCGGGCCGAACCCGGGGAGCCGCGGCAGCCGGTGGCAACCTGTTGCGCGCCAGCGCGGATCGGGGGTGGCAGGTTTTCCAGGCCAAATGCATGCCATGCCATTCGGTCCGCGCCACCGGCGGGCACGTTGGTCCGGAACTGGGGCCGGATCACGATCTTCCTCATACGCCGGCGCAGTTTGCCGCGGTCCTTTGGAACCACGCTCCCGCGATGCTCGCTCATGCGCCCAGTCCGGCCGCCTGGACACCCACGCTCGAAGGCGACGAAATCGCCGATGTCCTGACCTTCCTCGTCAGCCTGCGCTATTTCGAGCCAACCGGATCTCCATTTCTGGGCGAGCGCGTCTTCACGGAGCGGGGTTGCGCCCGCTGCCACGGCGCCAAGGCGGAAGGCACGCACGAAGGCCCCAAACTGCGGGCGGGCGCCGAGACGTTCACCACCGTATCGCTGGCGACCGCGCTCTGGAGCCACGGACCGGCGATGCGGGCGCGCGCCGAACGGCTGGGTATCGAATGGCCCATTCTGGAGCCCTCCGATATCGGCGATCTCATCAGCTTCCTGAACGATCCGGGGCGCCAGAAGTGAGAAGATAGTTCTCGTATGGATCGGCCGCACCATCCCAACGTGATTCGGACGTGGAAGGTCGAGCGGATTAAGAAGCCCATTCCGCTCAAAGCGAATCCGAAAAACAAGACGGCGCCCGGCAAGAGCGGACGATAGCGCGGGTCCCCCCGCCGGGCCATGCGACAATGCGGACGTGGGAACGGAAGCTGAGTCGCCGGGCTTGAAAATCGTATCCGCCAAGGGCCTGGAACTCGCGGTGTGGGAGTGGCCCGGCCAGGACCCGGCGCTCGTGTTTGCGCACGCCACCGGGTTTCATGGCCGCTCCTGGGACCAGATCGTCCGCATGTTTCCCGGCCGGCGGCGCCTGGCGCTCGACTTTCGCGGGCACGGCCGCAGCTTCAAGCCGGAGCCCCCCATTCCCTGGCCCTTGTTCGGAGAGGACCTCATCGCCGTGGCGGAGCACTGGGACGTGCGCGACGCCATCGGCATCGGCCATTCCATGGGCGGACACGCCCTGGTGTCGGCTGTGGCGGCCCGTCCCCGGACTTTCGCCGCCTTGCTGCTGGTCGACCCCGTGATTTTCCCTACCGAGTATTACCGCGCGGGCCCGCCCGACGTTTCCCACATCGAACGGCGCCGCGAGCGCTGGCATTCGCCCGCCGAGATGCTCGAGAGCTTTCGCACGCGCCCGCCGTTTCGAAGCTGGCGGCCGGAGGCGCTGGAAAGCTACTGCGCGTTCGCGCTCCTGCCCTGGAATGGCCGATTTACGCTGGCTTGCCCACCCGGCCTGGAGGCTTCCATTTACCGCGGGTCCAACGCGCTGGACGCGAACCTCTACCCGCAGATCCCATCGATCCTCCAACCCGTCACCGTGCTGCGCGCCGGCGCCAGGCCGCGGCTGGGCGTATTCGACCTCAGTTCCTCGCCCACCGCGCCGGACCTCGCGTCCAAATTCCAGCGAGGCCGCGATGTGTTCCTCCCCGACAATAACCATTTCATCCCCATGGAGTGCCCCGAACTGGTGGCCGGGGAGATCCGGCGGTATCTCTGATGCCGTCTACCGCCGAGTTGCACCCGCAGGTCAACCCGTGGATCGTCGCCACCGCCGTGATGTTCGCCACCTTCATGGAGGTGCTGGACACCACGGTGGTGAATGTCTCGCTGCCGCACATCGCGGGGAGCCTTTCGGTCAGCGTGGACGAAGCCGCCTGGGCGCTGACATCGTACCTGGTGGCCAACGCCATTGTTCTGCCCATGACCGGATGGCTGGCCAACTATTTCGGACGCAAGCGCATGCTCATCGGGGCCGTGGTGGGATTCACCGTGGCGTCGTTCTTTTGCGGGTTGGCGCAGAGCCTCGCGATGCTGATCTTTTGCCGCGTGATCCAGGGCGCCACCGGAGGAGCGCTGCAACCGCTTTCCCAGGCGGTGATGCTGGAGGCCTTCCCGCCGAAAGATCGCGGCAAGGCCATGGCCTTCTGGGGACTGGGCATCGTGGTGGCCCCCATGCTCGGGCCCGTGATCGGCGGATGGCTGACCGACAACTACAGTTGGCGCTGGGTCTTCTACATCAACATTCCCGTGGGCCTGGCGTCGATCGTCATGACCCGCCTGTTCATTTTCGACCCCCCGTACATCCGCCGCTCCGACCGCGGCATCGATTACTGGGGTATCGGCATGCTGGCGGTGGGCGTGGGCGCGTTGCAGGTGCTGCTCGATAAAGGGCAGGAGGAAGACTGGTTCGCCTCCCGCTGGATCACCGTGCTGGCGGTGGTCGCGGCGGTGGGCATCGCCCTGTTCATCCGCCGCGAAATCCACACCCGCGATCCGGTAGTGCATCTGCGCGTCTTCAAGGTGCGCACCTACAGCGCGGGCGTGTTTCTCATGACCGTGCTCGGCTTCGTGCTCTATGGGAGCTTGCTGCTGGTGCCCATCTTCCTGCAAACCCTGTTGGGATACCCGGCGTTGAACGCGGGACTCGCCATGGCTCCGCGCGGTCTGGGATCGTTCCTCATGATGCCGGTGGTGGGCACGGTGCTCGGCCGGTTCGATCCGCGCAAGGTGCTGGCGGTGGGACTGGTGGGAGCCTCGTGGACCCTGTACTCGCTCTCGCGGCTGAACCTGAATGCCGGCTACTGGGACATCTTCTGGCCCCAGTTCATTCAGGGTGCGTCGCTGGCCATGCTGTTCGTGCCGCTCACCACCGCCACCATGGACCCGATTCCCAAGGAGGAGATGGGCAACGCCACCAGTATGTTCAACCTGATGCGCAACATCGGCGGCAGCATCGGCATCGCCAGCGCCACCACCTTCCTGTTCCGCCGCGAGCAGTTCCATACCACCCTGCTGGGCGCGAATGTTACGGCCTACAACCCGCAGGCGCAGGCGCTGGCCCAGCGCTTGCAAGCCACCATGATGGCGCACGGCTCCGACCCCGTCACCGCCGTGCGCCAATCCTACGTGGCGATGTGGGGAATGGTGGAGCGGCAGGCGGCCATGGTTTCCTTTGTGGATACCTTCCAGGCAATGGCGGTGGTCTTCCTGCTGGTCCTGCCGCTGTTGTTCGTCATGAAGCGGCCGAAACATCATTCGGGCGGCGGAGGGCGGCATTAGAAAAGAGAAGCTCTCAGCTATCAGCTATCAGCTATCAGCTTTCAGCTTTCAGCTATCAGCTATCAGCTATCAGCCGAGCGGAGCCGAGTTTAAAGCTGATAGCTGATAGCCGATCGCTGAAAGCTGTAAGCTAAATCATGGCCGCTGCCGCGCAAGACTCCGCCCGCACCCTGGGCCGCTCACCCGACCGGTTGACCCTGGAGGAGCGCCGGGCTCTTACCGGCAAGTTCGTGGCCCTGGAGATTTACTCGCCCGCGACGCTGCCGCTGCGGCGCATCGAAGCGATCGGCGATTCGCTCGCCGAGTGCGCGCGTATGTTGCGGGCGCGCGGTCTCGACCCGGCGCGCTTCGAATACGACCGCCTGACGCCGCCCTATTGAGCGCCCTATGAGAAACCGCGTGGTCACGGGAACGGAGCGGACAGCCAAGCGCGGCCGTCCGGCGGCGACTCTGCAACCGGTAAAGAAGAAGTCATGGAAATCGCCGAAAGGCGCCTGGATCGGCAAAGTGGAGATCGTCGGCGACATCGTGAACTTCGACACTTCTCATCTCTGGGACGCCCTCCGTTAAGGATTAGAAGTAATCGGATCGAATGTGGGGCGGGCTATCCAGCCCGCGAGCCCGCTTTCGAGCGGGCTCAGCCGGCTGAAAGCCGGCTGCGGCCAGGATTGGCCGCCCCACTTGTTGACCCCTCACCCCACATAGCGCGCATACAGACTCCGCGCCACGCCCAGATCGCTGGTGCCTTTGACGATCGCCCGTCCGTCCGGAAAGATGGTCATCTCATAGGGCGCGATACGAAAGCGCAGCGCGAACGCGTTGACCCGCACCTCCCCCAGCGGCGCCAGGCGCGAGCTCAACTCCAGCAGATCGATGGGGCGCTCGCGCTCGTGGATCTGCACCGCGTTGCGCCCGCACAGGCTGACTGGCGGGCGGCGCGATTCCTCCAGGTAGGGGAATTCGCGGCGCGCGCAGGCGGGGCAATCGGGATCGCGCGCGGGCCCTTCGATCTGGCGGATTCCGCCGCTCCATACATCGAGCGTGGTGATGCGGGGGCATACCAGGTCGGGACGCCCGCAAAGAATCTTGAGCGCATCGGCTACCTGGAGCGAGGCCACGGCGGAGACAATCGCGTTCAGCACGCCCGCGGTGTCGCAGGTGGGCTGCGGGCCGGCGGGCGGCTCGGGGTAGACGCAGCGCAGGCAGGCGGTCCGGCCCGGGATCACCGTCATGGTGAGGCCGTAACTGCCCACGGCCGCTCCGTAGATCCAGGGGATGCCGCGGCTCACCGCGAAATCGTTGATCAGGTAGCGCGCCTCGAAATTGTCGGTGCCGTCCAGAATCAGGCCCGCGCCGCCCAACAGCTCCGCGGCGTTGCAGGCCGTGAGGTCCGCCACCACGCCCCGCGCCCGAACCGAGGAGTTGATGCGGGCCATGTGGCGCTCGGCCGCCGCGGCTTTGGGCAGCCCCTCGGCGGCGTCGGATTCCTCGAACAGCCACTGGCGATGCAGGTTGCCGGGCTCCACGTAATCGCGATCGACGATGGTGATCCGGCCCACCCCGGCCCGCGCCAGAGCGGCGGCGTGGAAGCTGCCCAGGGCGCCGCAGCCCACCACCACCGCGTGCGCGGCGAGAAGCGCCTCCTGGCCGCGCTCGCCAATTCCCGGAAACAGGATCTGGCGCGAGTAGCGCTCGCGCCCGGCCGCATCCATCCACCCGATGGTAACAGGGTCCGGGCAAGCTCAAGCATGCCCCACCTGACGGACTTGCTGGAAACGGCTTACGTTATCATGATGATGGTGCGATTGCTGCTCGCCTACTGGCCTTCGGTCACGCTCGTTATCCTGGCGGCTCTCGCGCCCCCGCTTCTTCCGGCGCAATACCAGAAGTTCGAGGGTCAGCAGATTCTTACCATTCAGTTCGACCCCAAGGAACAGCCCCTCGACCCCGCCGCGCTGCACGACATTCTGCCGTTGAAGCTCAACCAGCCGCTGCGCATCGGCGACGTGCGCTCAAGCATCGAGCGGCTGTTCGCCACGGGCAGATACGCCGACATTCAGGTGGATGCGCAACCCTACGGGACGGGCGTGATGATCCGGTTTATCACCAGGAGCAGCTGGTTCGTCGGCAGTCTCTCCATCGGCGGCCGCGTATCCAGCCCCCCGAATGGCGGGCAACTGGAGAATGCCACGCGGCTCGACCTCGGCCAGCCTTACACCGAAACCAGCCTGCGGGGGGCGGTCAGCGGCATGCAGCGGCTGCTCGAAGGCAACGGGTTTTTTCTGAGCCAGGTCCGGCCGGTTTTCGATTATGAGACGGATCGCAGCCACCAACAGGTGAACATCCGCTTCGATCTCACCGAGGGCCTCCGCGCGCGCTTCACCGCACCGGTGACCATAGGCGACACGAAGGTGGACGCGAACCAGATTCTCTCCGCCACCAAATTCCGCCGCTGGATCATTCACACCTGGAAGCCCATGACCCAGGCGCGCGTGCGCCAGGGCCTCGATGGCGTGCGCTCGCTCTATCGGAGCGAGAACCGGCTGGAGGCCAAAGTCTCGCTCGATTCCATGAAGTACGAGCCGGCCACCAACAGCGCCATCCCCACCCTGCGCATCGACGCGGGGCCGCGCATCGAAGTGCACACCATCGGCGCCAAGGTCTCGCAGAAGAAGCTGCAGCGCTACATTCCGATCTTCGAGGAGCATGCGGTCGATCACGATCTGCTGGTGGAGGGCGCCCGCAATCTCCAGGATTCCCTCCAATCGGGGGGCTACTTCGATGCCCAGGTGGCATTCAAGGAACAGCGCGTGACCAACGACCGGGCTTCCATCGATTACCTGGTCAACACCGGACTGCGCCACAAGCTGGTGGCGATCCGGATCGCCGGAAACCGGTATTTCCAAACGGAGGTCCTGCGCGAGCGGATGTACCTGCAGCCCGCGTCGTTTCTCCAGTTTCCGCACGGCCGCTACAGCGAGAATCTTCTCCGCAACGACGAAGAGTCCATCGTGAACCTCTACCAGTCCAACGGCTTCCGGGACGTGAAAGTGACTCACCGGGTGCAGGACGATTATGGGGGCAAGACCGACAACATCGCGGTATTCCTGACGGTCGAGGAAGGGCCGCAATACTTCGTCGACAACCTGCAGATCGACGGCATAGAGAAGCTGGACAAGGCCGACACTCTGGGCAGACTCAGCTCCGTGGCCGGCCAACCCTTCAGCGAATACAACGTGGCCGTGGACCGCGACGCGATTCTGGCGCAGTACTTCGTAAAGGGATTCCCCAACGCCACGTTCCAGTGGAGTTGGAAGGCGGCAGCCAGGGCCAACCGGGTGGATCTGCACTTCGTGGTCAACGAAGGCAAGCAGCAGTTTGTGCGGCAGGTGTTGGCCAGCGGGTTGAAGTTCACGCGGCCCAGCCTGGTCGATCGTAACTTCGAGCTGAATCCGGGCGATCCGCTTTCGCCTACCGCCGTCACCGATACCCAGCGGCGGCTCTACGGCCTGGGTGTTTTCGCCCGGGTGAATGCCGCCATCCAGGACCCCGAGGGAGAGACCGACTCCAAGTACGTGTTGTACGAAGTGGACGAGGCGCGGCGGTACTCGCTGGCCACCGGGTTCGGCGCCGAACTGGGACGGATCGGCGGATGCCAGACCTGCTTCGACGCGCCCGCCGGCGCCACCGGCTTTTCGCCGCGCGTCTCAGTCGACTTCACGCGCAGCAACCTCTGGGGGCTGGCGCACTCCATCAGCTTGCGCACGCGCGCCTCGACGATCGATCAGCGCGCTCTGCTCAACTACTCCTGGCCGCGATTTGACGGCCGCGACGACCTGGGCGTGTCCTTCACGGCACTGTTCGAGAACTCACGCGACGTGCGGACGTTCGACTTCCGGCGCGAAGAAGTCTCGGCCCAGTTATCGCAGAAGCTCTCCAAGGCCACCACGTTGTTCTACCGCTACGCCTGGCGCTACGTGAACATCAACAATCTCAAAGTCTCGCTCTTCCTGGTGCCGCAGCTTTCGCAACCGGTGCGCGTGGGAATCGCGTCCATCAATCTGGTGCAGGACCGCCGCGACGATCCCGTGGAACCGCACAAGGGCATCTACACCACGGTGGATCTCGGCCTGGCGGAGCGGTTTCTGGGCTCGCAGCCCAATTTCATGCGGTTTCTGGTGCGCAACGCAACGTACTATCCCATCGGCAGGCGGGTGGTGCTGGCGCGCAGCACGCAGTTCGGCAATATCTACTCGTTCCACAATGCCGGAGACCCGGACGTAGCGGTTCCCCTTCCCGAGCGCTTTTTCGGCGGCGGCGCCACTTCGCACCGCGGCTTTCCGGAGGAACAGGCCGGTCCCCGCGACACCTCCACCGGTTTTCCGCTGGGGGGCAACGCCCTGCTGTTCAATCAGACGGAACTTCGTTTCCCGCTGATCGGCGAAAATCTGGGCGGTGTGCTCTATCATGACGCGGGCAATGTGTATACCAACCTGGGAAGTATTTCGTTTCGCGTGCGCCAGCACGACCGGCCCACCGGGCCCACCAGTCCCAACCCGGAGGATTTTAACTATATGGTGCATTCGGTGGGATTCGGCATTCGCTACCGCACGCCCGTCGGCCCCCTGCGCGTGGACCTGGGTTACAGCATCAATCCGCCGTATTTTTTCGGCTTCAAGGGCACGCAACAGGACCTGGTCAACGCGGGACGCACGCCCTGCCAGCCTCCCGCCGGTGTGGCCAACCAGTGCTCGGTGCAGAACGTGAGCCATTTTCAATATTTTTTCTCCATAGGACAGACGTTTTGAGAAGCACGTGGACAAGGCGATTGATCGGCGCAACATTGTGGGCATGGACGCTCACGCGCGCCGATATCATCGACCGCATCGCCGTTTCGGTGGGCAATCGGGTCATCACCGAGAGCGATCTCGACCGCGAGATCCGCGTCATCGCTTTCCTGGACAGAGCCAAGGGCAAACCGGATTTCAGCCCCGCGGGCAAGCGCGCCGCCGCCGAGCGGATGGTGGAGCAGAAACTCATCCGGCGCGAGCTGGAAACCAGCCGCTACCCCGTTCCCGCCGCCTCCGAAGTGGAGCCGGTGATCGAGAAGTTCAAGAAAGATTCCTTTCCGGGCGACGCCGAATACCGGCGTGCGCTGGCCGATGCCGGCATTACGGAGCAGGACCTGAAGGACGAGTTGTTCTGGCAGCGCACGCTGCTGCTGTTTATCGGGGTGCGATTCCGGCCCGGCATCCAGGTGACGGCGCAGGAGATTCGGGACTACTTCGATAAAGTCGTACAGCCGGCCGCGCAGGCCGCCCGCCCGGGGCAAACCGTGGAGCTCGAGGACTACCACGACCAGATCGAGCAGAAGATTTCAGGCGAGCGCGTGGACCAGGCCGTGGACACCTGGCTCAAAGAGGCCCGCCGGCGTACCGAGGTGGTGTTCCACGAGGAGGTTTTCCAGTGACTCGCAAGCGCATTGCCTGGATTGCCGCGTTCCTGGCCGGCGGCCTGCTCGTCGCGGCCCTGACCGCCGTGTTGGTGCTGCGTAGCGCGTGGTTCTACGGCAAGGTGCGCCAACGGCTGGTGAGCGTGGTGGAGACGGCCACCGGCGGGCGCGTGGAGATCGGCTCATTCCAGTTCGACTGGCGGAAGCTGCGGGCGGAGGTGAAGGGCTTCACGCTCCATGGGACCGAGCCGCCCGACCGGCCTCCCCTGCTGCGCGCCGCTTCGGCGGCGGCGGGGCTGAAAATCGTTTCCCTGCTCAAACGCGACGTCGACATTCGGGACCTCGAGGTGATCGACCCGCGGATCTACCTGATCATCTATCCGGACGGCGGCACCAATATTCCCAAGCCGCGGTTGCACAAGCACAGCGAAACCACGACCGTGGAAGACATCCTCGACATGAAGATCGGGAGGTTTCATCTCCAGAACGGAATCTTCGAGGTGGAAGCGCGGATCAAGACACCGTTCGAGGCGCGCGGGCAGAATCTCAACGCCCGCCTGCAGTACGATCCAGCCGGCCCGCGCTATCGCGGGGATATTTCCATCCAGCCGCTGGATTTCGCGTGGCCGGGCCTGGCCACCACGCCGTTTGGCGTCGCGCTGGCGGTGACCGCGGAGCGCAACCGGATCGAGCTCAACGCGCTGAGGCTTACCACCGGAGATTCGGTGATCCAAGCCTCGGGCACGCTGGAAAATCTGCGCGCGCCGCACGGAACGTTTTCATACCAGGTCCGCGTTCCGGTGCTCGACCTCGACCGCGTGATCGAGACTAAACTGCTGGACCGCGGCACGATCCAGGTGGG
>JADGNR010000430.1 GCA_017883415.1 Bryobacteraceae bacterium | reverse complement strand
AGGAAATCGAGCCGCTGTTCGGGCCGCGGCGGCGGAGGTCTGAGCCGCAGGGTGCGCTGGCCGAAGAATTTGAAGGGGCACTGGAGGTAAGCTTCCAGGGCCGTCGGCGAAAGCTGCGCAGTCCTTTCGCGCAGCGCCACCAGCAGGCCGGGGGCGTGGATCGAGACCGCGCGCGGCGGCCCCGGCTCATGGCGCGGCCGGGGAGCCACGGCGCGCCATTCCCGCTCCTCGACCGCCAGGCCGTCGAGGAAGAGCGATGGCAAGTTGCGCTCGCCGCGGGCATCGAACTCCGGATAGGAGAGCGTTACCACCATGGTGGCCCGCGTGAGGGCGCAGTCGAACAGCGCCCGCTCTTCGCGCTCGAAATCGGCCGCCGTGCGCACCCGGATGCCGGCCGCGTTGAGCCGGCATCGTTCGGCATCGGGAAAGAACGGGTCCTGGTGGTGGAACTGGGGAAATTGCTTTTCCGTCATGCCGCAAACGAAAATCACGGGCAGCACCCACTGGCGGGCTTCGGTTGCGCTGAGCACGTGGACCACGTTGCGGCGTCCGTCTGCCAGGCGAAACCCTTTCAGCCGCAGGACCGCCTTCACCGCGCGCCAGAAATCTTCGAGCGTCGCAGGGTGCACCGCGTCGAGCGCCGCGGCCGCCTCGTCCAGGGCCTGGTCGAATTGGGTGAGCGCCGCCGCCTGGCTGCGCCAGACCAGCGCCAGTTCGTGGTCCGCGGATTCGCCCGGGCGCGCGGGGCGAAACAGGGTACGCAAGGTGCGCAAGCGCGCGGCCCAGTCCTTGGGGACCAGGGTAAACGAACGCCACTCCTCGAGCGCGGCCAACTCGTCGATGGTCTGGAGCAACCGCTCTCCGCCGGCGCCTACCAGCGCTTTCAATGCACCGAGCCCGGAGTTGGGAACCTGTTCGCGCACGGCATGGTCGAAGCGGTCCATGACGTTGGCATCGGCGAAGCGCGGCGCCAGGCGCAGCACGGCGAGCGTTCGGGCATGGTCCCATCCGCCCAGCAGGGCGTCCACGGCCCCGGCTAGAAAGCGCACCGCCGCGTGCTCCTCCAGGCGGGATGCGAAGTGGAAGTGCGCGGGTATGGCGAAGCGCTCCAGCGTGGATCGGAGGACCGGGACATAGGTCTCGGGCGCCCGCACGACGATCCCTATCTCGCGGAACGGCCGGCCCGCGGCCTGCGCCAGGATGCGGCGGGCCATCTCTTCCGCCTCCCGCTCCACGCCGGGCGCACGCACCAACTCGATTGCGGGCGCAGAGCGCGCGTGCCCGGCGCGTTCTTCGCGGAAGCCCATCGCCTGGAGACGCGCGCGCGCCGCCGCGGTGAGATCGGTGTCGTCGAGCGTCAGGGTGAGGTCCGCATGGCGGCCCAACGCGCCCATCAAACGCAGTTCGGGATCGGGCAGGGAGTAGAATCCATCCAGCCAGATGGTCCGTATGGGGCCGAGTCCCTCTTTTTCGATCCGCTCCGCGGCGCGTGCCAGCCGTGTGCCGCGCAGGGCCAGGCCGCGCCGCTCGAGTTCCCGATCCAGCTCCTGGTACACGGCGAGGAAGGCCGCGCCCAGCGGCGTATCCGGCAGGCACGCGGCCAGGCGCGCGCTGTCGCAGCCCGCCGCGGAGAATTCCCCGATGGTCCGCGCCAGCGATGCGCAGAACCCAGGGAGGTTGACCACGCGCGCAAATTCGGGGCGGGCGACCCGCCGCGCGGCCCCATCCACCAGCAGGTACAAGACCGGCTCGGAGACCTCGGTCATATCGCCGGCAAAGCCGTCGACAAAGCCCGACAGCGTCTGGATCAGAGAGCGGCGAAAGACCAGCCCCTCGCGCGCGATGCGGTTTTGCAGGTGCTGTGCCAGCGTGGCCGTGGGCGCCAACAGGCGGATGGCGTCGTTGTGCGCGCCCAACGCCGCGCGGAACTGCTCCAGCACAAAGGTGGTCTTGCCGGAGCCGGCGGGGCCTGTAAGCAGACGCATTGGCTTCAGTGTAGCGCAGGCGAAGAAAAATCGAAATAACGGCGCGCCGCGACCGAGCGCCCCGCCGCAACCCCGCGACCCCGCACCCCGCGACCCCGCAACCCGCAACCCGCGACCCCGCAACCCGCGACCCCGCGACCCGCCGCAAGCCCGCACCCCGCGACCCGCCGCAAGCCCGCAACTCCGACCCCCGCCGCGGCGCCGCGACGCTCCCGCGTACAATGGTTCCTTCATGTCCAAGCGCTCCGGGGTGGCCCTGTTCCTGTTGCTCGCCGCGTTGTTCCTGGTGGTGAATCGCGGCGCCTACAAAGGCTACTTCCAGGACGACGAAATCAACAACCTGAGCTGGACGCCCAATGGCCCCGCCATCGCGTACCTGAAGGGCGTGTTGTCGCCGTGGTTTGAGCCGGACAATTTTCGCCCGGTGGGCCACTTCTATTTTCATGTGGCCGGGCTCTGGTTCGGGCTGCACTTCCCCAAGTACGTCCTGGCGATCCACCTGTTTCATCTCCTGAACGTGTGGCTGGTATGGCTGCTGATGCGGCGCCTGGGCGCGCCCCCGCTCGCCTCCGCCGCCGGCTGTTTTTTCTTCGCGCTCCACATGGCGCTGTTCGACGCCGTCTGGAAACCGATGTATGTGTTCGACGTGCTGTGCGCCACCTTTTGCCTGCTGAGCCTCCTGCTGTATGCGCGGGGGCGTTGGGTGCTGAGCTTCGTCTCGTTCTGGCTGGCCTACAAGTCCAAGGAAGTGGCGGTAATGCTGCCGCTCGTTCTGGCCTGTTATGAGATCTGGTTCGGCAAGCGGCGCTGGAAGACGCTGGCGCCGTTCTTTGTGGTTTCGCTTTCCTTCGGGCTGCAGGGCCTGCTGCTCAATCCGAACCGGAACAACGAATATTCCTTCCGCTTCACGCCCGCGGCCCTGGCCACGACTACCGTCTTTTATGCGGGGCGCGTGTTCCTGGTTCCCTTTCTGGGCTTCCTGGCGCCTTTGGGGGCGCTGCTCACGCGCAACCGGCGCGTCTGGTTCGGCTTCGCCATGATGGGGCTGTTTTTCGTGCCGATGTTCCTTCTGCCGGGACGGCTCTTCAGCGCCTACTGTTACGTGCCGTTCACCGGCCTGGCCGTAGCTTTCGCCGGGCTCGCGGAGAGCGTCCGTACGGTGTGGCTGGCCGTCTTCTTTTTGGCCTGGCTGCCGCTGGACTACCATGCCTTGCGCACCGCGCGCCGCGAAACGCTGGCCAATGACGATGAAGCTCGGGAATGGGTCGCGACGCTGGCGCGGTATGCCCGCGCCACGCCGCCGGCCGCTACTTTCCTGTACGCCGGAACGCCTGGCGGGTACCACCACTGGGGCGTCGAAGGCGCGCTGCAGTACTTCTACAAGGGCGGCAAGTTCGACGTGCTGCCGCTCGCCGGCCGGGCGGCCCTTACCCCCGCCGGCGCCGGCCGGACCACCTTATTGAGCTGGAACCGTTCCACCCACAGACTGGACATCGCGGACCTGGCGCCGGGGGTCGACCTCTCCTACATCGATATCGCCGGCGCGGCGCCCCCGTGGCAACTGGAGCAGGGCTGGTATCCACTGGAGGGGGCCTTTCGCTGGATCGCGCCCACCGCCACGGCGCGGTTGCAGCGTCCCCAAGGCGCGCGCCAGTTCGAATTGCGCGTCCTGGTGGGAGCGGGCCTGTTGGAAAAAGTCGGACCAGTCACCGTGCGCATCTCGCTCGACGAACGCGAATTGGAACCGCGCCGCTTCACCGCGGCGGGATGGCAGACCACGCACTGGGACTTGCCGCCGAACGCCGCCGGCCCGGCGCGCGTCACCTTCCACACCGAGCCGCCATTCCGGCCGGCCACCGATCCCCGCGTGCTGGGGATTGCGGTGGGCGCGTTCGGGTTTCGCTAGTGGGGTAGGCCTCCTGGCCTGCCCAGTTTGAGGAGCGGCCTTCGGCGCGGGCAGGCCAGGAGGCCTACCCCACTAACGCTCCACCATGCGCGAATCCGCCTGGAACTTCTTGTAGTCGCTGAAGGTCATGACGATTTCGCCGCGCAGGACCTTGATGAGCGCGATGCGCGCCGAGCCCTTGCCATAAATTCGCTTGGGCAGCCAGACTTCGTCGTTGATGCGCGCCTGCTCGATGGACAGGCGTCCGCCCTTAGCCATGCGCAGCAGAAATCCGCCGAAAGTGATCGTGTCCAGAGTCTCCATTTCGAGCTTGACCCACTGGTAATCGTGCTGGTCGATCCACAGCCGGCCTTTCACCTTGGGAAAGTAGGATGTGGCGGAACTCCTCGGCTTGTAGCCGGGTTTGGGCGTGGCGTCGATCACGTAGGTCTGGCCGCCATTGAGCGGCTCCTGGCCCACGAGTTTGAAGTCGAATGCGTCGGGCAGTTCCCGGAGCGGCTCGCGCTGCCGCTGCTGGCGGCGATCCCACTCCGCCAGCCGGCGCTCGCGCTCGGCGGCGGATTCCTTGCGTCGCGCCTCGGTACTCTTGCGCAGCTTCTCGTCTTCCTGCTTCTGCTCTCTGGCGGTGAGCGGCTGGTCGTTGTGCAGCACCATGCGGTGATACGGAGATCCGTCCAGCCACATCACGTCCCAGGTGTGCGCATCGGTGTCCTTGAGCTTGCCGGAGCTATCCAACTGGCGCAGCTCCTGCCGCTGGAGGTAGGTGTAGTTGCGGGTGATTTCGGTGTTGCGCTTATCGAGCTCTACCGAACGCCGCACGATCTCGCGCGGATCCTGCGAGGCCAGAAACGCCGGGATCGAGATCAACAGCGTCAGGAGGCGCACGTTATTGCGACGGCCCGGCGGGGGATCCGGTTTCGGGCGGAGTCACGCCACCAGCTCTTCAAAACGCGAGCCGGTCCGCACGATGGTCTGGTTGCGCTCCGGCCCGGTGGAGATGCAGCCCACTTCCACGCCGGTGCGGCTCTCCAG
>JADGNR010000134.1 GCA_017883415.1 Bryobacteraceae bacterium | reverse complement strand
TTCTACCCGCGCTGCGGCACCAGCTTTCTGTTCGTGATGATGATTCTCGCCATACCGGTTTATACGCTCATCCCGTTCGACGGATTTCTGCTGAAGTTCGTATCGCGCATTCTGCTGCTGCCGCTGATCGTGGGGGTGAGCTATGAGTTGATCCGCTATGCCGCCCGGCGGCGCGGATCGTTCCTGGCCGCGATCGCCGCGCCGGGTCTCTGGCTGCAGCGCATCACTACCAAGCCGCCGGCCGACGACCAGGCGGCGGTGGCCATCCGCGCGCTCGAAGGCGCTATGGCGCTCGAAGAGTCGCAGGGCGGCGAGCTGATCATCGCCTGAACATCCATGCAATTCGTCCAGAAGCTCGAGCAGCTCGAACAGCGCTTCGACGAGCTCACCCAACAAATGGCCGATCCGGCCGTCATCGCCGACGGGGAGCAGTACCGCAAAATCGCCAAAGCGCAGAGCGAGCTTTCCGAAATTGTCGGCAAATACCGCGAGTGGAAGAAAATGGAAAGCGGCCTCGCACAGGCACGCGGCATGCTGGAAGACCGCGAACCGGAGCTGCGGGCCATGGCCGGGGAGGAGATTGCCCTCCTGGCCCCCGAACTGGCCAAGGTCGAAGAGCAGATCAACGTGCTGCTGCTGCCCAAAGATCCCAACGACGAAAAAAACGTGGTGCTCGAGATCCGCGCGGGCACGGGCGGCGACGAAGCCACCCTGTTTGCCGCCGAGGTCTTCCGGATGTATTCCCGCTACGCGGAATCGCAGGGCTGGAAGATGGAAGTGACTTCCTCGAGCGAGTCTTCCGTGGGCGGCTTGAAGGAAGTGATCGCGCTGGTCAGCGGGAACAAGGTGTACAGCCGGCTGAAGTACGAGAGCGGGGTGCACCGCGTGCAGCGCGTGCCGGTCACCGAGCAGCAGGGGCGCGTGCACACGTCGGCGATTACCGTGGCGGTGCTTCCGGAAGCCGATGAGGTGGAGGTCAAAATCGACCCCAAGGACATTCGCATCGACACGTTCTGCTCCTCGGGGCCGGGGGGCCAGTCGGTGAACACCACCTACTCGGCGGTCCGCATCACCCATCTGGCCTCCGGACTGGTGGTTTCCTGCCAGGACGAGAAATCGCAAATCAAGAATCGCGCCAAGGCCGAGCGCGTGCTGCGTTCGCGGTTGTACGAACTGGAGTTGGAAAAGCAGCAGGCGGCCGTGGGCGCCGAACGCCGCACCATGGTGGGCTCGGGCGATCGCAGCGAAAAGATCCGCACCTACAACTTCCCGCAAAACCGCCTGACCGACCACCGTATCGGCTTCACGCTCCATCAACTGGATTTCGTGATGGACGGCAAGCTGGACCCGGTGTTCGACGCGCTCACCGCGTACTATCGAACCAACCTGGCCCGGAACGGCGCGGCGGTCTGACGGCTCGATGACGGCGCAGACGGCCTTGCGGCAGGGCACGCAACTGCTGGAGGATGCCGCGATTGCCGTCCCGCGCCTCACCGCCGAAGTGTTGCTGGCGCACGCCATGCGCGTGGAGCGGGTGTACCTCTATGCCCACTCCGAACAGGAGTTGAAAGAGGTAGAGTGGCTGCACTACGGCCGCTACCTGCACGAGCGCCTGCAGGGCAAACCGACGCAATACATCACCCGGCGGCAGGAGTTCTACGGGCGCGAATTTCGCGTCACGCCGGACGTTCTGATCCCACGCCCCGAGACGGAGCATGTGGTCGCCATGGCGCTCGAAGCGGCGGCCGGCGCCCGGCGCATGCTCGACGTGGGCACGGGCTCGGGCGCGCTGGCGGTGACGCTCCAGTTGGAAACGGGCGGCGAAGCGTGGGCCACCGACATTTCTCCGGCGGCCGTGGCGGTGGCCGCCGATAATGCGAAGCGGCTGGGCGCGCGCGTCGGTCTGGTGGTTTGCGACGTGATGGAGGCAGTCGCCGCCGGGACGATGGACCTGGTGGTATCCAACCCGCCCTACGTGCCCCTCACCGAGCGGTCCGGCTTGCAGCGCGAAGTACGCGATTGGGAGCCGCACGTGGCGCTCTTCGCGGGCGAAACCGGCTTCGAGTTGTACGACCGCATCGCGGCCGATGCCGCGCGCGTGCTGCGCCCCGGGGGCTGGCTCATCCTGGAGCTGGGCTTCGGCAGCCTGGCCCACGTGTCCGCGCTGTTCGCCGGCTGGCGGGATGTGCGCACGGAACCGGACCTGGCGGGAATCCCCCGCGTGATCGCCGCGCGCCGGAGGTAAACGCTGCGCACCGCACCCCGACAGTGGTAGCCTGTCGGAAAGGGGAGGGACGAAATGATCAAAACGATTGCCGTGGTGCTGTGTGCGGCCGCGCCCATGATCGCCGGCGAGGGCGGTATGAGCCTGGGGGAGCGCGCATACCTGCTGGAGCAGCTCCAGAGTTCCAAGAAGGAGATGCTGGCGAGCATCGAAGGATTGACCGCCGCTCAATGGAAATTCAAACCGGCGCCCACCGCCTGGTCCGCCGAGGAGTGTGCCGAACACATCATCCTGGCCGAGGACTACATATTCAAAGGCGCCCAGCAGGTGCTGCAGAGTCCCGCGGTGGCGCGGCCCGACGCTTCCACTGCGGATACCGATCACAAAATAGTCGCCATGATTAAAGACCGCTCGCGGAAGGCTACGGCGCCCGAGGCGATCGTTCCCTCGGGCAAATTCGCCACGCCGGCGGATGCGGCGCGCGAGTTCACCGCGCGGCGGGATAAGACCATCGAGTACGCGAAGACGACCAACGACGAGCTCCGCGTGCACGTAGGACCGGGACCGATAGGCCCCATGGATTCGTACCAGCTCCTGCTCCTGTTGGCCGCCCACTCCTCCCGGCACACCGCGCAGATCCTGGAAGTGAAAGCGAACCCGGATTACCCGAAGGCCGCGCCGGCGCTGCCCTAGGCGTGCGCGAGTTCTGCCTCGGGCCTTCCGCCGTGGGGCGGACCCCCTGGTCCGCGGCCGGCCCCCTGGCCGGCCTTCTGCCGTAGGCCGAGAAGGCGTAGGGGGCCCATCCCCTTGCGCCGATATACTCCATGATATATCGTGTGATATATCATGAGCAAGCAATCCTGGGGCCTGGGCGGCGCTTACCCTTGGGCCGCCTTCGCGTTGGGCCGGCGGGGACGCTTCTTCGAGTCGGGCGAGATCCGGCTGGCGATCCTCTCTTTGCTCAGCGAGGACCCCAAGCACGGCTATCAGTTGATGAAGGAGATGCGGGAGCGGTCCGGCGGAGTGTACAACGCCAGCGCGGGAAGCGTCTACCCGACCCTGCAACAACTGGAAGACGAGGAGCTGATCCGGTCCAAGCAGCACGGCGGACGGCGCGTGTACGAGCTCACCAAGGCGGGCCGCAAGGCGCTCGAAAGCGATCCCGAAGGAGTGCGGCGGATCTGGGAGCGGGCCGAGGAGTGCGAGGACTGGGGACAGATCCTGGGGCCGGAGACGATGATGGTGTTCGGACCGCTGTCGGCGGTGATGAAGGCCAGCCTGCGGGCCGCCGGGCGAGCGGGCACGGAGCGCGTCCGCACCATTCTGGACCGCGCGCGCCGCCACCTGGAGCAGCTCTGATGGAGCGTGTTTTTGTGGGGCAGGCGCTTTCGCCTGCCAACTGCCTTTTTCGAAGGTCCTGAGTCCGAGGGAGCGGTAAAGGAACTTCGGGGACAGGAGCGAATGGAGGGAGTGGATGGGCATCGGAATTCGCCTGGAGAATGTGCGCAAAGTATACGACACGCCGCCGCCCATGGCGGCGCGGGGGGCGGGCTTTTCCTTTACGCCCATGCGCTCCGGCGCGCCCAAGGAGAAGAAGAAAAAGTTCGAAGTGGTGGCGCTCGACGGCGTTTCGCTCGCAATGCGCCCCGGAGAAGTCTTCGGCCTGCTGGGGCCGAACGGTGCGGGCAAATCGACCGCCATCGGGATCCTGACCACGCGTACGCGGCCGACCAGCGGGCGCGCGTTCATCGGCGACTTCGACATATGGCAGGAACAGGTGAAAGCCAAACGCCTGATTGGCGTGGTGGCGCAGCGGCCCAACCTCGATTTCGCCCTGACGGCGCGCGAGGTTCTGTTGTTTCACGGCGCCTATTTCGGCCAGAACGCGCGCGAGCGCGCCCGGCGCACCGATGAGTTGCTCGAGCAGTTCAAGCTGACCGACCGCGCCGACCACATGGTCCGAACGTTTTCCGGCGGCATGATGCAGCGCCTCTCGATCGCCCGCGCCATGATGCACGATCCCGAGATCCTCTTCCTGGATGAGCCCTCGGCCGGTCTCGATCCGCAGACGCGGCTGCTGCTGTGGGAGATCATCCGCGGCTACAACGGGCTCGGCAAGACCATCGTTCTGACCACCCACTACATGGATGAAGCCGACACGCTGAGCCACCGTCTGGCCATCATCGATCACGGCAAGATCATCGCCCAGGGCACGCCCCAGGAGCTCAAGGCTTCGATTCCCGGCGGATATCTGCTGCGGCTGCGTTTCGACCGCGTAACCGAGGAGCTGATGGCGGCCTTGCGCACGCTCCCCGGGGTGACCGAAGTCCGCTCGACGGACCATATCGCGGCCGACGTGTACGCCGATCGCGGAGGGCCGCTGATTGCCGCCATCGTGAACACGGCGCAAGCCGCGGCGATTGAGCTGCGCGATGTGCACATCTCCGAGCCGAGCCTGGAGAACCTGTTTCTGCATCACACCGGAAGGAGTTTGCGCGATTGAACTGGAAAACGTTTTACGCCCTGCTTGCGCGCGACGGGCATGTGGCCCGCCGCAACCTGTTGCCCATGCTGGTGCAAAACCTGCTCCAGCCCATGCTCCTGACGTTTGTCTTCGGCCGCGTGTTAACCACCAGCGGCATGATGCAGGGGTCCTATAAAAGCGTGTTGTTGCCCGGCATCATGGCCATCAGCATGGTGCTCGCCGGCGTGCAGGCGGTGGCCATGCCGTTGATCGCGGAATTTCAGTTCACCCGGGAGATTGAAGACCGGCTGCTGGCGCCCATGGAGATCGGCTGGCTGGCGGTGGAGAAGATTGTTGCCGACATGATCCAGGCGCTGGTGGCGGGACTGGTGGTCATTCCCGCGGCGTGGCTGACGCTGGGACGGGGAGTGAACCTCAGCTTCGATCATCCCCTGGAATTCGCGGCGGTCTGCCTGCTGGTGGCGTTCTTTTCTTCGGTCGGCGGGCTGGCCCTGGGGTGCAGCGTGGGCCAGACGCAGATCGGCCTCATGTTCAGCCTGGTGCTGGCGCCCATGATGATGTTCGGCTGCGCGTATTATCCGTGGAGCGCGCTGCGCGCCTTTCCGGTGCTGCAATACGCGGTGCTGATCAATCCCCTGGTTTATGCCAGCGAAGGGCTGCGCGGCACCCTGACCCACGTCGAGCACATGAACACGTGGATTGTGATCGCCGTCCTCGCCAGCGTCAACCTTCTGCTGCTGGCGGTAGGTTTGAAGAAGTTCCACGGCAAAGCGGTAAGCTGAATTCGTGCGGACCTACTTCCACGTCGATATGGACGCGTTTTTCGTGTCCGTGGAAGAGTTGTACGATCCCTCGCTCGCGGGCAAACCCGTAGTTGTGGGCGGGCGGCCCAATGAGCGCGGCGTGGTCTCGGCGGCGTCGTACGCGGCGCGCAAGTTCGGCGTCCACTCGGCCATGCCGCTGCGCACGGCCTACAAGCTATGCCCGCAGGCCATCTTCGTCGACGGACACCCGGAGCGCTATAGCGAGTACTCGCACAGGGTCTACGAGGTGCTGCTTTCGTTTTCGCCGCTGGTGGAGATGGCCTCGATCGACGAAGCGTATCTCGACATGACCGGGACCGAGCGCCTCCACGGACCGCCGCTGCGGGCGGCCGATCTCCTCCACCAGCGCATGAAGAGCGAGACCAGGCTGAACTGCTCCATCGGCATTGCGGCCTCGCGCCTTGTGGCCAAGATCGGCTCGGACCAGGCCAAGCCCAATGGCGTGCTGTGGGTGATGGCGGGCCGGGAAGCCGAATTTCTGGCGCCGCTCGACGTGCGCAAAGTTCCGGGCGTGGGCAAGGTGACGGAGCGGAACCTCCACGCGCTGGGCATCCGGAAAGTGGGCGACCTGGCGCGGCTCGACGAAGCGTTCCTGGAACAGCGTTTCGGGAAGTGGGGCATGGCGCTTGCCGGCAAATCGCGCGGCCAGGATGCCGGCGGATGGTACGACACGGAGATCGGCGCGGCGGAGGGGCCGAAATCCATCAGCCACGAGCACACCTTCAACCAGGACACGGCGGAGGTGGCGCAAATCGAAGCGACGCTGGCGCGGCTCTGCGAAATGGTGGGGCGGCGTTTGCGCGAGCACGGACTTTTCGCCCGCACCATCCAGCTCAAGCTCCGTTACGAAGATTTTACGACCCTCACACGCGCTCATTCCGTGGAGCGCGCCACGCAACTCGATACCGAGCTGTTCGAGGAGATCCGGGAGCTGTTCCGCGGCAACTGGAAGGCCGGTGCGCGGGTGCGGCTGCTGGGGGTCCACGTTTCCGGCTGGGAAGAGGGCGCCGAGCAGATGAACCTGATGGGGGAGGAGCGCCACCAACGCTGGCAGAACGCGCTGGCCGCGGCCGACCGGATGCGCGACCGCTTTGGAGAATCGGCCGTTTCGCTGGCGGCGGGCCTGCGCGGGAACTTCCGCGAGCGCACGCACGAGAATCCGGCGGGCCTGCCGGGGAAGAAACAGGGGCCGGGAACCGGGGGCCAGGGGCCAGGGAAGGGCGGCGCGCTGCGCGCGCCTCGTTCTTGAAGAGAACGCGAGCGCAGCGAGCTTCCTTTCCCTGGCCCCTGGCCCCCGGCCCCTGGCCCCTCACTTCCGCTACAGCGGAGACAAAGCGTAGACCGCCGCCAGCGCGTTGAGATCGGAGCGCAGCAGGTCCCAATTGCGCTGGAGTTTGTCGGTGAAGCGGTGATCCTGCATGATCCGGTTGACGTCTGCGCCCGCCGACAGCGTCTTGTCCACCTGGTCGCGGACGGCCGGATTGTTCTTGTCTTTCTTGTCGCCGAAGACGTCCTTCAGCCTTTTCGCCGCATCGTGCAGGTCGTCGGCGCGGTGCTTGGCGCGCTCCTCCAGTTTGGTGCCGTCCATCATGCTGTGCTCGATGGCTTTGTTGAACTCTTCCTTGAATTCGCCGCTTCGCTGGGCGAGCCGGTGTACGATATCGCCCACCGCGGCTTTGGTGACCACCACATCGCGGTTGGCATCCTGCGCCTGGACCATGGATCCCGATCCCAGGAAAAGCACGGCTCCCAAAGCCGCACAGGCAGTCCGATAAGTTACCGACATAATGCACGCTCCTGGTTCCATGGGAGCAATCCGTCCTCCGTTGGAAGCGCAACTACGAGCGAAACCTCACAGCAGGCCTACTTTGGAAGGTCTTCCAGTCTTTTTTCCGCCCGGGCATCGAGCTTCATTTTGAGCGGCATCAGCACGCGCAGCGCGAGCAGGTTCAGACCGGAGAGCGTGGCAGCGAGAACGTAGTGCTCTTGCGCCACCGCCGCTCCCAACGCGCCGGTGGTCCAGATGCTGGCGGCGGTGGCGGTGCCGTGTACGCTACCCTCCGATTTCAGGATCGCGCCGCCGCCAATGAAGCCGATCCCCGCCACCAGTCCCTGGATAATGCGGGACTGCGCGTCCGTGCCCGGTTCGGCCAGCAGAACGTAAGCGCAACTGGCCACCGCCACCAGGGGAAACGTGCGCAGGCCCACGCTGTGCGCTTCCTTCTCGCGGTACCAGCCGACCGGCAGGGCCAGGACATAAGCGATCCCCAGCTTGCCGACGTCGTACAGCTCCTTGGACCAGTCGATCGGCGTCTGCATACGTGCTTTATACCACTCCCGGGCCGGCGCTGCGGCCCGTGCTATCCTGATTTCCGCGTCCCCATGAAGATTGCCGGCGTTCGCTCGCACCTTTTGTCGTATCCGTTGGCCGAGCCCTTACGCCTGCCGTTCTTCGGCGGAGAGCGCACCATCCTGAAGCGCGACGCCATGCTGATCCGCGTGGAAGCGGACAACGGCTTGACCGGCTACGCGCCGGGACCGGGCAGCGAAGGCGCGCAACGGGCCATCGAGGAGAGCATCGCCCCTTTCCTGCGGGGCCGCGTGCTCTCCGATCCCAACGCCCTCCGCGTGCAGTTCTGCGAAGGGCCGGGCGCCGACGCGGAGCGGACCAAAATCTACTGCGCCGTGGAAATCGCGCTCTACGATCTGGCGGGCAAGGCGCGCGGCATGCCGGTTTCCGAGTTGCTCGGCGGCCGCGTGCGCGACCGCATCCGCCTCTACGGCAGCGCGGGCATGTATATGCCTCCCGAAGGATACGCCGCCGAGGCCCTGGCGGTGGCCGGCCTGGGCTTCCGCGCTTACAAGATGCGGCCGGCGCTCGGTCCCGACCAGGATCTGGAAGCAGTGCGGCAGATGCGGCAGGCGGTGGGCCCCGATTTCGAACTCATGGTGGACGCCCACACCTGGTGGCGCATGGGCGAACGCAGCTACAGCCCCGGCACCATCGAGCAACTGGCGCGCGACATGGCGGAGTACGATATCGCGTGGCTGGAGGAGCCCCTGCCCCCCGACGATCATGCCGCCTACCTGCGGCTCAAGGAGAAGGACATCGTCCCGCTGGCCTCGGGCGAGCACGAACCCGGCGAAGACGGCTACCTGGATCTCATCCTCTCGCGCGCCGTGGACCACGTCCAGATGGACGTCTGCTGCCAGGGCGGCTATGCTCTCGGCCGCCGGCTCATCACCGAAGTGGCGCGCCAGGGGCTGCGTTTCGCCTTCCACAGTTGGGGCACGGCGCTGGAGGTCATGGCCGCCGCGCATCTGGGCATCTGTTGGCCCGGATTTGTCGCCGAATGGCTGGAGTATCCCTGCTACTCGGGCCCCGGCCAGCCAGGCATGTACCCGTTCCCCCTGGCCGCGGAAATTTTGCAGGAGCCGCTCGCGATCGACCGCGGCGACCTGGTGGTGCCGCGCGCTCCCGGCCTCGGCGTCGTCGTCGATGAATCCGTGGTGGAACGGTATCCGTGGATCCCCGGGCCGTGGTCCTTCTTCCGCACCGATTCGCCCGCCGAGACGCGGGCCGTCACCGCCGATCACAGCGTGAAATGGGACGGGCGATAGCGGTTCTGCGACAATGGAAATTATGCCGGAAACACTGCACATCGCAGGACGGGAATTTCGCTCGCGGCTCATCGTAGGAACGGGGAAGTACCGCAGCTTTCAGGAAATGCAGCGGTGCCACGAAGCCAGCGGCGCGGAGATGGTCACCGTGGCGGTGCGCCGCGTCAACCTCACCGACCGCTCCAAGGAGTCCCTGCTCGACTACATCGACCGTTCCAAGCTCTTCATCCTCCCCAACACGGCCGGCTGCTACACCGCCGACGACGCCGTGCGCACCGCCATGCTGGCGCGCGAGGTGGGCCTCTCCCACTGGGTGAAGCTAGAGGTGATCGGCGACGAGAAAACGCTGTTTCCGGACAACGCCGGTCTGCTCGAAGCCACCCGCCTGCTGGTGAAGGAAGGGTTCGTGGTGCTGCCCTATACCAATGACGACGTGGTGAACGCGCGCCGGCTGATCGATGCCGGCGCCGCCGCGGTGATGCCGCTCGCCGCCCCCATCGGGTCGGGGATGGGAGTGCAGAACCCGGCCAACCTGCGCATCCTGCGCGAGACCATCACCACCGTGCCGATGATCGTGGACGCCGGCGTGGGGACCGCATCGGACGCCGCCATTGCCATGGAACTGGGCGCCGACGGCGTCCTCATGAACACCGCCATCGCCGCCGCCGAGGACTCCGTCAAAATGGCGCGCGCCATGAACCTGGCGGTCGAGGCCGGACGGCTCGCCTTCGAAGCCGGCCGCATGCCCAAGAAGCTGTACGCCAGCGCCAGCAGCCCGCTGGCGGGCGTGGTGGCGTAACTCTTACCACAGCACCGAGCGGTCGATGGCGGCGAGGGTGGGGCGGCCGGTGAGCGCCATGGCCATCTCGAATTCACGGCGTAGGATTTGGACTACGCGCGCCACGCCCTCCGCGCCGGCCAGGCCGAGGCCCCACAGGTAGGGACGGCCGATCTGAACCGCCGAGGCGCCGCGCGCCAGCGCCTTGAGGACGTCGGTGCCGCGGCGAATACCCCCATCCACCAGAACCGGGACGCGGCCGGCCACTTTCTCGACCACCAGCGGAAGCGCATCGATGGTGGCGGGGACGGTATCGAGGTTGCGCGCGCCGTGGTTGGAGACGATGATGCCGGCGACACCGGCCCTCACCGCGGTCGCGGCATCGTCGGGATTCAAAATGCCCTTCAGCAGGACCGGCTTGCGCGCGAAGGAGCGCAGCCAGTCAATGTCCTTCCAGGTCAGGCTCGGGTCCAGGTAGTCCCTGCCTTGCAGGTTGGGCAAGTCGCGCTCGGGCAGTCCGGCGCGGGCGCGCTCCTCGCGGTTGCGCGCGCCGAAGGTGGGCGAATCCACGGTTACGCACAGGGCCCGGCAGCCAGAGTCTTCGGCGCGGCGCACCAGGTCGCGGGTGAATCCCCGGTCCTTCTGCACGTAGAGCTGGAACCAGACGGGGCCGGCCGCGGTGCGGGCGATGTCTTCCACCCGCAGGGAGGCGCTGCTCGAAATCACGTACGTGGCGTTCGCCGCCGCGGCCCCGCGCACCGCGGCCAGCTCCCCTTCGGGATGGATGAATTTCTGGCCGCCGGTAGGCGCCAGCAGGATGGGAAACGGAAGCTCCTCCCCGAACAGGCTGACCCGGGTGTCGAGGTGCGAGACGTCCACCAGGACGCGAGGCTTAAGCCGGATGTGGTCGTAGGCCTCGCGGTTCCAATGAAGGGTGATCTCATCGGCGGCGCCGCCCGAGATTCGCTCCCAGGCGGCGGGCGCGATACGGGTGCGCGCGCCGGTTTCGAAGTCGAAGAGCGACAGCAGCCGGTCCAGCCCGGACCCGGGCGGGCCTTGCGCGCGGAGAAGCGCGGCCGGCAGCGCGGCCAGGCCCAACGCAGACATCAGGATCTCGCGTCGTGAACTCGGCAGGGCCATGGTGCACTCGGATTATATCGTGCGCGGCGTCGAGGCCGCCCCTGCCATACGACATCTTCGTCCACGTGCAGGTAATCGTGGACAACCTTGTGGCGCATGCCCACAATTGTCCGCCAGGGGATTTCGGGCCCGTCGAATCATCCTTCTCCATACTGCAGCCTGGCTTCAGCGAGGATCCGATCTCTTAAACGCGGATTCAGATACTTGGGATTGACGAAGGTCTGCCTGGCGTCCGCCGCACAACTCGGTCAGCTCATCCTGGATCTGCTGTAACTCAACAAGATGGGGGCGATGGCCTGCTTCATACTCCACCAGGAAGTCGACGTCGCTGTCGGGCCTCAGTTCGCCCCGTGCCGCGGAGCCGAAAAGAGACAAGCGAACGATGTGGTGGCGACGGCAGACGTGCCTTAGCTCCTGCTTGTCGAGTGCGATGGAAGAGGATTGTGCCGCCATGGCGCGCTCACCGCGGGAACTCCATTTCCCACAAACCCAATCTACGCTATCGATCTGGAGGGGTCAAACCGCGGACGGCCCGCCTGAATGCGCCGCAGGGCCGGAAGCCTTTCAGCGGCTCGATCCGGCCATCTCGAAGCTCCTGTCCTCTCGCCGCCGCTTCAGTCGGAAACGGTATTCTGTTTTTCGTCAACCCCGCATATTTTTGCCCTAAAAAACAGTCTCAACGGAAAAACTCGAGCCGGGGAGAATGCGTGCTCGCGATGGACGCGAGGGCGCGGTCCGAAGTCCAGCCGGCACCCCGCGTGTGGGCGGCCGCCAGGAAGCAGCGATCCCCCAGCGAAATCCCTTTGCCGAGGTAAGAGGCCGAAACCGCAGCCTGGGCATGATCGAACCCGGCCACCTCGAGGTGCAGGGCATCGAAAGCGGCCAGCGCCTCTTGCCGGGACATGCCGCGGCTGATCAGCTTGGCCAGGACTTCGGCCAGGTTGACCGCACTGACGGCGGCTTCCGGGACCACCGGCCAAAGACGTGCTGCGCCAGGCTCATCCTGCAATCAGGGCCAGGACCGCACTGGCATCCAAAACGGGCTTACCTTTGCCGCTCACGCTCGGCCTCTGCCCGCCGTTCCGCGATTAATTCATCGGACAGCCGCACCCCTTCGGGGACATATTTCCGGACGAGTGCGCGGGCCCGGCGCAGTCCCTGTTCGCGGGTCTCGATGACCAGGGATCCGGCTTCGTCCAGGGCCACGCAGAGTTCGCTCGATGAATCCGTCTCCATTATTCCCAGTGTAAAGAGCCCCGGCGTCCGCCGTCAACGGCCCTCCGCTCGTGTTACCATTCCGTTTAAAACCTGGAGTAAATTCTTGAAAGTCTACGAAAGCAAGGATATTCGGAACGTCGGTTTGGTGGGCCACGGCGATTCCGGCAAGACTACGCTCACCGCCGGGTTGCTGTTCACCGCGGGCGCGAGCAATCGCCTCCTGCGGGTAGATGAAGGCAATACGATCACGGATTTTGACGAAGAAGAGATCCAGCGCAAAATCACCATCTCGACCGCCGTCGCGGTGGCGGAATGGAAGCGGGCCAAGATCAACATCCTCGACACGCCCGGCTACAACATCTTCATTAACGATACGCGCGCCTCGCTCGCCGCGGCGGACGCAGCCCTGGTGCTGGTCGATGGCGTGGCCGGAGTCGAGGTGCAAACCGAGAAGGTGTGGGGCTTCGCCGACGATTTCAAGCTGCCGCGTGCCGTGATCGTCAATAAGCTGGATCGGGAGCGCGCCGATTTTGAACGCGCGCTGGCCAGCGTCCAGGAGAACTTCGGACGCGCCGCGGTGCCGGTGCAGATTCCCATCGGGGCGGAGCGCGATTTCACGGGCGTGGTCGATCTGGTGCGCATGAAGGCATATACCTACACGGCGGACGGGGACGGCAAGGGGAAGGAAGGGGATATCCCCGCCGGACTGGCGGAGACGGCCCAAAAGGCCCACGAGGCGCTGGTGGAAATGGTGGCCGAGGGCAACGATGCCCTCATGGAGCAGTTTTTTGAGAGGGGGACGCTCGAGCCCGAGCAGATCGAAGAAGGGCTGCGGCAGGGCATTCGCGAAATGCGCATCTTCCCCGTCATGTGCGCCGCCGCCAACCACAATATCGGCAGCGACCTCATCCTCGACCTCATCGTCGACGACATGCCCAACCCCACCGAGCGCGGCGAAATCACCGCCTTCGTCAACGGAACCGAGGCCCATCGCCGTGGCGA
>JADGNR010000429.1 GCA_017883415.1 Bryobacteraceae bacterium | reverse complement strand
CATTTGCAGATGCGCTGCGATCTGCTTACCCGTCGGACGGTCCCCGGTGCGCAACTCGCCGGCAATGTATTCCTTGGTCTCGGCCAGAAACGTCAGGATCGGTAGGGTCGAGGACTGGCGCGGTGCCCCGAAGGTTCGGCCTATCTGTTACCTCCCCGTTTCCTCTGGGAGTGCCTCACTAGTCGAACCGTAAGCCCGTTTCCAATCCCCGCCGCTTCAAACCCACCGTGCGGATTTCCCGCAGTGGGCTTTCCTGTTCACTTCTCAACAAGGTTTATGTGACGTGTGGTGCTGGATCAGCTTTCGGGAACCATGGCCGCCTCACCCGGTAATCGTTAAACAGCCCGAGTGTTTCGTATAGCCATTCCCTACTCCACCGTTTCCAACCCATCCCCTTGCGTCCTCGAGCACGCATCAGGTGCCGCCGAACCTTCTTCTCTACCCATCGCTTGACCATCGAGAAACATCGGCTCGAATCGCCAATCTGAAAGTAATTCACCCAACCTCGCAGAATCGGATTGATGATTCCAATCACTTTTCCCACGGGCTGGCTGACGTTGCGTCGGAAGACCTCCCTGAGCTTTGCAAACAGCGCGGTCCGCTTCTTCAGCTTCGGCGCATAGTAGGGTCGCCACACCCGATTACGGCTTCGAATGCGACGATATTCAAAACCCAGGAACGAAAAGCACTCCCCCTTCGCCAGATCGACCATCCGGCTCTTCTCCTCATTGATCTCGACTCGTAGTTTCGCCAACTCCTCCCGCAATCGCCTTTCCACCGCCTTGACCAGCCAGTCATTCCGCGGATGAGCGTCGATCAATATCACCAGATCGTCCGCGAATCGTGCATATTGGACATTGGTGTATTCCCCGCGCCGCGTGGTAGCGATCGCCTTTTCCAGCATCCGATCTACCTCGGTGAGGTAAAGGTTACTGAGCAACGGCGAAATCACCCCGCCTTGCGGAACGCCCTTTTCCCCAGTCGCCTTCAGCATCATCTTGAGCAAATGCATGACCTCATCATCCTGAACCCGTCGCGCCACCTTCTCTAACAGCAGATAATGCTGAACGTTATCGAAGTAGGCCCGCAAGTCAATGTCAATGATTCGCGTCTTGCTCTCCACTATCGCCTGAGCCACCCGGTTCACCGCTTGATGAGCTGTCCGTTTCGGTCGGTATCCATACGACCCCGATTGGAAATCAGCTTCGAAGATCGGCTCCAGAATGAGCTTGAGTGCCCCCTGAACCACACGATCACGGATTGCCGGAATCGACAGAACGCGGACCTTCTTGCCCCCGTCCTTAGGGATCTCCTTTTTCCGTGCCCGCATGGGCCGATACGTTTGTGTGACCAGTTCATCCCGTATCTGCTTCAGAAAACTCTCCTCTCCGCTTTCCTGGATGGCGTCGAACGTGACCCCGTCAATCCCGGGTGCCCCGTTGTTGCGTGCCGCCATCCGGTAGGCTTCCTGGAGCGTCTCCATCTTGCAGACGTGGACGTATAGTCGTTTTAAACCGGCCAATGTTCGGAGGGGGCTGGCGGCCAACAACGTAAGGCAGTATTCTTGTTTTCGTTCGAAACTGATTTAGCCGGAGGGTGAAGGCCCGGCCAGCAGATCGAAAACTTTGGCAGAGAACGGTCACCGGCGGGCCTTCACGCCAGCCGTGATTCTCTTTATCGCACTGCCAGAGCCGAAAGACAACATCGACCCCGGGGTGATCCCATTGGACCTGTTACCGCGACGATGTCCGGTTTGCGGGGATCACACGATCATCGGCCACGGACGACGACTCCGTCCGGCCCACGATGACCGGCAAGAACGCATTTGGGTGCGCCGCGGAATCTGTCAGCCGTGCGGGAAAACCTTCACGATCTTGCCCGATTGGCTCGCGCCGGCAGCGCCTTTCAGTTTGCGTTGCCGACAACAGGTCTGCGAGCGGATCGCCGCTGGCGACTCCGCCGAGCAAGCCGTACCGCAGTGCAAAGACCCGGCACGCTTGCCGGATCCCTCTACCTTGCGCCGATGGGCACAACGGCGACTGCTCAGCCTGCGGTGCTGGATCCAGGCCGGAGCCAGTGGCCAGCATTTTCTGCGGATACCCACCATCCTTGCCTGGGATCTGGGGGCATTCTGCCGTACCCTGCTGCTGGAGGCAAAAAGTCCATGAGTGGCCCGGCTCTCGACGAGTTGAAACAGCAGATTCCGCTGCTGAACTATCTGCAAGCTCATGATTGGCAGCCGACCCGGCAACTCAGCCGGGGTCGATTGATGGGACTGTGTCCGCTGCACTGCGATCACAAACCCAGCTTTCTGGTGGATCCCAGTAAGAGCCTGTTCTACTGCTACGGCTGCGGCCGTGGCGGTGACGTGATTCGCTTTGTCCAAGACTATCACCACGTGGAGTTCCTGCCGGCGGTGGCGCTGCTCTATCAGTGGCGTGGCTTAGCACCGTTGGTGCGGGAAGCCGCAGGTTTCTATCGCATGCAGTTACACCGTCACGGCGAGGCGGTTGAGTATCTGCAGCAACGCGGCGTCCGCTCGCCGGAGTTGATCGAGCACATGCAGATCGGCTACGCACCCGGCGGGGGATTACGGAGTTGGCTGATGCAGTTGGGCCACCCGCTCCAGGCTCTGCGGCAAGCCGGTTTGGTCACTGCCGTGGGCTACGACGCCTACCGGCATCGCCTGGTGTTTCCGTTGGAAGGCAATCTCTACGGACGCAGCATCTCGGCTGCGGCGCCGCCACACCGCTTCCTGCCGGGTTCCAAGGGCGGCTTGTACGCCTGGGAGCAAGTCCGGCGCTATCCGGAAGTGATTTTGGTCGAGGGGCTGTTCGACTACGCCGCGTTATGGCAGGCCGGTTTCTACAACGTTTCCTGCGCCATGGGAAATCATCTCAACGCGCATCAGTATGGACAACTGTGCGATAGCCGGCGAACTGTCTATCTGGCTTTTGATGCTGACCCGAACGGCAGTGGTCCGCAGGCGGCACAATGGCTGGCGCGCCGGCTCAGCGAGCGGGGCGTGAGCGTTCGCAGAGTCGCGCTGCCCGAGGGCCACGATCCCAACAGCTTTTTCGTCCAGGGCGGCAATGCACGCCAGTTCCAGTTGCTGATGGAGGCCGCCCTGCCGTGACGTTCCGTGTTGTTCATCAGCCTTCCACCAACCAGGCAAGATGCCCGTACCGCGTCATCGTGCCAGAGACGGGCCGCGAGATTGACTGGATCAATCAATATCTCGATTACGAGACCCTTCGCCGCCTGGCGGATATCACCCTGAAAAGCTATGCGCATGAGTTGCTGCACTTTCTCCGTTGGTGGGAGAGTGTGCATCACACCGACGCGATCAACAAAGATGCACTCACCGAATCGACACTGCTGGACTATGTGCGATTCCAGTCCAGTCAAGAGCGCGAGTTGACTGGCGGCACCATCAATCAGCGCGTCGCCATTGTCGATCGTGCTTTACGTATCGTCTTCCCTGATGCTCCTGGGCAGATTGCTCCCGGGTTTCAGCAGACGTACTGGCAGCGTGCGCCGATGGGCATCGGCAGGCCACGGCTTGCCTTGAGCAGGTTGCGGGTGAGGACTCCCAAACGCACCATATCCCCGCTGTCGGTGGATGAGGTGGCGCGATTCTGGTCCAGTTTCCGCACCTCACGTGACTTGGCGATCGTAGGATTGATGCTGCTGCAGGGACTCCGCTCCCAGGAAGTCCTGGATCTGAATCGCGACGACCTGCTGCTGCCGGAAGCTCAGATCCGTGTGCGCGGCAAGGGCAATAAAACCCGTTTCCTGCCGCTGGCTCCGGAAGCGGCTCAGTTGCTGGATCACTACCTGCGGCTGGAGCGGCCCACTACCTCGACCAACGCTCTGTTCGTTTCTCTCAAAGGCCCTGCTCGCGGCGCCCGGATGACACCCGCGGGTTTACGCTCGCTGTTTCGTCATCACCGCCGGACCAGCGGCGTCAAAATTGCCAACCCGCACCGTTTCCGCCACACCTTCGCCTCAGATATGGTTCGGGGCGGCGTGAGCCTCCCAGCCCTCATGCAGTTGATGGGACATGCGCAGATCCAGACCACCCTCATCTATATGCAGGTCACGCCGCTGGAGGTCTATCAGCAATATGCTCGAGCGGTTGCTCAGCTCATCAGACCGGTACCGGTGACCCCAGCATGAAACTCTGTCGTCACATTCCGGTGGACCACCCACTGGCTCTCCAGTTCCAGCGAGCCGTCGAGTCCCTCACTGCCGCCCAGGTTTGGGATTCAGCCCGTCAATACCGTGGCACCGCACGCGACTTCCTGATTTATCTTGGCGAGAATCACCCAGATGTTACTTCGTTAAATCAGTTGCGCCGCGACCCGCACATCCTCGGCTGGTTCGCCCATCTGCGCTCATTGAAGCCAGCGGTCTACATCTCCCGACTCATGCGCCTGCGCTGCATCCTGGGAGAACTTGCCTGGACCGAACAGCTCCCTGAGTTGGCTCATCTGATTCGTCGCCAGGATTCTCCTCGGCCGCCCCAACGCCTGCCCCGTGCCTTGACCGCGCAGCAGGACCAATCCATCCAACAGGAGTTGCTCCGTCGCAACGACCTGGCGGCCAACGTCTTCTTGCTGCTGCGCCACACCGGTATGCGCATCGGTGAATGTGTCGATCTTTCCTGGGATTGCCTTCGCAACGTCGCTCCGGATCGCTGGGCCATTCACGTACCCCTCGGCAAGTTGAAGACGGAGCGAATGGTCCCGGTAGACTCGTTTGTCTGTGTACTGGTCCAACGCTTACGCTTCTTCCGCTCTTTCGACCCCCTGCCTTCTGACGGCCACCTGCTATCCCGTCCCCACGGCAAGACAGCCTTAATCCGCCAGTTGCGCTATTTCCTGCACCACCAATAATTGAAACAGTAGCAGGAATACCTGCACCTTGAAGTGCTCCGGCGGTACCAGCAT
>JADGNR010000428.1 GCA_017883415.1 Bryobacteraceae bacterium | reverse complement strand
GCCGACCTAATCGAACTGGTGCCGATTTCTGTCCACGTTGGGGCGCCCCGAGCTTGAAGAGGCACGAACCGATCGTTCATCTGCAACGCGCCGGTTCCAGGCCCCGCCGCCCCTACCGCGTCCCCACGGCTTCCGGCGCGCTCAGCGACGGCACACTACTCTCGCCGCGGAGCTTCTCTTGCAGGCGGTCGAGGTACAGGTAAATGACCGGCGTGATGTAGAGGGTCAGGAACTGGCTGACCACCAGGCCGCCGACTACCGCCAGGCCCAGCGGCTGGCGCGCGTCGGCGCCCTCGCCATAGCCCAGCGCGATGGGCAGCGTGCCGAACAGCGCCGCCACCGTGGTCATCATGATCGGCCGGAAGCGCAGCAGGCAGCCCTGCCAGATGGCGTCGTAGGCGGTGAGGCCGCGGTTCCGCGCGGAGATGGCGAAATCGATCATCATGATGGCGTTCTTCTTCACCACGCCGAACAGCATGATGATCCCCACGAACGCGTACAGGTCCAGCTCCCGATGGAACAGCATCAACGTGAGCAGCGCGCCGAAGACCGCCGAGGGCAGGCCGGAGAGAATCGTGATGGGGTGGATGAAGCTTTCGTACAGCACGCCGAGCACGATGTAGATCACCAGGATGGCCACAATTAAGAGGACCGAAAGGTTCTGGAAGGAGGACTGGAACTCCTTCACCGTGCCCTGGAAATTGGTGGCGATGGTCTGCGGCATGCGCAGCTCGCGGACGGCATCGTCCACCTGCTGCGCGGCTTGCCCCAGCGAGTGCCCCGGCTGCAAGTTGAACGAAATCGTCACGGCCGGCAGTTGTCCGAAATGGTTGATGTTGAGGGGACCGGTCTGGCGACGGGTGCGCACCACCGCGCCCAGCGGCACCAGCGGCCCCTGCGACGAGCGGACATAGAGCTTGGAGAGCGATTCGGGCGAGCGCTGAAATTCCTTGCCGACCTCCAGGATCACCGTGTACTGATCCGCCGGCGCGTAAATCACCGACGCCTGCCGCTCCCCGTACGCGCTGTAGAGCGCGTTCTGCACCTGGTCGGGAGTGATGCCCAGGGCCACCGCGCGGTCGCGGTCGATATCCACCATTACCTGCGGAGCGGAGATCTGCATGTCGCTGTTGACATCCACGAATCCCGGAAACCGGCTCATCTTGGCCATGAGTCTGGGAGCCCAGGTGTAGATCTCGTCCAGGCTGGCGCTCTGCAAAGTGAGCTGATACACGCTGGTCGAGAACTGCCCGCCCACCGTAATGGGCGGCGGGTTCTGGAGGAAAGCGAAGACCCCCGGCACCGCCCAAAGCTTGGGCCGCAAGTCCACAATGATCTGGTCCACCGAGAGGCGGCGCTGGTCGCGGGGCTTGGCGATGCCGCCGACGAACGCCTGGTTGCCTCCCCCCGAGAAGGCCATCACATCGTGCAAATCCGGTTCCCTTTGCAATACCTCTTTCACGGCGCGCGCATGGTTGGACATCCATTGGGACGACGCGTCCTGGGGACCCATCACGATGCCGAAGAAGAAACCGCCGTCCTGGCTGGGGATGAAACCGGTGGGCATGTGGAAGAACAGGTAAAAGGTTCCCACCAGCATCAATACGGCGACCGCCAGGGTGACCAGGCGGAAGCGCATGGCGATCCCCAGCGTCCGCTCATACCAGCGGGCCAGCAGGTTGAATCCGGACTCCAGCAGGTGGTAGCCGCGGCCGTGGCGGCCCTCGTGCTCCGATTTCAGAAACCGGCTGCCCAGCATGGGGGTGAGCGTGAGGGAAACGAAGCCGGAGATCAGGATGGCCACCACGATGGTCACGGAAAACTCGTGCAGCAGGCGGCCCACGATGCCGGCCATGAACAGCACGGGGATGAACACCGCCACCAGCGAGGTGGTCATGGAGATAATGGTGAAGCCGATCTCGCGCGAAGCCGCAAAGGCCGCCTCCATGCGCGTCTTGCCCATCTCCATGTGGCGCACGATGTTCTCCAGCATCACGATGGCATCGTCCACCACGAAGCCCACGGACAGCGTCAGGGCCATGAGCGAGAGATTGTTCAAGCTGTAGCCCAACAGGTACATCACCGCGAAGGTGCCGATGATGGAGAAGGGCACCGCGGTGCCGGGAATCAGCGTCGCGGAGATATTGCGCAGGAACAGGAAAATGACCATCACCACCACGCAGATGGTCAGCAGCAGTGTGAACTCGACGTCGCGAATCGACCTGCGGATGGAGATCGACGAGTCGTACACCACCTGCATGTCCACCGCCTCCGGAACTTCGTGGCGGAATTCGGGCAGCAGCCGGCGGATGTTGTCCACCACTTCCACCGTGTTGGTGCCGGGCTGGCGCTGAATGGCCAGAATGATGCCGCGCGAATTGTTGTACCAGGCGAACAGTTTGTCGTTCTCGACGCTGTCGACCACGTTGCCGAGCTGTTCCAACCGCACCGGCGTGCCATTGCGCCAGGCCACCACGATGGGGCGGTACTGGGACGCCTTCTCCAGCGATCCGCTGCTCTCGATGGTGAACGCCTGTTTCTCCCCTTCCAGCCGGCCCGTGGGGATATTGGTGTTGCTGGACTCAATGGAGCGCTGCACTTCGTCGATCCCGATGTTGTGCGCGGCGAGCTGGTCCGGATCCACCTGCACCCGCACGGCGTACTTCTGCGCGCCGTACACCTGCACGCGCGAGACGCCGCTGACCATGGAGATGCGTTGCGCCAGCAGCGTATCGGCGTACTCGTTGACGGTGTACATGGGCAGCGAGGTGGAATCGAGCGCCAGGTAGAAGACGGGCTGCTCCGCCGGGTTGACCTTGTTATAGGAGGGCGGGCGCGGCATGCTCGGCGGCAGACGTCCGCCGGCGCGCGAAATCGCGGCCTGTATGTCCTGCGCGGCGGCATCGATCTTGCGGTCCAGGGTGAACTGCACGGTGATCGACGTGCTGCCGAGGGAGTTGGTCGAGTTCATCGACTGTATGCCGGCGATGGTGGAGAACTCGCGCTCCAGCGGCGTGGCCACCGTGGACGCCATGGTATCGGGGCTGGCGCCGGGCAGCGCCGCGCTCACCTGGATGGTGGGGTAGTCCACGCTGGGCAGCGCCGCCACCGGCAATACCCGGAACGCCACCACTCCAAACAATACGATGGCGAAACACACGAGCACCGTCATGATGGGGCGCTCGATGAAGAGGCGGGAAAGGTTCATTGCGGGCCCTCCATTTTGGCGGCATCGACCGCCCGGATCGGCGCGCCCGGAAAGAGGCGCAACTGGCCGTCGGTCACCACCGTATCGCCGGGAGCGACGCCCTTTTCGATCACCACCTTCTTGCCGAAGGCGCGGCCGGCGGTGACCGGGCGAATCTCCACGGTATTGTCCGCCTTCACGGCGAACACGAATTGGCCCTGCTGGCCGGCCTGCACCGCTTCGGCGGGAACTACGGTCGCGTTCTGAATGGTATCGAGGGTCAGCACCGTGTCCACGAACTGGCCGGGCCACAGCGTGCTGTCGGCGTTGGGGAACGTCGCCTTCAAGTGGATGGTGCCGGTGGTGGAGTCCACCGTGTTATCGATAACGGCGAGGTGCCCCAGGCTGGAATGGGCGGCGTCCTCCCGCGGCACGGCGCGCACTGCGAGCGGGTGGCCGGCGTTGAGCCTGCGGACGGCGCTCAGGTGCTGTTCGGGAACGCTGAAGTTGACGAAGATGGGCGTGACCTGGTGGATCACCACCAGGGGCACGTCGTTTTCCTTGACCAGGTTGCCGGCATGGACCAGCAGGTTGCCGGTGCGGCCGGAAAGCGGCGCGTGGATCTCGCAATGGCTGCGGTCGAGCTTGGCTTTTTCCACCGCCGCCAGGTCGCTCGCCAGCGCGGCGCGCGCGGTGTTGATGGTGGCCTCGCTGGCGCGCGCCGTGGCGCGGTTCACCTCGAGCGCGGTGAGGGCCTGGTCGGCTTGCATTTTGGAAGCCAGGCTTTCCTTATGCAACTGTTCCTGCCGGGCGGCATCGGTCTCGGCGAAGCGGGTCTGCGCCTCGTCCCGCGCCAGCGCCGCCTGGTACTGCGCCACCTGCGCGCGGTCGCGCTCGATGGCGGCTTCGGCCTGGTGCAGCGCGTCGTCAAAGGGGCGCGGATCGATTTGGAACAGCAGGTCGCCCTGCTTCACGTTCTGCCCTTCGGTGAAAGCCACGCGCAGGAGCTGCCCGGCGATCAGCGATTTCACCTGCACGATGGCGGACGCCTCCACCGTTCCCACCACGTGCAACTCGGTGGGAACGGATTCCTGGGTAGCCTTGGCCACCGACACCGGAGTTGCCGGTATCCCGCCCGGCATTCCGCCCGGCCCGCCTTTTTGCGCCTGTTCCTGTTTGCATCCGGCCAGAAAGAGCAGGCAGCCGCACATGGATAAAGTTAGGAAATTCCGCACAAAATTACACCCCGATGTTTGCAGTTTACCAAAGTATATTGACGGCACAAATGGCGGAAGGATTCGCTGTCGCGGCGGTAATCCGTCGACAAGATATCGCCGCCGAGGCGCCGGGACGCCGAGGAAGGCGTTCTCGGTGAAGCGGTAAGACTCTGACACCATGCCAGCCAAAGACCCGCGCCTGTACCTGATCCACATTCGTGAATGCTGCGACCGGATTCTCGATTACACCGGCGGCATCATCTCTGGCCGATGCATCTCCCGACATCACGTTTGAAGATCTCCGGCGCGTAGGTGCATGAAGCGAGTCCTGTTTCGCCCGCCGGCGGCCAGGACCTGTAACGGTTAGCAACCGCAACCGCGACCGGGACCAAGCGGAGGAGGCCGTCTGGCGAGTTCGTTTCACCCATGAGAAACCGGACATCATCCGGATTCTGCACATTCACAACCGCCGCGAAGCATACCGTTGAAGGAGCGACACACCTCCGGTCCTGCTCATACTCACTCCATGCTCGTCACCGGTCGCGCGG
>JADGNR010000133.1 GCA_017883415.1 Bryobacteraceae bacterium | reverse complement strand
CAGCGCGGGCGCATCGATCCCACTATGGAAATCGGCGAAACCACGACCACCGTCAACGTGGAAGCCTCCGCCGCCAGCGTCCAGACCGAATCGTCGAGCCTGGGCGAGGTGATGGACAACAAGAAGATCGTCGAGATCCCGCTCAACGGGCGTTTCTTTCTCGACCTGGCGCTGCTGACCGCCGGCACCACCGTGCCCAGCACCAATAACCGCACCTTCCTGGCGGTGCCGAGCGGCATCGGCATGTCCGGCATCAACGCCTCCGGGACGCGCGAAGACTCCACCAACTACCTGGTGGACGGCGTGAACCTGAGCGACATGGTGCAGAACCAGATCACCTTCCAGCCGAATATCGACAGCATCTATGAATTCAAGGTGCAGACCAACTCGTTCAACGCCGAGTACGGGCGCAACGCCGGCATCATCATCAACGCCATCACCAAGAGCGGCACCAACGGCCTGCACGGCACGGCATACGAGTTCCTGCGCAACCAGCGGTTCGACGCCAAGAACACCTTCGATCCGGCCGGCCCCATCGTCCCCTTCAACCGCGATATCTACGGCTACAGCGTGGGCGTGCCGATCGTCAAGAACCGCACCTTCTTTTTCACCGACTACGAAGGGCGCGAGGGCCACGAGGTGGCGTCGCTGAAAACCTCCGTGCCCACCGACGCGCAGCGCGCCTCGGTGACCAATCCGGTGGTGCAGAAACTCCTGGGACTGGTGCCCGCGGCCAACGATCCCACCGGCGCCTTCTTCGTGGGATTCGCGGCGCGCAACCGCCGCACGAATCAGTACCACGGAAGGCTGGACCACAACTTCTCGGAAAACGACATGACCTATGTCTCGTTCATGACCAACCGCGACAGCCGCACCGAACCGACGCTGCAGGGCAACAACCTGCCCGGGTTCGGCGACTTCCGTCCGGCTACGCGCTACCTGGCTTCGGCAGGCTACACGCACGTTTTCACGCCGAGCCTGACGAATCAACTGCGCATTGGCATGAACCGCGTACGTATCGACTTCGACGAGGCCGACAGCGCCAACCCGGCCGATTTCGGCATCACCTCCCCGGCGGCGGTTTTTCCGAACATCAACGTGGCCGGCGGCTCGCTTCGCTTCGGCGGCCTCGACGGTTTCCCGCAGGGCCGCGGCGATACCATGTACCAGGCCGGCGACACCGTGGGCTGGGTGCACGGGCGGCAGTCGATCCGCGTCGGGGTCGAGGCGCGGCGCTTCTTCAACAACAATTTCAACGGCGGCACCGGCGGCACCATCGCCTTCGGCACGCTGGCGGGGTTCCTCGCCGGCACCCCGACCTCCGCCACCGAGACCGCGCTCCCGGCCACACCCGCGCTGCGCGTGACCGCGGTCAACGCGTTCGTGCAGGACGACATCAAGCTGAATTCGCACCTGACCGTGAACCTGGGCCTGCGCTGGGAGTTCAACGGCGTTCCCACCGAGAAGCACGACCGGCTGTCGGTGTACGACTTCTCGCAGAATAAGTTGATCCAGGTGGGGACCGGCGGCGTGGACAGCGTCTACAACGCGCAGTACCGGAATTTCGGCCCGCGCATCGGATTCGCCTACGATCCATTCGGCAAGGGGAAGACCGTGGTTCGCGCCGGTGCCGGCATCTACTTCGATCAGCCGGTGACCAACATCGTGAGCCCTCTGGGCAGCAATCCGCCCTTCGCGACTTCGGTGAACAACACCAGCAACATCAGCATCCTGAATCCCTTCGCCGCGCCTCCGGGAACGGGCAGCGCGATCAACGCCATCGATCCCAATTTCAAGAACGCCTCTGTGCTGCAATACAACTTCAACGTGCAGCACGAACTGTTCGACACTGTGCTGCAGGTCAGCTACGTGGGTAGCGAGGGTCACCACCTGCGCATCAACGGCGATTACAACCAGGGCATCCTCGGCGTCCGCCCGATCACCGGCTTCAGCAGCATCAACATTCAGCAGTCGGTGTCCAACTCCAACTACAACGGGCTGTGGCTCAGTGCCAACCGCCGCCTGGCGAAGAACGTGCAGTTTACCACCTCCTATACGTTCTCGAAGTCCATCGACAACAACTCGGTGGGCAGCTCGAACCCGCAGGCGCAGGATTACCGCAACCTCTCAGCGGAGCGCGGGCTTTCCGATTTCAACGCCCGTCACCGCTTCGTGCTGAGCGGTACCTACCTGGTGCCCTTCCACGCCACGAACGCCTTCGTGCGCCGCGTGGTGGAAGGCTGGAGCCTGTCGCCGGTGGTCAGCCTGCAATCGGGCAGCCCCTTCAGCCCGATCATCGCCGTGACCGACGCCAAGGGCAGCCTGGAGGCCTTCGACCGTCCCAACCTGGTGGCCGGGGTACCGTTGTACGTGACGAATCCGTCGGCTTCGCAGTGGCTCAATCCGTTGGCCTTCTCGCGCCAGGCGACGGGCTTCGGCAATGCCGGCCGCAACATTCTGACTGCGCCGGGATTCGAGGATATCGATTTCTCGATCGCCAAGACCACCACCATCAAGGAGCGCGCCAGCCTGCAATTCCGCGCCGAGACGTTTAACCTGTTCAACCACCCGAACCTGGGCCAGCCGACCAATAATCTGGCGTCCACCACCTTCGGCCAGATCCTGGGTACGCGCACGACGCGCGGCGACCTGGGCAGCTCGCGCCAGATTCAGCTGGGACTGAAGCTGCTGTTCTGATCGCGCGGGAGGCAGGGGACGGGCGGGCGCCGTCCCGTCGGGGGGGCGGGTGTGCCCGTCCCCCTACCTCCGCGCTTCGAAAAATCCTCGCAGCAGGGCGACGCATTCCGCCGCCAGCAGGCCCTCCACCACCTCTACGCGATGGCTGAGCAGGTCCGAGTCGGCCACCTGAAACTTGCTGCGCACGCCGCCGAATCGGAGGTCGCGCGCGCCGAATACCAGCCGGCGGACGCGGGCCGCCACCAGCGCGCCGGCGCACATGACGCACGGCTCGAGCGTGACATAGAGCGTGGCGTCCACCAGGCGGTAGTTGCCGGTGTGCGCCGCGGCTTCGCGCAACGCCAGAATCTCGGCGTGGGCCGTGGGATCGTGGCGGCCGATGGGTGCGTTCCATCCCCGCCCGGCGATTTCGCCGCCGATCTCGACCACCGCGCCCACCGGCACTTCGCCCTCGTCCGCCGCCCGGCGCGCCAGCCGCAGCGCCTCCCGCATGAGTTCTTCTTCGGTGGCCACTAGCCTATAATACGGGAGTCGCACACTATGGCTGAACTCGAGATTCATCACGAAACCGGGCACGAAGACGACCCCACCGGCAAGAAGGTGGGCGTACTCGCCGCCGTGCTTGCCGTCGCGCTGGCCGTGGTCACCATCGCGTCGCACCGCACCCACACCGCGGCCATCATTCACAAATCGAATGCCAACGATGCGTGGTCGTACTACCAGGCGAACCGGATCAAGTATCACAACCTGGAGCTGGGCGAGAGCCTGCTCGCGGCTATCGGCGTACAGGGTCAGGGCGCGGAGAAAATGCGCGTCGATTACGCGGCGCAAAAGAAGAAATACGAAGGGCAGAAGGAAGAGCTGCAGGAGAAGGCGCGCAAGTTCGAAGAATCCTCCGAACTGGCCGAGCATCGCGCGCTGCGCTTCGATATCGGCGAAGGTCTGCTCGAGATCGGGCTGGTGCTGAGCTCGCTCTACTTCATTGCCCGCAAGATCATGTTCCCGGTGCTGGGAATTTTAGCCGGGATTGCGGGGGCGGCGATCGCCATTACCGGGCTGCTGGTGTAGCGGCTTCGCAGCGACTTAGTGCGACGGATCTTTTCCCCGCGTGGCTTGGACGCCTTTCAGAATCGCAAGGCCCACGAGTACAATGGCGCCGACTGCGATCCAATGCGCGGCCAGATGCAGTAACACGGCTGCATAGATCAGCCCGCCGATTAGGATCAGGAACCCAACGATGTAAATTCCGAAGGACATGGCTATACCGAAAGAACACGGCCGAAAAACGACCGGTAGCGGCGTAAGGCAAGCCGGAGATCCTCGGTGGATACGCTCTCTTCCCGCTCCCACTGCCCATCCAGTTTCGCCCGTTCCTCGGCGAATATTTCCGCCAGGCGCTTCATCGCCCCCGCGACCAGACTGTCCGCCTGCTCCACCGCGCGGCGAGGCTCATCTACAAAGGTTCCCTGGATGGTGTCCCAGCGAACGCGAAATTCCTTCGCCTCGCCGGGCGAGAACAGGGGCGTCGCCTGTTCCTCATGGGCCATGGCGGTGGCAGTTCCGGCAGGCGTGGCGCCGCGATCGCCGAGGGCCGAGGCACCGCCGGCGGGCACCTTTCGCTGCGGTTCCGTTTCCGGTGGCCGAAGCTCAAGGCTTTTCGTCAAGGGCGTCTGCTCGCCGGCGTCAGCCAAAGCGGCCGTGGTGAGCCCCGCATAGCTCCGCTCTTCTTGTTTATGTTCTTCGTTCATGGGATTGCCTCTCTTTTGTCTTAGGCGCTCGCAACGCTCAGTGCCACTTCTTCGAGCTTATGACGCCTTCTTTAAAGGCATCTCCGGCTCCCTGATCAACTCCTCGAAAAGGGTCCGGTAATGAACCATCGCCTGGCGCAAGTCTTCCGTGCTGGCCTGCCCTTGAATCTGCCGAAGCGCGATTGCATGAGCCGTTCGGTAGTTTTCCAGAACCAGCGGATGATCCACGGAAATATCCGCCGCCCGCTGTTCAAAGTCACTTACCGGGTAGCCCCGCGTGGACATTACATCGCCCAGCAGTTGGTCCGCTTCCGTGACCGCACCGGCGGGGCCGTCCACGAAGCGAGCCTGCACTCCGCGCCAGGACTCTACGAAGCGCGCACGATCGCCTGCCGCGAGCGGACGAACGTGAAATTTCTCGACTCGTTCGGCGCGCTTTTCTAGCCCGGCTTCCCCATGCCGCACGTTGCCGCCTTGCTCCACGGCGCGCGCATATTCCGCGCCGCCGAACTGAGTGCGCAGCCTTTCCGTCCGGCGCTTTCGGTGCACGAGGAACGCGGCGATGCCTGCCACGAGAACCACGACGAGAGCAACGATTAGCGCCATTTCCGTTGTGCTTAGGTTGGTTATACTACTCATGAACTTCCTTTGCTTTGCTGCGCGAGTTTTTTGTGATTGGTTTCAGGACCGCCGGGTAAGAGGCCGGACGAGACCGTAATTCCGTGGCGTCAATCTGCAGGAGTGCCTACCCGCGCCAACGCGAATATCCCCAGCCACCGCCGCCGAGTACGAACAACACGATCAAAACAATTACTATGGTCGACATTTTCTACCTACTTTCATTGCAATTGCAGTGCAGGTGGGGGACCAAAGCCGAATGTATGCCAACAACAAGTGGAAAACCGAGGCTCCCGCAAGGGTTAGTGCAAGTTAGTGCAAGTCCTGCTGTCCGCAAGGCAAGAAGTGCGCCGGGCGCGCGCCAAAGTCAAAGGAGGCTGATGCGGTTCGGAGTAAGTTTTTCGATGAGAGGAGGAGGCCGATAGTTGCGGCGGAGCGCACGGCCTCCGGGCGGGACGGGATTTCTGTGGTCACGAGCGACGGGGGTTTCGCGACCGATGGATTCGGCAGGGCAAGGCGGCCCTGGTTTCAAGCCGCGCTGCGACCCCTGATGAAGTGGAACACCAAAGAAATCACCGCGATGATCAACAGAAGATGAATCAGCCCACCGGCAACGTGGAACGCGAAAAGTCCCAGCAGCCACATTACGAGCAAAATCACAAACAGCGTTAAGAACATTTGAAGTCTCCTTCGTACACCGGCCACTCTCAGAGCACGTGGGACGCCAACGTCGTTTTCCGCTGAGCCGATTCGGTCGCCGATGAGTTGCGCGCCTGCGGCGCCACGGAAAACGAAGTGCAGAATCTGCCGGAGCATGCAGGCTTTGCCGCCTGCCGGGCTCTATAATGCCGGAAGTGCCGATGTGGCGGGCAGAAGTTCGAATCCCGCTCTCTCCGCCAGAACGTGCAGAAACATGGCATGATCGAGATGTATGGCAGGGAACCTCATTTCGCTTCCCGAAGACCTTCTGGCCGGTATCAGGAGCGCCGCGGAGGCCGAGCGTCGGAGCGTTGATGACGTAGTGGCCGACGCCGTACAGCGGTACCTGGATGACCGCTCCTGGACGAGGCTGCTCGACTATGGTGCGGAGAGGGCAAGAGCTCTCGGCATTGAGGAATCCGCTGTCGACCGGGTCATTGCGGAATCGCGAGCTGAGCGGCGCGGCCCTTGATCGGGGCTACTCTTGATAGCAGTGTGTATGTACGGGCACTACACTTCGGCGGCCCCGCCGCGCTGCTTATGGGCCACGCCCGAGCCGGGAACATTCGGATGGACATCTCAGATCCCATACTCAACGAGACCATGCACGTGTTGCGCGACAAGTTCCAGTGGGACGGTTATATGGTCCGGGATGTGCGTGCGAAGCTGCTGTCGATAGGCAATCATGTCTCACCGAAGGACACGGTAACAGCCATCAAGGAGGACCCGGATGATGACCGTGTCCTCGAATGCGCGGCCGCCGCGAGGTTGGATTTCATTGTGACCGAGGACAAGGACTTGTTGCGCTTGAGCCGATTTGGCAACTCGCGAATCGTCACAATTGGAGAGTTCGTCAAACTGGTCCTCACACGGCGATAAGCTTCGCAACGCGTCGGGGCGGTCGCCCCTAATGCCGGAAGTGCCGCACGCCGGTGAACACCATCGCTACTCCTAACCGGTCGGCGGCGGCGAGCACTTCCTCGTCGCGCACCGATCCGCCGGGCTGGATGAAGGCCGTCGCGCCGTGCTTCACGGCCTCCTCCACGCCATCGGCGAAGGGAAAGAAGGCGTCGGAGGCCACTACTGTGCCCTCCAGCGGGAGCACCGCCTTCATGGCGCCTAATCGCACCGAATCCACGCGGCTCATCTGGCCCGCACCGATGCCTGCGGTCTGGCCGGTGCGGGCGTACACGATGGCGTTCGATTTCACGTGCTTGGCCACGCGCCAGGCAAAGGCGAGCGCCTCCCATTCCGCGTCCGTCGGCGCGCGCCTGGTCTTCACCACCGCCGCCGGGCGGTCGAATGACGCCTCGTCGACCGTCTGCGCCAGAAATCCGCCGGAGATCGATTTCACGGCGAGCGCATCGCGGCCCGGCGCCACGCGCATGAGCCGCAGATTTTTCTTCCCCGCCAGCGCGGCGCGCGCTTCCACGGTAAAGTCCGGGGCCGCGATGGCCTCGAGGAAGGTCTTCGCCATCTCGCGCGCGGTCTCCCCATCCACGGCGCGGTTGACCCCGATCACGCCGCCGAAGGCCGACACCGGATCGCACTCGAGCGCCTTGCGGTACGCCTCGGCGAGCGTCGCCTGCTCGGCGCAGCCGCAGGGATTGGTGTGCTTGACGATGGCCACGGCCGGCGCCGTGAATTCGGCGGCCAGTTGCCACGCCGCGTCCAGATCCACCAGGTTGTTGTAGGAAAGCTCCTTGCCCTGCACCTGCTCCGCGCCGGCAATGCCCACGCCGCGCGTGCCGTAGAGCGCCGCCCTCTGGTGCGGATTTTCGCCGTAGCGCAAGTCGGCCAGCTTGGGAATGCGCAGGGTCAGCTCGCGTGCGAGCGGCCCGTCCGCCTCCTCCCGATCGAGGCGCGCGCTGATGGCCAGATCGTACTCCGCGGTGGTGCGAAACGCCTTTTTAGCCAGGCGCCATCGGGTCTCGCGAGAAAGACCGCCGGCGGCGCGCAACTCCTCGACCACGGCGCCGTAATCGGTGGGCGACACCACCACGGCGACGTCCTCAAAGTTCTTGGCCGCCGCGCGGATCATGGTGGGACCGCCGATATCGATATGCTCGATCAGCTCCTCCAGGGTGGCTCCCTTTTTCGCGGCCACCTCGGCGAAACGGTAGAGGTTCACCACCACCAGGTCGATGGGCGCGATGTGCTGTTCGGCGAGCGCCCGCATGTGCTCCGCGCTGGAGCGCACCGCCAGAATGCCGCCGGCGATTTTGGGATGCAGCGTCTTGACGCGGCCATCCAGCATTTCGGGAAAGCCAGTCACTTCGGCAACGTCGCGCACGGGAATCCCGGCTTCGCGGAGGAGGCGCGCCGTGCCTCCGGTGGAGACGATCTCCACGTGCAAGGCCGTCAAATCGCGGGCCAGGACGAGGATGCCGATTTTATCGGTGACGCTGAGGATCGCGCGGCGGATGGGGTGCATCTATCGCACGATAGCATGGGACGCCGTGGGAGGCGTTCTACTCGAGGCCTTCGATTCGACGCGGAGCCGCGGAGAACGCGGAGGAAGCGCGGAGAAGAAACCACGCAGGTTAAAACCTGAGCGCACCGGAGACAAGGAGAGACCGGAGAAATGAGGCCGGTGTTACGCCGCGCACTCGCCGCGGCCCAGGGCTAGGGAGTAGGCTTGGTCGTCGCCCCAGTCCTGGTAGATCTCGGGGAACAGTTCGGCCGGGCGGGCCAGGTCGTTGGTCATCTCCCGGAAGGTTTGCACTTTGTGGCGCATCACGTACTCGCGGAACGTTTCGCCGTCGCCGCGGTGGGCCAGGAAGTGGTCCAACACGCGCGTGACCGCTTCCGGCGCCAGGCGGGCCGGAATGGATTGCACCGCGAGCCCGAAGCGCATGATCCCCTGCTCGTCGTAGCCTCCACCCAGCAGCATCTGGTAGTACGGCACTTCCTTGCCGTCGATCTTGCGCGCATTGCCGTAGAAGCCGAAATCGGCCACCCAATGGTGCCCGCAGGAATTCGGGCAGCCACTCACTTTGATCGATAGCCGCTTCACCAGCGGGTCGTCGTAGTGCCGCACCGCTTCTTCCAACGCGGCGCCCAGGTTCATCGCCTTGGTGAGAGCCAGGTTGCACGAGTACGCGCCCGGGCAGGTGGTGACGTCGGTAATCTCGCGCGCGCCCGCGTCCGCCAGGCCCAGTTCCCGCAGCGCGGCGTATACCTGCGGCAGCCGGCCGAGCGGCAGGAACGCCAGCAGCAGATTCTGTTGTATGGTGAGCCGCGCAAGGCCATCGCCGGCCGCGCTGGCAAGGCGCGCCAGGCCGCGCAACTGGCGGCTGAGAACGTTGCCCTGGGCGATTTTCACCGTCACCGCGGCGTAGCCGGTCTGCTTCTGCTCGGCCACATTGCTGTGACGCCACCGGTCGTACGCGGCGTCGCCCGCCGGGCCCGTGTGCACCACCGGCAGCAGCGCGCCGGCGCCCAGCGGGGGCGGGTGCGACTGGTATCCGCCGAACTCCTCCGGCACGGCCGCCGGCCAGGCAATGCCGCCGTTGGCCAGAATCTCGGCGTACTCCTTCTCCACCTGCTCCTTCAGCCAGGCGAACCCGCGGTCGCGCATGACGAACTTCAGGCGCGCCAGGTTTTTGTTCTTGCGGTTGCCATAGCGATTGAAGACGCGCACCACGGCCTCGCATTTGTTGAGCAGCCGCTCTTCGGGCACGAATTCGTCGAGCAGTTGCGCCTCGGTGGGCAGCGGTCCCAGGCCGCCGGCGACCACCATGCGGAAGCCGCGCCGGCCGTCGCGCTCCGCCGCGCGGAGGCCGATATCGTGGATGGCGCCCACCGCGCAATCGCTCGACCGGCAGCCGTCGAAGGCGATCTTGAATTTGCGCGGCAGGTTGGCGGTGAGGTCCTGGCGCAAAAAAGCATACGCCAGGCGCTGCGCATAGGGCCGCACGTCGAACACTTCGTCGCGCGCGATCCCGGTCCACGCGCACGTGGTCACGTTGCGCACCGTGTTGTAGCAGGCTTCGCGCGTGCTCAGCCCCACGTCGGCCAGCAGATGCATGAGCGCGGGCACCCGGGCGAGCGGCACGAAATGGTACTGCATGTCCTGCCTGGTGGTCAGGTGTCCCCGGCCGCCGCCGAACTCGTCGGCGATGCGCCCCAGTTGCTTCAATTGCCGCGCCGTCAGCAGGCCGCCGGGAATCTTCGAGCGCACCATCTGCACCCCCGCCTGCCGCTGCCCGTAGATTCCGTGCTTCAGACGGAACGGGCGGAACTCGTCCTCGGCGATCTCCCCCGCCACGAACGATTCGGCCTTCCGCCGGAAGTTCTCGATCTCTTCGCGCACGGTACGCTCATGGGCGATCTCCAACTCTTCCCTTCCCCACCCAGCCATGCCGCCGGTAGCCATAATCATCCCTTTCACGATAGAGATTATCGTAATTGGGTTTAGGTCGCAAGCCACGGTTCGCGATTGTGCATATTTTCACAATCGCTGGAGGCCATTCGGCGTATGATGATCCTGGAAGCGTGCGCTGCTAAGGAGGCGCAACATGTTACGTGCAGACAGCGCCAAGGTCGATTGGGACGAGCATAAGAAGCAATGGCTCGTCCACCTAAAAATGGGTGAAGAGGTGATCCGCCGGCCGCTCCCCAACAGTTCGCAGACCGCCGGAGAAGACGTGCTGCGCTCGCTGGCGGTGGAAAGCGCGCAAGCCGACGGCTACGACGTGGACCCGGCAAAGGTCTCCATCGCGCGCTAACCTTTCTCCGCGCGCCGCGTACCTCTGATAATGTCCTCAATCCGTTTCGACATGAAGTTTGCGCTGCGCAACCTGCGCCGCAGCCCGCTTTTCACCGCGGTGGCGGTGGGGTCGCTGGCGCTCGGCATCGGCGCCAACACGGCCATCTTCACGCTCATCGACCAGTTGATGCTGCGGCTGCTGCCGGTGCGGAATCCCGAGCAACTGGCGATGATCTGGTCCACCGGGCCGCACATGGGCAACAATCGCGGCTCGCGGGCGTCGTCCTACCCCATGTATCAGGATTACCAGCGGAAGGCGCCGGCGTTCTCCTATGTATTCTGCCGCTACTACACGCCCGTCTCACTCAGCTTCGACGGCCGCACGGAGCGTGTGAATTCGGAGCTCGTCTCGGGAAACTATTTTCAGGCGTTGGGGGTCAGGCCCGCGGTAGGACGCGTCTTCTCGCCGGAGGAAGACGACCGGGTTTACAAGGGGCATCCGGTGGTGGTGCTGAGCCACCAGTATTGGTTGACGCGCTTTGCCGGCAATCCGGGCGTGGTGGGAAGGAAGATCATCGTCGACGACTACCCCATGACCATCGTGGGGGTCTCGGCCGCCGGCTTTCTGGGACTGGACCCGTCCAGCTCGCCGCAAATCCGCATCCCCATCCAGATGAAGCCGCTCATGACGCCCGGCTGGGATGCGATCGGCGACCGCCGCAGCCAGTGGATCCAGATGTTCGCGCGCATGAAGCCCGGCTACACGGTGGCGTCGGCGCAGGCGTCGCTCCAGCCGCTGTTCAGCCAAATCCTGAATGACGAGATCAACCAGCCGGAAATGCGCGACGTGACGAAGTTTTACCGCGACCGCTTCCTGGCGCGCAAGGTGCGCATGGAGCCTGCGGCCACCGGCTACTCGCAGATGCGCCAGGATTACTCCACCGCGCTGACCGTGCTGATGTGCATGGTCGGGCTGGTGCTGCTGATCGCGTGCTTCAACGTGGCCAACCTGCTGATCGCCCGCGCGGTGTCCCGCCAGAAGGAAGTGGCCGTGCGTCTGGCGGTGGGCGCCTCGCGCGCGCGGCTGCTGGGGCAACTGCTCATCGAGAGCCTCATGCTGTCGCTGGCCGGCGGGGTGGTGGGCCTCTTCCTGGCGATCGCCATGATCCGCGCCCTGCTCAGTTTCCTTCCGGCCGGCGACATGCCGCTGATGTTGCGCGCGGCGCCGGACCTGCGCATCCTGGCCTTCAACGGCGGCCTCGCCCTGCTGACCGGCCTGCTCTTCGGCATGGCGCCGGCCTTGCAGACCATGCGCGTGGACCTGTGGAGCGCGCTCAAGGACGTGGTGGGGGCGATTGCCGGCTCGGGCGGCTCGGTGAAGCTGCGCAAGGCGCTGGTGACCGCGCAGGTGGCCTTCTCGTTCCTGCTGCTGGCCGGCGCCGGACTGTTCGTCAAAACCCTGGCCAACCTGAAAGAGACCAACGCGGGCTTCCGCGACATGGACAACCTGATTACGTTTCAGGTGGACCCGGCGCTCAGCGGGTACAACGTGCCGCGGCTGATGGCCTTCTACAAGCAGGCGCTGGAGAACATCCGCTCGGTGCCGGGAGTCAAGTCCGCCAGCTTCGCGGCGGTTCCGGTGCTCAGCGGCGGCGAATGGGATTCCACCATGTCGGTGGAAGGCCACCAGGCGAAGGACGGCGAAGACCTGCAAGCCTTCATGAACGCCATTTCGCCCGACTATTGGAAGACCATGGGGATTCCCCTGCTGGAGGGCCGCGACCTCGATCGGCGCGACGAAGGCGGCGACCAGTTCAAGGTGGCCATCGTCAACCAGGAGTTCGCCACGCACTTCTTTGGCGACAAGAGCGCCATCGGCCGCCGCATTGGTTTCGGCAGCGGTCCCAAGACGAAACTCGACATCGAGATCGTCGGCGTGGCCGCCAATACGCTCTACGAGGGCCCTCGGGAAGGGGTGCACCGCCAGGCCTTCGTGCCGCTGTTCGAAGGCGGATTCCCCTCCTCGGTCTCGTTCTACGTGCGCGCCACGCGGGATTCCGCTTCCTTGTATAACGCCGTGCGGCGGAAAATCGCCGAGCTGGACCCCGCCCTGCCGGTGTATGAGATGAAGACGCTCGGCAAACAGCTCGACGAAACGCTCTCGACCGAGCGCCTGATTGCCGTGCTCTCGGCCGCCTTTGGCGCACTGGCGACGGTGCTGGCCGCCATCGGCCTCTACGGCGTGATGGCCTTCGTGGTGGCGCGGCGGACCAAGGAAATCGGCCTGCGCATGGCGCTCGGCGCGCAGCGGGGCGCGGTGGTCTGGATGGTGATGCGGGAAACGCTGTTGCTGCTGGGGATCGGCCTCGCGCTGGGCGTTCCCGCGGCGTACTGGCTGAGTCACTACGTCTCCTCGCAACTGTTCGGCGTGAAGCCGACCGATTTCTGGACGGTAGCTTCGGCGCTGGCCATCCTGGCCGCCGTGGCCGCCGGCGCCGGCTTTCTGCCCGCCCGCAGAGCCAGCTCGATCGACCCGATTCAGGCATTGCACTACGAGTGAATTGGGTGCGCACGAGTCGGAGCCGGGTGAAGTCGCTCATGACTCGCTCTGGCGAAACCTCCGCTTCCTCTACCACGTGCGCGTGATTGCTTCGCACATGGGCCGCCAGCAGACTCCAGCCACGGTGCGCGCACACCTCCTGAATCGCTTTCAATACGGCGTCGCGGCGCATGTGATGTCGCGGCTCTGACTCGAGCGCGTGCGGCGTCGGGCGCGTGCGGCGTCGGGCGCGTGCGGCGTCGGGGGCGTGCGGCGACGGGGCACGTGCGCCGGAGCGTGTGCGTCGCAGTTCGGCCGCGGGTTGCTGTATTCTATTTGTCGGAGC
>JADGNR010000016.1 GCA_017883415.1 Bryobacteraceae bacterium | reverse complement strand
GGACCAGGGGTCCGCCCCACAACTGGCGACCTCATTGGCGACCTCCATCCCCTGCGTGGAGCCCCCGGTCGGCTCATTGTCGGGTTTCGGCGGAAATACCCACGCGCCCGGCCGGGCCCGCCCTATACTCTTTCCAGATATGTTGGAGGCCAAGGATCTTCACAAAAGCTACCGCGACCTGGTGGCCGTGGACGCCATCTCTTTCCGCGCGCGGCCGGGCGAAACCGTGGGCCTGCTCGGACCCAACGGAGCGGGCAAGACGACCACCGTTTCCATGATCGCCGGACTGCTGAAGCCGGACCGCGGCGAAGTGCTCATCGAAGGGCGCCCGGTGCGAGGCGACAGCGATCCCCTCAAGCGCAGGATGGGGCTCGTCCCTCAGGAACTGGGCCTGCACGACGAGCTTTCCGCGTGGGACAACCTCGCCCTGTTCGGCGCCATCTACGGGATGCGGGGCGCCGCGCGCCGGCGGGCCATGGATGCGGCGCTCGACCTGGCCGGCCTGGCCGAGCGCGCCCGCGACCGCGTGAGCACCTTCAGCGGCGGCATGAAACGGCGCTTGAACCTGGCCGCCGCGCTGTTGCACGATCCCCAAATCCTGCTCCTCGACGAACCCACCGTGGGGGTGGACCCGCAGAGCCGCAACGCCATCTTCACCACCCTCGAAGGCTTCCGGCGCCAGGGCAAAACCCTGGTCTACACCACCCACTACATCGAAGAGGCCGAACGCCTCTGCGACCGCATCATCATCATCGATCACGGCAAGGTGATGGCCAACGACACTCTGGAAGCGGTGCGCCGCCTGGTCCCCAACGTCGACCTGATCGAATTCGAAATCTCCAATCCGGGCGAAGGCGAATGGTACGGCCCGCTGCGGATGGTGGACGGAGTGGATTCCGTCGCACTGCAAGGGAACCTGCTGCGCGTGGGCCTGCGCAACCTGTCGGAGACGGCGCCCGGCGTGCTCGAGTGGCTGCGCGAAAACGGCCGCCGGTACTCCCACCTGGCCAGCCAGCGGGCGGATCTGGAAACCGTGTTTCTGACTCTCACCGGAAGGAGCGTGCGCAACCAATGAGCATGACCGCCTTTGCCGCCCTGGTGCGGCGCGACTTGTACCTGTACATCACCGACCGCCGCGCGGTGATCATGAGCCTGGCGGCGCCCATCCTCATCGGATCGTTCTTCGGATACATTTTCGGCGGCGTGGCGAACGACGCACCGTCGGCGCGCGTCCCCGTGGCGGTGATCGATAACGACCAAAGCGAGATCTCGCGCCGCCTGGTGGCCGGGCTCACCGCCGACCGCATGCTCGAAATCCGCCCGGGCACGCTCGAGCAGGCGCGCGCCGCGGTCCGCGGCGGCAAAACCACCGTGGCCGTGGCGATTCCGCAAGGGTTCGGCCCGCAGGCGGCGCAAGCGCTGTTTCGCGGCGGGAATCCACCCGAGCTCGAGTTGCTGTACGACCCGTCGCACGGACCGGAAATGGGCATGGTGCGCGGCATCCTGACGCAGCACATCATGGAATCGGTCGGCGCCGGCTTCTTCGGCGGCGGCGGCGGCCGCGGCGGCCTCACCATGCCCTTCACCACGCGCGAAGAGCCCGTCACCGCGCGCCAGGGCGTGGCGTACAACGCCATGGGCCATGCCTTCGCGGGCATGACCGTCCAGTTCATTCTCTTCATGGGAATCGACGCCGGAATGTCGGTGATCTACCAGCGGCGCAGCGGCATCTGGAAGCGTCTGCGGGCAGCGCCCATCTCCCGCTTCGTGGTCATTGGCAGCCGCGCCGCCAGCGCCACCCTCATTGCCGTGTTCATCATGTTCGTGGTGTTCGGCTTCGCGCGCGTGGTATTCCACGTGCGCGTGGAAGGCAGCCTGGCGGGATTCGTCGCCGTCGCGGTGGCCTTCGGCCTGATGACCTCGACCTTCGGCCTGCTGATCGCGTCCTCCGGCAAGACCCCGGAAGCCACCCGCGGCCTGGCCATCCTCGCCACCCTGCTGCTGGTCATGTTGGGCGGCGCCTGGGTGCCCGCGTTCATTTTCCCGCAGTGGCTGCAAAAGGCCAGCTTCGCCATTCCGACGCGCTGGGCCGTGGACGCGCTCGATGGCGTAACGTGGCGCGGCCTGGGCTTCGCCTGGGCCCTCGGTCCCGTGGCCGCCCTGCTGGGCTTCACCGTCCTGTTCGGCGCGCTGGCGCTGTGGCTGTTCCGCTGGGACGAGGCATAAGTCAAAGCCTCACCGCCGAGGCGCCGAGGCGCGGAGAAAACCGGCTCACCATTCCTTGCTTTCCCGGCGACTCGGCGTCTCGGCGGTAACAGGCCGAACTGTCACCCGAACTTGACCGTCGCCATCGGCGTTGCTATTCTGGGTCCAATCTGCGACTGCGACAATCCCACTACCTAAAGCCCACGATGGAGGATGGATGAGTCCGCAAGAAGTGTTGGAATTTGCCAAGAAAAACGATGCCAAGCAGCTCGATTTGAGGTTCACCGACATCCCGAGCCTGCAGCATCACGTCTCCTACCCAATCGGCGAATTGGGAATGGACAGCTTCGAAGAAGGCTTCGGCATGGATGGATCGAGTATCCGCGGCTGGGCGGCGATCCATGAGAGCGATATGCTTCTCATTCCCGATCCGAACACCGCGTTCATGGACCCCTTCGCGGAAATTCCCACGCTGGTCATGTACGGCGATGTCAAGGACCCGATCACCAAGCAGCGCTACGAGCGCGATCCCCGCTGGATCGCCCAGAAAGCGGAGCTTTACCTGAAGAACAGCGGCGTGGCCGACACCGCCTACTTCGGCGCCGAAGCCGAGTTTTTCATCTTCGATAACATCAGCTTCGACCAGAACCAGCATTCCGGCTTCTATTTCATCGATGCCGAGGAAGGGCGCTGGAACTCGGGCCGCCGCGAAAACAACCTGGGCTACCGGCCGCGGTACAAGGAAGGCTACTTCCCCGTGCCGCCCACCGATCATTATCAGGATCTGCGCAGCGAGATGGTGCAGACCATGATCCAATGCGGCCTCCACATCGAATGCCACCATCATGAAGTCGCCACCGGCGGGCAGTGCGAAATCGATCAGCGCTTCGACAAACTGGTGAAGTCGGCGGACAACATGATGCTGTACAAATACGTCATCCGCAACGTCGCCAACCAGTACGGCAAAACCGTGACCTTCATGCCCAAGCCGATCTTCGCCGATAACGGCAGCGGCATGCATTGCCATCAGAGCCTGTGGAAAGACGGCAAGCCGCTGTTCGGCGGCGATGGCTACGCCGGCCTGAGCCAGATGGCGCTCTACTACATCGGCGGCCTGTTGAAACACGCGCGCGGGCTCTCGGCGATCATCGCGCCCACCACCAACAGCTACAAGCGGCTGGTGCCGGGCTACGAAGCGCCGGTCAATCTGGCCTACTCGCGCCGCAACCGCTCGGCGGCGTGCCGCATCCCCATGTATTCGGCCAGCCCCAAGGCCAAGCGCGTGGAGTTCCGGCCGCCCGATCCCGCCGCCAACCCTTACCTGGCGTTCGCCGCCATGCTCATGGCCGGCCTCGACGGCATACTCAACAAGATCAACCCCGGAGAGCCGCTCGATAAGGACATCTACGATCTGTCGCCGGAAGAAATGAAGAGCGTGCCCTCCATGCCGGGCTCGCTCGACGAGGCCCTCGTCTGCCTGGAGGACGATCACGCCTTCCTCATGCGCGGGGATGTCTTCACCGAGGAGTTGATCGAGACGTTCATCGATTACAAACGGAAGAACGAGGCGGAGGCGGTGCGACTGCGGCCGCATCCCTACGAGTTCGCGCTGTACTACGACATCTAAAAAGGGGACAGACCCCTTTTCCAGCGCCGTACGGGCTGGATCTCGCGAAATAATGGAAAAGGGGTCTGTCCCCTTTTTGTGCCCATGCCCGGCACCATCCTCCAGGTCAGCATCTCTTTCGGCGGCCTGCCGAAGCGGGCCATTCCGGAGGGCTGGATTACGCCTCTCGGGGTGGAAGGCGACCGCCATGCGCATCCCGAGATCCATGGCGGCTTGCGCAAAGCGATCCTGCTGATCTCGTCCGAGGTGGTCGAGGAGTTGACGGCGCGCGGGTATCCGCTGTTCTATGGGGCGATGGGCGAAAACCTCACCACGCGCGGCCTCGCGGTGCGCGATCTGCGCATCGGCGACCGCGTGCGCGCCGGCGGAGCGCTGCTCGAAATCACCCAGCCGCGCGGGCCCTGCACCGCACTCGATATTTACGGCGAATCCCTCAAGCAGGAGATCTACGATCAGGGTGTCCACGCGTTGGACCACACGTCGCCGCGCTGGGGCATGAGCGGGTTTTATGCCAGCGTGGTCGAGCCGGGACCGGTGGGGCCGGGAGACCTCGTGGCCGTGGTGTCTCAGTGGGCCTGACGCGCGCCGCTCAGGCGGAGTTGCACCACGATCATCAATAGCGTCGCGGCCAGCAGCCCCCACATGGCCAGGCGCAGGCTGTGGAGATGCGAGGAAACGTATCCTACCGCCCAGGGGATGGCGGCGCCGCCCAACGACGCCATCGCGAACACGATGCCGGCCATGCGCGAGGCGCCGCTGCCTTCCCGCGCCGTGAAGAGGGCTACCGCCGTGGGGAAGACCACGGCCAGGCCGGCGCCGGTCACGAGCGCGCCCACCCACAGCGCGGCGGCATCCGCCACCGCGGGCAGCAGCGCCGCCCCCGCGGCGGCGGCAGCCAGTCCCATGACGATCAGGCGCTCTGCCGCTACCCGCCGCAGCGCCAGGGGAGCAAGCAGCCGGCCCATCAGCAGGGCGCTCCAGAAGCCGGCTTGCACGGTGGCGATCCGCGCCGCCGGCAACTGGTATTCGCGCAGCGCGTAGGAAGGCATCCATCCGGCGACGCCGGTCTCGACCCCCACATAGAGAAACAGGAGGATGCCCGTCAGCCAGACCGTCGCTGGCACCCGGCGCGGAGTTGCCGGGGCCGCGGCGCTCCCCCGGGCTTCCACGACCGGCCGGCTGGTCAGCCAGACCAGCGCCGCAACCCCGGCCAGAGACCCGCCGAGCGAATAGAGCAGCGGCGCCGGGCCGCCGGTGCGCAGCATGGCGGCGATCGCCGGCGGAGCCGCCACCGCCCCGGCGCACCACGCCACGTTCAGCAAGTTGAGCGCCGCCGCGCGCCGGCCGGGGCACAGGTCCGAGACCAGCAGGTTGGTCAAGGGAATAGTAAAGCCGAGGCCGATGCCATAGCACGCCACCGCGGCCATGCCCGCCATCCACTGGTTGGCTGCGGCGGCCGTCACTCCGAGCGCCATGATCAGATACCCCAGCACCACTCCGTTCTCGATGCCGCAGCGGGAAACCACCCGCCCGCAGGCTAACGTGCCCGCCAGCGCGCCCAAAAACTGGGCCGCGAACAAGCGTCCCGCTTGCGCGTCGTTGAGCGCCCACCGGACCTCGAGGGTGGGAATCAGGGGACCGAGCAGGGTTGTCACCACGCCGGTCAGTACGAAGCCGGCATGCACGATCAGGAGGCGCTTCCCCATGGAATTGCCGTGACGGACCGGTTATTTCCCGCTCCCGTCCGCGGGGGCGGGACAGGTGGACTCGCGCACCACCAGCTCGGGCTCCACCTGCAACTCCTCCGCGCCGGGCGCATCCGGATCGGCGATGCGCTTCACCAGGGTTTCGGCGGCCAGCGCTCCCATGCGCCGCAAGGGCTGGCGGATGGTGGTCAACGCCGGAATATGGTACGCCGCGGCATCGACATCGTCGAAGCCGACCACCGAAATATCCTCGGGAACCCGCTTGCCCGCTTCGCGAAACGCGCGGATGGCGCCGATCGCGGAGATGTCGTTGAAGGCGAACAGCGCCGTGAACGGCTGCCGGGAAGCGAGCAGCTTTTGGGCGGCGAGATAGCCGAATTCGGGGGACGGAGTGTCGCCCTCCAATTGCACCACCAGCAGCGGATGGATGGGAAGCCCCATGCGCCGGGCCACGGTGCGGATCGCCTCCCAGCGAACCCTGGTATCCGAGCTGAACACCTGCCCGCGAATCACGCCGATGTGGCGGTGCCCGAGCGCGGCCAGGTGTTCCAGGCCCAGCTCCGCGGCCTTCCGGTGATTCAGCACGATCCGTGTGACGCCGGCCACGTTCTGGTGTCCGGAGACGGAAACCACGGGCAGCGGCAGCGTCTGGTCGTACGGCGTGTCCACGGCAATCAGCCCCTCGACACAGCGCTCGTAGAGCAGGCGGGGATACTGGCCCAGTAACTTGGCTTTGTGCCGGTGACTGGTCACCAGGTAGACGTACCCTTCGTTGATCAGGTGGTCCTCGATTCCGCTCAGCACTAACGAGGAGTACCCATCTCCCAGCTCCGGCACCAGCACGCCCACCGTGTAGGTGCGCCGGGAGCGCAGGGAGCGCGCCAGGAAATTGGGCCGGTAGTTGAATCCCACGGCCGCGGCGCGGATGCGGTCCTTGGTCTCCTGGGGGATAGAGCGGGCGGCCGGCGAATCGTTCAGCACGAACGACAGCGTGGTGGGGGAAAGCTTGAGATGTTTGGCCAGCTCCTTGAGGTTGATGGGACGGCTTCGGACGCTTCTGCCGGCGCCGGCCCCAACCTGATCTTTGCTCGCCACATCGGGAGTGTCGCACGGCGGGCGCCGCGATGCAAGGCGAAAGATCTAGAAAATCGATTTAGTACGGGACTTTACATAAAAAGCGCTTGACAAGGCCATACGGCGGGCCTATCTTTGACTAAGGTAAATCGTTTTAGTAGAAACGGCAGGGTCTTGCCGAAAAACCGAAAGAGGAGCGTTTCCCATGCGACACGTGTATCGTTTTGCCGTATTCGCCTGTCTCGCTGTGGGCCTGGTGGGCACAGCGCAGGCGCAGTTCAAGGCCGGCATTCAGGGCACCGTGACGGACAGTTCGGGCGCGTCGGTGCCCAACGCTAAAGTCACGCTGACCAGCAAGGACACGGCCAAAGCCGAGACCGTGAAGACCAGCGGCGAGGGCTTCTACCGCTTCTCGGAACTGGCGCCGGGCCTGTATGACCTCGCGGTGGAAGCCGCCGGCTTTAAGAAAGAGATTCGCGAGAAGGTCGACGTCCGTGCCGAGCAACTCGAGGGGGTGAATCTTACCCTTTCCGCCGGCGACGTGACGGAATCGATCACCGTCTCGGGCGATTCCGCGGCGGCGCTCGATACCGAGGAGGCCAACGTCTCGCGCACCCTGACGCGCGCGGAGATCGAGCACCTTCCGCAGTTGAACCGCGATCCGTATGAGCTGATCCGTCTGGCTCCCGGAGTGTTCGGCGACGGGGCGCGCGATGGCGGCGGCAAGGCCGTGGGACTGCCCAACACCACGGGGCCGGGCGGAAGCAACCAATCCGTCTTCCAGACCGAGAACCAGGTGGCCATTTCGGCCAACGGGCAGCGCCTCTCGGACAATAATTACATGATCGACGGCGTCAGCGTGAACAGCTTGAGCTGGGGCGGCGCCGCGGTGGTCACGCCCAACCAGGAATCGGTGAAGCAGATCACGGTGCTGTCGTCGGCGTACTCGGCGGAGTACGGGCGCAACTCCGGCGCGCAGGTGCTGGTGGTCTCGCAGAACGGCACCAACCAGATCCACGGCAGCGGCTTCTTCAAGTACAACGATCCGGGGCTGAACGCCTTCAACAAGTACGGCGGCCCGAACGGCGCTCCGTTCGTGCGCGTGGAAAACCGCTTCCGGCAGTACGGCGGCAGCGTGGGCGGGCCCGTCGTCAAGAACAAGCTGTTCTACTTCTTTAGCTATGAAGGTTTGCACAACCAGACGAATGTGCCGTTTACCGCCTGGGTCGAGACGCCGCAATACCGCCAGGCGGTGATTGCCGCGCGGCCCAACGGCACGACCGCCAAGGTGCTGCAATCGGCCGGCATCGCACCGCGCGTGAACACCGTGCTGAACGTGCCCTGCCAGCCGCTGTTTGCCGCCGCCCAATGCCAGCAGGTGGCGGGCGGTCTGGATATCGGTTCCCTCACCGGCGCCAAGAACCAGTACGTGGATATCGGCTTGAACCCCACCGGCGCCGGGCTCGACGGCATCCCCGACATCCAGTTCGCGCAACTGAGCAACCCCAGCCGGATTGCCGACAACCAGTTCAACATCCGCACGGACTATATCCACGGCAGCGACACGTTCGCTTTCAGCGCGTACCTGACGCCGCAGAGCGGCACGTCGGCCGACGCCGCCGGGGACAGCCGTCCCATGGCCGACCTGAACAACAAGCCGTTCAACTCCGCCTACGCGCTCACCTATACGCGCATCATCACGCCCAGCATGCTGAACGAAGCGCGCTTCAACTTCACGCGCTTCGCCTGGAACCAGATGGCCACGTCGACCAACGTCAACTGGGGCATCCCGCGCATGGAAGTCGAGGGACTGCCCTTCGACCGCATCCGCTTCGGCGCCCCGCAGAGCGAAGCCACGCCGGCCATCTTCGCGCAGAACACCTTCGAATTCCGCGACACGCTGAGCAAAGTGCACGGCGCGCACGCCTTGAAGGCGGGCGTCGAGATCCGCAAGGAGCAGAACAACAACAACCTGGCCGGCGGCGCCCGTCCGCTCTATTCGTTCCAGGGCCTGTTCAACCTGGCCAACGATACGCCCATCTTCGAGCAGATCAACGCCGATCCCAATACCGGCAAGCCGGCCAACGCGCAGCGCTATCTGCGCACCGGCCTCTACGCGCTCTTCGTCCAGGACGATTTCAAGCTGCGCCGCAATCTCACGCTGAGCTTCGGCCTGCGCTGGGAGTACGACCCGCCGCTCAGCGACACGCGCGGCCAGTTGTCCAACCTGTTCTTTGGCTCGGCCGGCCTCTCCAATTCCTTCGTGAAGGTGTCGAACCAGCTCTACCAGCCCGACCGCAACAACTTCGCGCCGCGCCTCAGCCTCGCCTACAGCCCGGAGATGTTCAAGGACAAGGTGGTGGTGCGCGGCGGCATCGGCGTGTTCTACAACCGGATTCCGGGGGTGGTGTTCGACAACACGCACGGCAATCCGCCCTTCTTCGCACGCTATGGCATCTGCTGCGGCACGGCCTCCACTTCGTTCAGCACCCCCTTCGCCGGCGGCCAGATTCTCTACGCGCTGGGCAGCGACAACACGGTGTTCAGCTACCCGGTGAACCCGGCGCTGGCGGTGGGCATCGACCCCACCACGGGCGCGCCGCAAGGTCCGTCGCACCCCAACGGTCCCGCGGTGGAAATCTACATGGCGCAGAATAATACGCCCAACCCGTACGTTTACGTCTGGAGTTTCGACACCGAATTCCAACTGCCGTCCCGCTTCGTGGGCACGCTCGGCTACCAGGGCAGCGCCGGGCACAAGCAGATTCGCCTGGTGAACCAGAACTTCCTGTACCCGAACAATCCGGCGTTCTTCGCGGTGTACGACCCCATGCCGGACGTCAACACCAATTTCAACGCGCTGCTGGTGGGGCTGAGCCGCCGGTATAACAACGGCCTCCAGTTCGCCACCAACTACCGGTTCTCGAAGAGCATCGACACGCTCTCTTATGAAGGGCCGGGATTTGTCACCAACCAGACGTTCCCGCAGAACCAGGCCACCGAGCGCGGGCCGTCGGATTTCGATTCCAAGCACTATTGGAACGCTTCGGTGGTCTACGACCTGCCGTTCCACCGCAAGCAGCAGGGCGCGCTGGGAAAGGTGCTGGGAGGCTTCTCGATCTCGACGGTGCTGACGTACCACACCGGCTTCCCGTGGACTCCGGTCACGGGACAATCGGTATCGACGCCGGGCGGCCCGTCGTTGTCCCCTACGCGGCCGGTCTTGTACTTTGGGGGCGCGGGCATGGACACCTCCAATAGCGCGTTCATCAACGGCACGAACTTTGTGGGGGGCGGCGCCAAGTACTTCGACATCACCCATGGCGGGTTCCCGGGCATCGGCCGCAATTCGTTCCGCGGGCCGAACTTCCTGGGCAACGATTTCAGCTTGATGAAGACCACCAAACTGCCGTTCCGGCAACTCGAGGCGGCGAAGCTGGAACTGCGCGCCAACCTGTATAACGCCTTCAACAAGCTGAACCTCCAGCCCATCGGCTTCGGGAGCGACCAGGCGCACATCGAAAGCGGCAATTTCGGCGGCTCGCCCGGCGGGCTGAGCGGCCGGGTGGTGGAGCTGCAGGCCAGGATCAGCTTCTAGGGCACTCCGCTCCCTCGCGGGGCGTCCTCCGGGCCCGGCTGGCCTCGGGTCGGAGCCGGGCCCAGAGGGCACACCGTAAGGGAGCGGTTGCTGAGAGCTGAGAGCTGAGAGCTGAGAGCGGATAGCTATGTCCCATTGGTCGCGAATTCGCGTTGTGCTGCTCGCCCTGCTGCTGGCTCTGCCCGCGGCGGCGCAGACCATTCGCGTGGACGCCGGCGCCCCCGGCAAGCCGTTTCCGCACTTCTGGGAGCGCGCTTTCGGCTCCGGCCGCGCCATCCTCTCCCTGCGCGAGAGCTATCGCCAGGATCTGAAAGCCACCAAGGCGGCAACCGACTTCGAGTACGTGCGCTTCCACGCCATCTTTCACGACGAGGTGGGCCTCTACGACGAAGACGCGCAGGGCCGCCCCGTTTACAATTTCTCCTACATCGATCAGATCTACGACGGACTGCGCGAGAACGGCGTGCGCCCGTTTGTGGAGCTGAGCTTCATGCCGCGCAAGCTCGCGGCCTCCGACGCGCCCCACGCCTTCTGGTACAAGCCGTTTCCCGCGCCTCCTAAAGATTACTCCCGCTGGGAAGAATTGATTCACCGCTTCGGCCAGCACCTGGTGGACCGCTATGGCGTGGACGAAGTGGCCGAGTGGTACTTCGAAGTGTGGAACGAGCCGAACATCGATTTCTGGACGGGGAGCCCGAAACAGGCCACGTACTTCGAACTCTACGACCATGCCGCCCGCGCGCTGAAGCGCGTAAGCCCGCGCCTGCGCGTGGGAGGCCCGGCGACGGCGCAGGCCGCTTGGGTGGACGACTTCATCCGTCATGCGGCCGACCACAATGTTCCCGTGGATTTTGTGTCCACCCATGTTTACGGCAACGATCGCGCCGAGGATGTCTTCGACACGCACGAGAAGATTCCGCGCTCCGACATGGTGGCCCGCGCGGTGAAAAAGGTCTACGATCAGGTGAAGCATTCCGCCCGGCCGGATCTGCCGATCTTCTGGACGGAATTCAATGCCAGCTATATGAACGAACAGGCGGTTACCGATGCGCCGTACCTGGGACCATGGCTGGCGAACACCATCCGCCTGTGCGACGGCATGGTGAACATGATGGCGTACTGGACTTTCTCCGACGTGTTTGAAGAGCAGGGCGTAGTGAAGCAGCCTTTTTACGGTGGATACGGGCTGATTGCGGCGGGGCATATTCCCAAAGCTTCGTTCAACGTCTTCGCGCTGCTGCACCAGTTGGGCGGCGAGCGCATCCCCGTGGATTCGGATTCGGCGCTGGTGACGCGCCGGCCCGATGGCAGCCTGGCGATCGCGGTATGGAACTACGCGGCTCCGGAATCGCCGGGCGCGCCGCGGGAGATTTCGCTCGCCTTGGCGGGCTTGCGTGCGGCGCGCCAGGTGCGCATCAGCCGCGTGGACCGCGATCACGGTTCGGCGCTGACGGCCTGGGAGGCCATGGGGCGGCCCGACTTCCCCACGCTCGAACAGCAGAAGAAGCTGCGCAAGGCGGCGCAAATGCCGGCGCCGGAGGTGCGCCCGCTGGCTTCGGGGAGCCCTGCCACGGTGACGCTGACGCTGGCGCCGCATGCGCTCGCCCTGATCGAGGTGGTCCCCTGATGCAGCGCCGGACAGCAATCCTGCTGCTCCTTGGCGCTACATCGAAGACCCAGTCCGCCCAGGCTCGCAAGGGCGAGCGGCCGCCCCTCGCGGCGCCCGACGACGAATTTCTCGAAGACCTCTCGCGGCGCGCGTTCCGCTATTTCGACGAGCAGGCCGATGCCCGCACGGGCCTGGCGTTCGACCGCGCGCGCACCGATGGCGCGCGCGTCGCGGGCGCGAGCGAAACCGTGGCCAGCATCGCGGCCACCGGGTTCGGACTTACCGCGCTGGCGATTGGGGCACAGCGCGGTTGGATGGATCGCGCTCGGGCAGCCGCCCGAGCCCGTGCCACGCTGCGATTCTTCGCCGAGGAAGCGGAACACCAGCACGGCTGGTTCTATCATTTTCTGGCCGCGGCCGGCGGCAAGCGGGTCTGGCGGTGCGAACTCTCTTCCATCGATACGGCGCTGCTGCTGGCCGGGGTGCTGACCGCGCGTCAGGCGTTCGACGACCCCGAGATCGCGCGGGCGGCGCGCAAGATTTGGGAGCGCGTGGATTTCGGGTGGATGCGCAATGGCGATCCGCTGCTGCTTTCGCATGGATGGAAACCCGAAACCGGTTTCCTCGCCAGCCGTTGGAACCGGTACTCGGAGCTGCCGATACTGTACCTGTTGGGCATCGCGTCCCCGGCCCATCCGCTGCCGCCCGCCGCATGGTACGCGTGGCAACGCCCGCGCTTCGAATTCGGCGGCTATACCTATGTGAGAGGCGGCGGCCTGTTTACCCACCAATATCCGCAGGCCTGGCTCGATTTGCGCGGCCTGCGCGACCAGCCGCCCTCGGGAGTGGATTACTTCGCGAACTCGGCCACCGCCACGCGCGCGCACCGCGCTTTCTGCCTGGACCTGGCGCGGCGATTTCCCAAGAGCTACTCGGGAAACGTGTGGGGCATCACCGCCTCGGATAGCGCCAAAGGGTATGTGGGATGGGGCGGCCCGCCGGCCGATCCCGCGATCGATGGGACGGTGGTGCCGTGTGCGCCGGGCGGTTCGCTCATGTTTGCGGCCGAGATCTGCATTCCCGCGCTACGTACCATGCGGGAACGCTTCGGCGACCGTGTTTACGGCCGCTACGGATTCTGCGACGCATTCAACCCGACGACGGGCTGGATCGATACGGACGCGATCGGCATCGACGTGGGCATTACTTTGCTCAGCGCGGAAAACCTGCGGACCGGCGCGGTATGGCGCTGGTTCATGCAGAATCCGGAGATGGGGCGGGCGCTGAAGCTGGCGGGGTTCCGGTAGGGTAGGCCTCCCGGCCTGCCCTCGCGCGAGCGCGCCTTCGGCGCGGAGGCAGGCCTGGAGGCCTACCCCACTGCATTAAGATAGATCCATGGCGGGGCTCGAACGGCTTCTCACCGAACAGCAGAACACGGCGTCCGCGTCGATCGACGAGTTGTCCACCGAAGACGCGCTGCGCATCATCAACGCCGAGGACCACAAGGTGCCCGCCGCCGTGGAGCGTGAGATTCCCGCCATCGCGCGGGCGGTGGAGGCCGTGGTGGCGGCGATGGAGCGCGGCGGCCGCCTGTTCTATATCGGCGCCGGAACCAGCGGGCGGCTGGGCGTGCTGGACGCCTCGGAATGCCCGCCGACTTTCAACACGCCGCCGGAGATGGTGCAGGGGATCATCGCGGGCGGGGAGGCGGCCCTAAGCCGCGCCGCCGAAGTCACCGAGGACGACCCCGCCACGGGCGCGAGCGATCTGGTCGATCGCGGATTCACCGGGCGCGACGTCCTGGTCGGCATCGCGGCCAGCGGGCGGACGCCGTATGTGCTGGGCGGAGTGGCGGAGGCGAGGCGGCAGGGCGCGGTCACGGTGGGCATCAGTTGCACGCCCGATTCGGAGCTGGCGCGCGCGGTCGATATCGCCATCACCCCGCTGGTCGGGCCGGAGGTGGTGGCCGGGTCCACGCGCATGAAGGCGGGGACCGCGCAGAAGCTGGCCCTGAATATGCTCACGACCGCGGCGTTCATCCGCCTGGGCTACGTGTACGGCAACCTGATGGTGAACGTTCAGCCCAAGAACATGAAGCTGGTGGACCGCGCGCGGCGCATCGTGTCCCAGGCCGCGGGGGTTCCCTACCAGCGCGCCGGCGAGTTGCTGGCGGCGGGCGGCAACCGTGTGAAGACGGCGATTGTGATGGCCAAAACGGGCGCCGGCAGGGAAGAAGCCGAAGGCCGTCTGGCCGCCGCCGGCGGAAGGATCGCAAAGGCCCTCCATGGATAAGTTCGTGATCGCGGGCGGAGCCGCCCTCCACGGCGAGATCCCCACCAATGGATCGAAGAACGCGGCGCTGCCGGCCCTGGCCGCGGCCCTGCTCACCGCGGAGCCGGTGGTGCTCCACCGCATTCCGCGCGTGCGCGATATCCGCACCATCGAGCGCCTGCTGGTGGATATCGGATCGCGCACCGAGGTGGACGGCGAGACGGTCCGCCTGCATACGCCGGAGATTGTCTGCCCCGAAGCGCCGTACGAGCTGGTGAAGACCATGCGCGCTTCGAGCCTGGTATTGGGTCCGCTGGTGGCGCGCTGCGGGCGCGCGCGCGTTTCCCTGCCCGGCGGCTGCGCCATCGGCGCGCGGCCCATCAACCTGCACATCTTCGGGCTGGAACAGCTGGGCGCGCGCATCAACCAGGCGCACGGCTACATTGAAGCGGAGGCGCCCCAGGGACTGCGCGGCGCCGTGGTCCAATTCGACCGCATCACCGTGACCGGCACCGAAGACCTGATGATGGCCGCCGTGCTGGCGAAAGGCGAAACCGTGCTGCGCAATGCGGCGCGCGAGCCGGAGGTGGTGGACCTGGCCGCACTGCTCACGAAGATGGGGGCGCGGATTGAAGGCGCGGGCAGCTCCACCATCCGGATCGAGGGCGTGGAGCGGCTCGGCGGCGCGGAGCATACCGTTATTCCGGACCGCATTGAGGCGGGGACGTTCCTGATTGCCGGCGCCATCACCGCGGGCGATGTCACGGTGACGGATTGCCTCCCCGAGCACTTGGGCGCGCTCGTGTCCAAGCTGCAACAGGCGGGGGTGGAGGTGACCCAGCCGGACGCCGCCACGCTGCGGGTCCGCGGCGGCGGCAGGCTGCGCTCGGTGGACATGACCACCGAGGAGTATCCGGGGTTCGCCACCGATCTCCAGGCGCAGTACATGGCGCTCATGACCCAGGCCGAAGGCATCGCCATCATTATCGAGACGATTTTCGACAACCGGTTCATGCACGCGCAGGAGCTGGCGCGCATGGGGGCGAATATACGGGTGGAGGGCCGGCAGGCCATCGTGGCGGGACCGCATGTGCTGACCGGCGCGGGCGTGATCGCCTCGGACCTGCGGGCCAGCGCTTCGCTGGTGTTGGGCGCGCTGGTGGCTAAGGGCGAAACGGTGATCGACCGCGTGTACCACATCGACCGCGGCTATGAGAAGATCGAGACGAAGCTGGCGCGCGTAGGCGCACACATCAGGCGAGTCGAGTAGAGGAGGGCGGATGGCGCACAATCCCGGATTCCTGAAGCTGGTGAACGACGCGAAGTCGCGCGTGCGGGAAATCGATATTGCCGGCTACCAGAAGATGGTCGAGGCGCTCGAGCCGCACGTGCTGGTGGACACGCGCGAAGAAAGCGAATGGGCCGCCGGCCACGTGGCGGGCGCGGTGCACCTGGGCAAGGGCGTCATCGAGCGCGACATCGAGACCGCGGTTCCCGACAAGGCGGCGAAGTTGATTCTGTATTGCGGCGGCGGGTTCCGCTCCGCGCTGGTGGCGGACAACCTGCAAAAGATGGGCTACCGCAACGCGATCTCGCTCGACGGCGGCTGGCGCGCGCTGAAGGACTCCGGCCTGCCGCTGGAGAAGTAGCGTTATTAGCTTTCAGCGATCAGCTTTCAGCTAGCCTGGTGAAAAGCTGAGAGGAATTCGCCGGCCGCGGGCGGCACCGCCTGCGCCCCAAGACAAAGCCTCTGTATGCATTGGTAGGGCAGGCGGTTCCTCCTGCCAAGCCCGTTGACGGGCGATCCTTTCCACGCAGAATAGAGGCTACAGGAGACGGTCATTCTGGGCGGACCTCCGCCGGCGGCCGGGTTGGAAGCTGGGCATGGAGCCGCCCAGAGCGGCGAGCCGTCTGGCCGCCTCCCGGGAAACCCGATTGCGCAGCGTCTCGTGGATGAGCGCCGTCGTATCCTGAATGCCCGTGTACTCGCGGGCCTGGCGGAGAAGATCGTCATCCAGGTTCAGAGTGGTTCTGGTGGTGCTCAAGGGAGCCCCCCTTATTGCTTACCCGCCGCCTTGCTCTCCACGATGCCCAGGTCGGTCAGGATCTTGGGATTGGATTCGTCCATGGCGAGCACGTTGTGGCAGGCGTTGCAGTCCTGGGTGATGGAACGGCCGTCCTTGGCGGCGTGGTTGCCGTCGTGGCAGCGGAAGCAGCCGGGGAAATCGTTGTGGCCGATGTTGATCGGATATTTGCCCCAGGTCACTTTCATGTCGGGGAAGATGTTGCGGTTGTAGACCGCTACCACTTCTCTCGCCGACGAGGTCACTTCCGCCTGGCGCGCGGCCCAGACGGCCGGCTGGCTGTCCTGGTAGTATTTGGCGAAGGCCGCGGGAATCTGGCGGGCGGCATCGTCGCGCGTGTTGTAGGCCACCTTGAGAATCTCCACCGCTTTCTTCTTGGCGAAGGGCAAGGAAGGCGAAATCAGGCCCGCGTTCATGGCTTTGTCGACCGCCCCTTCGGGCAGATCGTAGCTGTGCGACGGCCGGTTGTGGCAATCCATGCAGTCCATTTCGCGCGGGAGCAGGCCGGCGGTCTTGGCATCGGGCACGGCGTAGACCGTCTGCCGGCCGGGGCCGCTGTATTCCACCCAGGGGATGGTTTGCCGGCCCTCGTCGGTGTGGACGTAGCGGATCTTCACGCCGGGACCGAGGTGCGTGCCGTGAATCCCTATGCCGCCGTTGCCGCCGCCGATCTTCATCAGCAGCACGGTCTTGGTGGGAGTGTTGGTTTCGTCGTCGCCAAACTTGGAGATGATGCGCACCCGGTCCTCGCCGTATTTCTGCGGCCAGTGGCAGGCTTCGCAGGTTTCGCGCGCCGGGCGCAGGTTGTGGACCGGAGTGGGGATGGGCTTGGGATAGGTGTTGAAGGTGACCGCGAACACCTGGCCGACACCGGAGAGCTTGCTCTTGACGAACCAGCCGGCGCCCGGCCCGATGTGGCACTTCACGCACTCCACCCGCGAGTGCGGCGAGTTCTGGTACGCCGTAAACTCGGGCTGCATCACGGTGTGGCAGGTCTGGCCGCAGAAGGTCACCGAATCCATGTAGTTCACCGCGCTGTAGGTGAGCTGGCTGGCGATGGCCAGGTTGGCGACGGTGGTGAAGCCCACGAAGTACACCAGGCGCCGCAATTCCGCGTTGTGCCAGTTCAGGGCCGGAAACTCGGGGGGGTAGATGCCGGTGCGGCCCTCGCGCTTGCGCTTGAGCCAGATGCCCAGGGGAATCAGCACGAGGCCGGCGAAGAACGGCGCCGGCAGGGCGATAAAGGCCAGGATCCCGACGTACGGATTCTCGGTCTCGCCGCGCAGGGTGATCGGCAGCAGGAACAGCCAGCAGATGACGGCGGTGGTAACGATTACCACGCCCAACAGGCTGATCCAGTTGTTGCTCAGATGGACGATTGGGGACAACCATCCCCGGCCGCGCGCGGAATTGTTCGGCGTCATGCTACCTGTCAGTCTCCCACAGCCTTCGCTTCGTGTTCGTGCCGCTCACGGGACAGCTCATTCTTCTTCACACTGAACCCGGTCAGGAAGGCGGTGTTCAACGGATAGACGTCGGGGTCGAAAATGATGGGATAGAAGTGCCAGACCACAATCGCCAGCGAGGCGAGCACGGCTTCATAGAAATGGACCGACGTGGCCACGTCCAGCCAGGCCTTGGAACCCAGTTTCATAACCAGGGTATTGGCCCAAAGCAGCAGGCCGGTGGCGATCATCACCAGCGCCCCCCACACCACGGCCCAATACTCGGCCTTTTCGATGTAGCTGTGCGGCGACCGGCCGGGCGGGGTATCGCCCAAGCCCAGATTGTAGGCGAAGTTGGACAGCGCCTCGCGCGGATCGTCGATATTGGGCAGCATCTCCAGCCAGTGGGCGCGCAGTTTGCGGTTGACGATGAGCGAGACCAGGTGCGTCACCGTGATGGCCATGAAAATTACCGCCGCCACGCGATGGATGATGCTGCGCATGGCGTGTGTGCCGTCCAGCGCCACCAGGGGCGCGGCCCACCATTGGTCGGGATACTTGAGGGCGAACCCGGTCCACACCAGGGTGAGGAAGGATAGGGCCATGATGGCGTGCTGCAGGCGCTCGAAGGGCAACATGCGCAGCTCGCCGCGACCGGCCGGCGGCGGAATAGCGCGCCCGGATGTTGGGAAGCTCGCCACGCGCGTGAAGCGCAGGCGGATCATCTTGCGGAGCCAATCGCCGCCATTGTGGAGCAGCATGAGCCCGATGGTCACGGGGATCACCAGCAGATAGAACTGCCGCACCCAGCGCAGGGCAGCGGGTTCGGCGCGCCCCTGGGCTACGTGGACCTGGCTGATGGCGAAGCGGGTGCCGGCGCCGGCATGGCACTGGCCGCACGTCTTGGGAAGGTTCTTCGCGTTCACGGTGGATTTCGGGTCCGAGGACGGCAGAATGTTGTGCACGCCATGACAACTGGCGCAATTGGCCACGGTCTGCGAGCCGGCCTTGGCGGCCAGGCCGTGGAACGAGGTGTCGAAGCTCAGCAGCCGGTCCGCCGGCAGACCGAACTTACGAGTCAGCAGGACGTCTCCGTGGCAGCTTCCGCAGGTTTCGCGGATATGCGACGCGTTCACCGGAGAGGCGGAGTTGGTATGTTTGACGATTTTGTGCTCGCCGTGGCAATCGGTGCACAGCGGCGCCTGGGCGACCCCGCGCGCCAGCGCCTGGCCGTGCACACTGGCGCGGTACTGCTCGACCACGTCGGTATGGCACATGCCGCAGGTATCGGGCACCGCGGCGCGGAAGGCTTGCGATTTCGGCGGCAGCAGTTCGTGCGCGCTGCCATGGCAGACGGCGCAATCGGGCGCCCCCTCGTTGCCGCTTTTGCGCGCCAGGCCGTGCACGCTGCTGGCATAGTCGACGGCCTGGTCCTGATGGCAGGTGAGGCACACCGGCTTGGCGATGCCCGCCGGGTGGGGGTATGTTTCGTGCGATTCGTGGCAGGTGTCGCAAGTCAGGCTGGCGTGAGCGCTCTTGACCAGTTTCTGCCCTTGCTCGTGGCAGGAGACGCATTCCGCCGCCGGCGGCGTCTTATCCGCCGCGTGCAGACCGGCGCCCGCCGCCAGGAAAAGGCCAACAACGGCGGAACCGAGCAGGGGGCCGAAGGAAGAACGTGCCCGGTTCGTCATTCATTAAACTCCTGTGGTGGTGGAGGCGTGCACGAATTGCAGGTACACGTAGGTCGCCCCGACAACCAGGAGGTACACGAGCGTGATCACCGTGAGCGTTTTGCCCCACTTGTCGATCGCCTCGAGCTTGTGGCCTACCACCGCCTGCTGCACGGCGCCGCCGTCGAGCACGTGCAGTGTGTCGTCTTCCTTCCGGGCAACCAGCTGGCGATAGACGATCATCACGATCACTATCGCGGCCAGAACGATCCCGATACCAAAAAATGGACGAAAATCAATGTTCATAATTCATCTCCCAGTCAAGATTCACAGTTGAATCGAGAGCCCTGAGTGAGTTCCGGAGGGACCACCCATGGGCCGTATCCCCTGCTTGTTGAATGTTTTCCCGGTGGCCTCTTCGATGGCCTCGACCACCAGGAGCAAATAGGCGTCGAGCGCGCACTGTACCTGCTGCCGCGGCTCGCAGGAGCCATCGGCCGCCTGTTCGGCGCAGAGGGTGCAGACGCTGTGGCGGATGGCTTCGATGTACGCGCCGATATCGTCGCTGTGGACCGTTTGGATGGCTTGCGCCACTTGCGGAAACAGCCGGAACAATGCGCAACCGGACGGCTCCTCGAGCCCGCACTCGCCGTTCACGGTGCGTTCCGTGCAAACCCCGCAAATCCGATTTCGGACAATGGCCTCGAGTTCTGCTAAAGAGCGGTCCATATCAGTTCTCCTGTTGCCGGAGTATCCGATATTGCACGCCGAAGTCCATGTTCCCAGAGGGGGTAAGCCGTTGTGTTTTTCAACGTTTCGATCCGGAAGTCCGTTTTAGTGGGGCTATTGACGCAGATCGGCAACTGGAACTGGGGGTTATCCCGCTCGCGGCGGCAACCTCGTGGGAGGTCGTCACCCGCAACGCCGCCGCCATGATGGCGAGCAGAACGGTGTTAAGCGGATCCACTTCGGAGACAATGGACACAATCCCGGCGTCCCAGGCCTCGGCGAGCAGTTGGGGATCCTGTGGATCCTCGCGGGTGACCAGCACCACCCGCTGCGGGTTGGGAAGAGGGAGGGGCAATCGCGCCAGGGCGAACTCGTCCAGGACCAGCACGCATTTCTGCGACGGATCGGGGCGGTCGACCGATTCGACATGCCATGCGCAACTGCGGGCCAACGCTTCGCGAATGGCTGCCGCGTACCTGCTGTCGGCAATCGAAAGCTGAATCCCTTGCATCATGGATGACTCCACGCCCCCACCGTTTCCGCGGCTACTTCTTCTCCGTGTACCCGTCCAGGCTCTTGTGCTCGGCGTAGTACTTGCCGGCCTTGGTCAGGTTCTTATTCATGGCGTCTTTATCGTTGGGCAGGTTCTTTTCATGGCAGAACGTGCACGCCTTCTTGGTCGTTTTCACGTATTCCGTTTTGCCGTATGAAGCCGTCGAGCAAACCAGGAATCCACCGAGAATGAGGACCGCGGGTATAGTAATTTTCAGATGGGACATATGAAGCCTCCACCGGCGAAGTTAGCAATTGCATCACCATGCACGTATTTCCTGCGGTTTGAGAGGGTTTGCCGCGAATTTCGACGCCGGAATGGGGGCAATTCCCGGCGAAATCCCGCCTCCCTGGGCGAATTGCCCCAGAAAATCCTCCTGCTATAATCGGTAGTAACCGTTATCACCGTTACAAATGTCAAAGCTCACTCCAGGCTGGCAGACGACCAGCGTATTGGAATCGGTGTTCGACCAGTTGTCCGACGCTCTGGTCCTGTACGACCCGGAGTTCCGCATCACGGGCGTCAACCAGGCGGCGGAGAAACTCTTCGGCATGTCTTCGGAAGAGATGCTGGGGAAGCACTGCCAGGAGATCTTCAAGTGCTCGGTGTGCGAGCCGGGATGCGGGGTGCTGGTGGGATTGAACCAGGCGCCCGCGGCGCCGCACTCGACCGTCCGCCTGCACACCAATAACGGACTGGAGCGCCTGGTGGTGATGCGGACCACGCAGATGTTCGACGACGACGGCCATCTCAGCGGCGTGGTGGCCACCATCAAGGACATCACCGAGGAAGCGGCGCCGCAGAAGCGCGAGGTGATCGCCGAATCGGGCCCCATGAAGGATGTGCTCAATTTCGTGCGGCGGGTGGCGGCAAGCGAGGCCACCACCATCCTGCTCGAAGGCGAGAACGGAACGGGCAAGGACCTGGTGGCCAAGACCCTCCACTACCAGAGCCTGCGCCAAGCCGAGCCGTTCATCGCCATCAACTGCGCGGCCATTCCCGATTCCCTGCTCGAGAGCGAGCTGTTCGGCTACGAAAAGGGCGCCTTCACCGACGCGCGCGCGCAGAAGCGCGGCATCTTCGAGCTGGCCGACAAGGGCACGCTATTTCTGGACGAGATCGGCGAAATCCCGCTGATGCTGCAAGCCAAGCTGCTGCGCGTGCTCGAGGAGCAGTGCTTCCGCCGGCTGGGCGGACTCAAGGACATTAAGCTCGACCTGCGCGTGGTGGCGGCCACCAACAAGAACCTGCGCGAGGCGGTGAAAGAGGGCGCCTTCCGCCAGGATCTGTATTTCCGGCTGAACGTGATCCAGATCCTGATTCCGCCGTTGCGCGAGCGCACCGACGATATCGTGCCCATGACCCGGTTCTTCATCGAGCACTACAACCGCAAATTCAAGCGGAACATCGAGGGAGTGGACGACGCCTCGGCCAAGCTGCTGATGTCGCACGACTGGCCGGGCAACGTGCGCGAGCTGCGCAACGCCATCGAGCGCGCCATGATCCTGGAAGAATCGGCGCTCATCACGCCGCCCAGCCTGCCCATCGCCATCTCGCGTCCCGATCTGGGCACGCACCTGGCGGTGCCGGCCAGCCTGGAAATCCCCACCGACGGCCTTTCGCTCGAGGACAACGAGCGCCACCTGCTGGTCCGCGCGCTGGAAAAAACCAGCGGCAACCAGACGCAGGCGGCCCGCCTGCTGCGCATCACCCGCGACACCCTGCGCTACAAGATGAAGAAGTTCAATTTGAAGTAGGGGGGACAACCGCTCGGTTGACAGACGTGTGGGGCAGGCGCTTCCGCCTGCCAACAGATTTTTTCCCCGCTCCCTCACGGTCGCGGCTCGGTCAGCAGGTTCTCCACAAACACCCGCTCGATGGGCCAGTAGCCGATCACGCGGCGGCCCTCGCTGCGGAAGGCGCCGGAGGTCAGGACGCCGCTCAGGTCGGCCGGGTTGGGCTTCTGATGCTCGCGCTCGATCAAGCTGCGTAACAGCCTGGTGGTTTCGGAGAGCTGGGACGCCACTTGCGCCGCATCGCGCTCGTCGCCGCAGCGCACGTTCAGGCGGGCCGCCAGGCGATTGGCTTCCGGAGCGAACGACAGGGTCACCGTTTGCGCCCGCTCGATCGAGCGCGCGAACGGGCGCGTGCCGGCCGGCAGACTCTCGCCCGACCGCAGCAGCGCCCCGGGGATGGAAAGCCAGATGGGCGCATCGGGCAGTTCGGCCATACCCTGCCCCGAGGTACTCAGGCGGAGCGCGGCGGACGCATCCGGGCTCACGGCCAGCGCCATCAGGCCGGATTGGAGCGGAAAGAAAGAGATGCGCCGCTCCGGCGCGCTGCCCACCACGCGGCAGAGCGAGCCCTCGCAGCGGCCGTGCTCGGCTTCCACGTACGCGCGCAGGCTGTTCCAATCGAAGCGCCCTCGCAGCAGCATGAATTTGCCGGTGGGGGCAAAGGCGACCAGCGCGGTATCGAGATCGCGCTGGTAATCGAGGTGGGCGCGGCGCACGAAGGCCTGATAATCGGCGTCTTCGCCGGTCTTCGAGCCATCGAGCAGTTGCAGGATCCCGGCGCGCCGCAGCGCGTTGAAATCGACGTATATCACCAGGGCGTCTTCGGTGGGCAGCCGTTTGAGCAGCGCGGCGGTCGAGAGCGCGCGGGCACGGTACCACACGACTCCGCCCACCGCGGCGGCACAGAGGGCGGCAATGAGGAGGATGAGTTGCCACGGGCGGAGTTTGAAGGCCACGAAGCGAGTATCACACAGGAAGCAGGGCGGTGCGCCCCAGGTTCCAAAGGCGGATGTAGGGGTCCAGTTCCCGCATCATCTGTTGGAAGCCGGCCACGGTCAGCGACTGGGCGCCATCGCTAACGGCCTTCTCCGGGCAGGGATGGACCTCGACGATCAGCCCGTCGGCGCCCACGGCCACGCCGGCGCGGGCGAGCGCCGGGACCAGGCTGCGCCGGCCGGCGGCATGGCTGGGATCGAGAACCACCGGCAGATGGGTAAGCTCGTTGAGCACCGGGACGGCGGAGATATCGAAGGTATTGCGGGTGGCCGTCTCGAAGGTGCGGATGCCGCGCTCGCACAGGATCACGTTCGGATTGCCGTGGGCCACGATGTACTCGGCGGACATCAGCAGCTCCTTAATGGTGGAGCTCATGCCGCGCTTCAGCAGCACCGGCCGGCCGCACCCGCCGAGCGATTTCAGCAGCGCGAAATTCTGCATGTTGCGCGCCCCCACCTGCATGCAATCGGTGTACTCGGCCACCATCTCGACGTCGCGATCGCTCATGATCTCGGTGACGATGCCGAGCCCGGTGGCCTCCTTGGCCTTGCGCAACAATTTGAGGCCTTCCTGTTCCAGGCCCTGGAAATCGTAGGGAGACGTGCGCGGCTTGAAGGCGCCGCCGCGCAACATGCGGGCGCCGGCCGCGGCCACTGCCTCGGCCGTCTCCATGATCTGCTTTTCGCTCTCCACCGAACAGGGACCGGCCACCACGATGAATTCGCCGCCGCCGATTTCCAGGCCGTTCACCGGGATGGCGGAATGGCCCTTCTTGAACTCCCGGCTGACGAATTTGTAGGGCGCCGAGATGCGCATGGCGCTCTCCACGCCGGGGGTGGCCTCGAGCGACTCCAGGCAGGCCGTAACGTCGCCCACCCCCACCACGCCAATGACCACCCGCTCTTCGCCTTCGATGGAGTGTACCTTGTAGCCGAACTCGCGAATCCGTTCGCAGACGTGGTCGATTTCTTCTCGGGTGGCATGCTGCCGCATGGAGATGATCATTGGTAGCCCCTCAAATAAAAAGCCCACTCCGGGGAATGGGCTGGTTCGAACTCGATTTCGCGATGCCGCTTAAACCAACGCCACTCTACCGGATCCGGAGGAAACCCCGGAACCGGAATCTAAACGAGCTGGCGGCGGCAAACCACATCGAATCGAGTATACACCAGCGATACTCTCAAATGCAATGTAAACTACAAATAATAGAAGGCTTGTGTAAACCACTTGAGTGTTGTGTATTGCACCGTGGGGTAGGCCTCCCGGCCTGCCCCCCGCGCCGGAAAAGGCGCTACTTTGAGAATTCGGTGAACCTTCCTGAAGGGGCAGGCCGGGAGGCCTACCCCACGGGCCGCGTGCTACATTCTGGAGTTGAGACATTACCCTATCTTTCTCGATCTCAAGGACCGGCCGGTCCTGGTTGTGGGCGCCGGCAAGGTAGCGCTCAGAAAAACCAGGGGGCTGGTGGAGGCGGGCGCGCGCATCACGGTGGTGGCTCCGGAATGGGAAGCGGAGTTCGAAACGCTGCCCGTGCGTCTGGCGCCGCGCCGCTTCCGGGCATCGGACCTGGCGGGCGCGATGCTGGTGTTCGCCGCCACCGACGACCGGCTGACCAATCACCGCATCGCCATCGCCGCCAAAGGCAAAGGCGTGTTCGCCAACATCGCCGATTCGGCCGCCGAGTGCGATTTCCTGGTGCCGGCCCGGGTGGAGCGCGCGGGCGTGCAGGTGGCGGTATCCACGGGCGGAGAGAATCCCCGGCTGTCGGCGGAATTGCGTAAGAAGCTGGACGAGATTCTGTAGCGGGAAATATGCGAATTCCCCAGACGGTGTTCCGGACGGCCTCGCTTACCCTGATGGCCACCCTGGCTGCGTATGCGGCCGGCAATGCCGACCCGGTCTACCGGGGACTGCGCGAATCGGCCATCGCCGATACGCGCGTGGTGGAGAACGTGGTCCTGCGGCGCGACGCGGGGACCCTCACGCTGAAGAACGGCGCCCTCGGATTCACCGCGCCGGCGATGGGGCGCGATACGGTGGCGGTGTTCATCGGCGAGGGCGAATTCGTCTTCACGCCCGCCACGCCGCTGGAAAAGAATTACCTGAAGAGCCTCACGGGCCAGGAGAGCGTGCGCGAAGCCTTCGATCGCGCCCTATTCTGCTTCAGCGACGAAACCGGACAGGAGATACGCCGGGATGCTCGGTCGCCCGCCTCCGATGGCAAGATGGCCGACGCGCTGGCCGATTTCCGCAAGCGCCTGCGGAGGCGCTCCGACGAGCCCAAGTCCTTCCTGGAGGCCCTGCTGACCGGCGAGACCATGGACAACGTGGAAGCGGACCTGCTGGCCGACCTGTACCACCCCGGGCAGGCGGGCTTTTTTAGCGCCTACCTGCATGGCCGCAAGCACAGCGATCTGCGCTTCCACGTGAAGCCGCGCGGCGTCTTGCCCTTCCTGCCTTCGCCCGAAGAAGTGGCGCTCATCAACGTGGACCCCGGAGCCAAGGACGAAGGCATCTGGTGCCTGACCCATTTTCAGAAGGAGATCGAAACGGGCGCGGCCAGCGCGGATGAGGATAAGCGCGTGGTGGAGGCCGAGAGCTACCGCATTGAGACCGCCATCGCGCGCAACGACCATTTCACCGGCAAGACCGGGATCAAGTTCCACGCGGTGACCGCGGGCGACCGCGTGGTCAAACTCGGGCTCGTGCCCACTCTGCGCGTCACGCGCATCACCAGCGCGGGGCGGGAGGTGGCCTTCATTCAGGAAGACCGGCACCAGGACAGCAGCCTGTACGCGGTCCTGCCGGAGGCCATGGCGCAAGGCAGCGCGCACGATCTGATCATCGAGTACCTGGGCGACAAGGTGGTCACCAAGGAAGGCGGCGGCAATTTCAGCGTGGGCGCGCGCGAAAGCTGGTATCCCAGCGTGAACACCTTTCACGACCACGCGCGCTACGACCTGATTTTCAAAGTGCCCAGGCAATACATGCTGGTGAGCGTGGGCAAACTGACGAAGGAATGGACCGAGCAGGACGCGGCGTGCAGCGAGTGGACGTCGGAGACGCCGCTGGCGGTGGCCGGTTTCAATTACGGGACGTTCAAGAAGAAAGCGATCGTGGATGCCAAGTCGGGCTTCGGCATCGAAGGCTACGCCACCTCGGAGGCGCCCGATTATCTGAAACTTGCGGGTAATCAGGCCGCGGGCGGCGTGATATCGCCCGCGCGGTTGATGGACGACACCATGGTCCAGGCCCAGAACGCGATGCGCCTCTACGACGCCTGGTTCGGGAAATCGGAGTTCGAGCGCATTGCCGTCACCCAGCAGCCGCAATTCAACTTCGGGCAGTCCTGGCCGACCCTGGTCTACCTGCCCATGAGCGCTTTCCTGGATGCCACCCAACGCTGGAGCCTGATGGGCATCCAGAACCGGCTCACGGAATTCGTCGACGAGGTGACGCCGCACGAGGTGTCGCACCAGTGGTGGGGGCACATGGTGGGTTGGAGCACCTACCACGACCAGTGGCTCTCCGAAGGGTTCGCCACCTTTTCGGCGGGGCTCTACCTGCAATTCACCGAGAAGAACTTCGATGCCTATTTGAAGTACTGGCAGCACGCGCGGGAGCGCATCATGGAGAAAAACAGGTTCGGCCACCGCCCCGGCGACGCCGGTCCGCTGTGGATGGGGCTGAGGCTGCGCACCACGGAGAATCCCGGCGCCTACACCGAGCTGGTGTACAGCAAAGGCGCCTACGTGCTGCACATGCTGCGCTACCTGATGTACGAGCCGAAGGAGGGCGACACGGCATTCATCGCCATGATGCACGACTTCGTGAGCCAGAACCTGAACCGGAACGCGTCCACCGAGACCTTCCAGCGGGTAGCCGAGAAACATATCCGGCCCGTCATGGATCTTACCGGAAAGGGCACGTTGAACTGGTTCTTCGCGGAATGGGTGTACGGCACCGCGATACCGAAGTACAAGTTCGACTATACGGTGACGCCGGCCGAGGGCGGAAAGTGGCTCTTAAAGGCCAGCCTGACGCAGAGCGAGGTGGGGCCGGGCTTTGCCATGCCGGTGCCGGTGTATGCGGATTTCGACGGAAGGATCGTCCGGCTGGGAACGCTGCGCATGATCGGCAACACCACCATGGACAAGATCGAGGTGCCGTTGCCGCAGAAACCCAAGCGGGTGATGATCAACTACTTTCACGACGTGCTGGAGCAGTAGGGGAGGGGGGTGCCCACCGGCACGCTAGAATCGAATCATCCCGATGGCCATTGTGGCCCGGCGTGGCTTCGGCGGAGGTCGAATTTCCAATGGCATCAACCGATCGCATCGTCGTCGATTCCAAGATCCTGGCTGGAAAGCCGGTGGTACGCGGCACGCGCATCGCGGTCGAGTTGGTGGTGGAACTGCTCGCGGCGGGGTGGAGCCACGCGCAGATTCTGGCCAGCTATCC
>JADGNR010000132.1 GCA_017883415.1 Bryobacteraceae bacterium | reverse complement strand
CAACCAGCAGTCCAACGGGCAGATCACGTTTAACGGCAACACCACCGGCGACGCGCTGGCCGACCTGATGATCGGGCGCATGTCGAATTTCACCGACGGCAATGTGCTGTCGGATTACCTGCGGCAGACGGTTTTCGCCGCCTACGCGCAGGACACCTTCCGCGCCACCTCGCGGCTGACCCTCAACCTGGGCGTGCGCTGGGAGCCCTCGCTGCCATCCTACGACAAGTACGGCCGAGGCAACCAGTTCTCCTTTCCCGACTTCATCGCCGGGGTGCACAGCCAGAAATTCCCCAACGCGCCGGCGGGCCTGCTGTTCGACACCGATCCGCAGAACACGCACGGCAAGCAGTTCACGGCGTCCCACTGGGCCACCTTCTCGCCGCGCATCGGGCTGGTGTGGGATCCGACGGGGAACGGCAAGCAGACCATTCGCACGGGATTCAGCCTGATCCACGATACGACCGAATTGTTCTACCCGGAGCGGTGGACCACCAACCCGCCGTACGCCTCCTCGATTTCGCAGACCAATCCGACGGCGCCGTTCTCCAACCCCTGGCAGGGCTTCCCGGGCGGCAACCCGTTCCCCGGCGCGGGCATCTTCCCGGTGGGCGGCGTGTATGTCAGCGTGCCGCCGGACTTACATCCCACTTACATGATGCAGTGGAACATCAGCTACCAGCGGCAGATCGCGCCGGACTGGCTGGCGACCATCAACTACCTGGGCAACAAGACCACTCACCTGCTGGCGGGCAACGACATCAACCCGTCGCTCTTTATCCCCGGGAGTACGGCCTCCACGGCGGCGCGCCGCATCACTTCGCTGCTGAACCCGGCGCAGGGCCAGTTCTACAGCGGGATTGTGCAGTCGGACGACGGCAACAATGCCAGCTACAACGCCATGCTGGTCTCGCTCAATCACCGCTTCGCCCGCCACTTCACCTGGCTGGCGAATTTCACCTGGTCGCACTGCATCAGCTCGTTCGATTTCGTGGGCGAACTGGCGGGCCAGAACTATCAGAATCCGTTCAACCGGGCGGGCGAGAGAGGCAACTGCGGCTTCGACCGGCGGCGTGAGTTCAACTCCTCGCTGGTGGCCATCAGCCCGGGCCTGGGCGCCGGCTTCGCCCGCAAGCTCACGGCGGACTGGGAGGTTTCCCCCATCGTCAGCGCTTACGACGGCCAGCCTTTCACGCCCACCGATGGCGGAGTGGATAATTCCCTCAGCGCCCAACTCAACGACCGGCCCAACGTGGTGACCGCGGGCAGCGTATACCAGTACACCACCCAGGCATGGTTCAATCCCGCGGCTTTCGCCAAGCAGGCCACCGGCACGTTCGGCAACGCCGGGCGATTCTCGCTGGTGGCGCCGGGCAGCATCAACTGGGACATGGCAGTCAGCCGGCAATTCAAGTTCCGGGAACGCTATGTGCTGGCCGCCCGCGCGGATTTCTTCAATATCATGAACCACGCCAACTGGAATTCGCCGACCAACAGCATCACCAGCGGGCAGTTCGGGCAGATCACCACGTTCGGCTCGCCGCGCCTGATCCAGATGGCGCTGAAGCTGAATTTCTAGAGCAGGGGCTGGGGACTGGGGGCTAGGGCAGGGAAGCTCGCTTCGCTCGCGCTGTGTAAAAGGGCGCGAGCGCAGCGAGCCACCTTCCCCCAGCCCCCAGTCCCTAACCCCCAGCCCCCGCCTTCTTCAGCTGCCCGCAGGCGGCATAGATATCCAGGCCGCGCGGCTGGCGGACGAAGCACGGGAACGATCGCCGCAGGATCTGCTGAAAACCCGCCACGCGCGCGGGGGCCGGCGTCTGGTAGGGAATCTCCGGCCCGGGATTCAGGGCGATGAGGTTCACCTTGGCGTTCAGGTGGGCCAGGAGTTTCACCACGCGGCGCGCGTCGGCATCGGAATCGTTCACATCCTTCAGCAGCACATACTCGAAGGTCAGCTTTTCCCAGGGCCGCAAGGGATAGGCCCGGCAAGCGTCGAGCAGGTCCCGCAAGTGGTATTTGCGGGTGATGGGCATCAGCTCCTGCCGCATCTCTTCGGTAGAGGCGTTCAAGGAAATCGCCAGCTTCGGGCGCACGGGCTCGCGCCCCAGCTCCGCAATCTGAGGAATAATGCCCGCGGTGGAAACGGTGATGCGCCGCGGGGAAAGTCCGAATCCGGCCGGGTCCAGCAGAATCCGTGTGGCCTTGACCACGTTGGCGAGGTTGAGCAGCGGCTCGCCCTGGCCCATCATCACGATGTTGAGCCGGCGGCCGGGTACGTGGCCGTTCTGGCGCGCCACCAGCAGGACCTGGCCTACGATCTCGCCGGCCGTCAGGCTGCGCTCCAGGCCCAGCAGCGCGGTCATACAGAATTTGCAATCGACCGGGCAGCCCACCTGGCTGGAGATGCAGATGGTGTCGCGCTCGCCCTCGGGCATCAACACGGTTTCCACCGTGCGGCCGTCGTCCAGGCGCAGCAGGTAACGCCGCGTGCCGTCCACCGATTCATACTGGCGCGCGATTTCGGGCAGACCGATGCGGTGCCGCGCGGACAGATCTTCGCGCAGGCGCGCGGGGAGCGTGGAGATGTGCACGAGGTCCGACGCCCGCTCGCGGTAAATGGCCTGGTAAAGCTGCACGGCGCGGTAGCCGGGCTCGCCCGTTCCCAAAGCGTCCTGGAGGCCGGCCAGGTCCATGCCGACAAGCGGTAGGGACATCCTGATATCAGTGTATGCTACAGAGATGGGTCCCATCAGTCCCGCGCGCGACATCGAGATGACCACGCTCGCCAACGGCCTGCGTGTCATCACCGAAGCGATGCCGCACGTGCGTTCGGTATCGGTGGGGGTCTGGGTGGGCACGGGCTCGCGCCGCGAAACGCCCGACCAGAACGGCCTCTCGCACTTCATCGAGCACATGCTGTTCAAGGGGACCACCCGGCGCTCGGCCGAGGACATTGCGCGCTCGGTGGATTCCATCGGCGGCAATCTGGATGCCTTCACCGCCAAGGAGCTGGTCTGCTACAACACCAAGGTGCTCGATCAGCACCTGTCCCTGGCTTTCGACGTGGTGGCGGACATGGTGCTGCACCCGCTGTTTCGCGAGGAGGACATCGAGAAGGAAAAGGGCGTGATCCTGGAAGAGATCAAGATGGAGGCCGACAGCCCGGATTACCTGGTGCACGAGATCTTCTCTTCCAACTTCTGGAAAGACCACTCGCTGGGAAAGCCGATCCTGGGCACCCGCGAAACCGTCAAGCGCTTTAGCCGGGAAGCGGTCCACGCCTATTACGCGGAGGTGTATGCGCCGGCGAACCTGCTGGTGACGGCGGCCGGCAACCTGACGCACGACCGTCTGGTAGCGCTCGTGCGCGAACACTTCGAGATGCTCCCGCCGGGCTCGCCGGTGCCCGCGGACCACACGCCCAACACGCACGCGCGCATCGCCCTGCGCAACAAGAAGGCGCTGGAGCAGGTGCATCTGTGTCTGGGCGTGCCCTCCTACCCGCTGCCGCACGAAGAGCGGTTCGCCTGCTATGTGCTGAACACCCTGCTCGGAGGGGGCATGAGCTCGCGGCTGTTTCAGAATATCCGCGAGCGCCAGGGCCTGGCCTATGCGGTTTTCTCGGAATTGAGCCCGTACCGCGACACCGGCTGCCTTTCGATTTACGCGGGAACCTCGGTCGAATCGGCTCGCCAGGTGGTGGAATCGATCACCAAGGAGTTCCGCCAGCTGAAACAGCAGCGGGTGAACGACGAGGAACTGCGCCGCGCCAAGGACCATCTCAAGGGTTCGCTCATGCTGAGCCTGGAATCGACCGCGAGCCGCATGTCCAACCTGGCGCGCCAGGAGATGTACTTCGCCCACTTCTTCACCCTGGACGAGCTGGTGGAGAGCATCGAAGCCGTCACCGCCGACGACGTGCAGCGCATCGCCCAGACGTTTTTCGATCCCCGGCAGATCGCGCTGACGGTGCTCGGCAACCTGGAGAATTTCAAGATCGGCCGGGAAGACCTGGTCTGCTGATACGTCGCGTATTACACTGGTTCCACGTGAGACCCGCCGCCGAGGATCAGATGCTGGCCAGGACCAAGGCCGCGCACGAGGCACTCGATGCCTGGACTCGCGAAATCGTTGAATGGCATTTCGATCCCGAAACGGGCTGCCCTTTCTGGCTCGATTATGCGCGCAAGCTCGATTGGAACCCGCGGCATGAGGTGAAGACGTACGCGGATCTGGACCGCTTCGGCTTCTTCCAGGACGAGTGGCTGCGTGGGGGACCGGTGCGGCGCTGGGTGCCGAAAGCGTACGCGGACCGGCCGATTTATACGTTCGAGACCGGCGGGAGCACCGGGGTGCCGAAGTCGCGGATCAACGTGGAAGATTTCCGCATCGACTACGAGGCGTTCAGCAACGAGCTGCCCGACGAGTTTTTTCCGCGCGGGTCGGATTGGATCATGGTGGGGCCGAGCGGGCCGCGGCGGCTGAGGCTCGCGGTGGAGCACCTGGCGCAACATCGCGGCGGCATCTGCTTCATGACCGACCTGGATCCGCGGTGGGTCATCAAGCTGATCAAGCGCGGGAAGATGGATGAAGCGGAGGCCTACAAGCAGCATGTGGTGGAACAGGCGCTGACGCTGCTGCGTGCGCACGAGGGCATCCGGTCGATGTTCACCACGCCGAAACTGCTGGAGGCGATCTGCGAGAAGATCTCTCTGAAGAAGGCGGGCATCACGGGCGTGTTCTGTGGCGGGACGGAAATGACGCCGCAATTTCACCGTTTCGCGGTGGAGGAACTGCTCGAGGGCGCTTACTTCGCACCCACCTACGGCAATACGCTGATGGGGCTGGCGGTGCACAAGCCGAGACTGGCGGAGGACGACTTTGCGGTGATTTATTACCCGCCCGCGCCGCGCGCGATGATCGAGGTGGTGGACCCCGATGAGCCGGCGCGCATCGTGGGATACGGCGAGACGGGGCGGGTGCGGCTCACGACGCTGACGCGCGAGTTTTTCATGCCGCGCTTCCTGGAACGCGATGAAGCGGAGCGCGAGCCGCCCTACGAGCGATACCCGTGGGACGGCGTGCGCAACGTGCGGCCGTTCAACCGGCTGCAAAAAGCGGTCGTGGAGGGCGTCTACTGATGGCCGCGGTGCGCCATGTTCCGATTCTGCGCGGCGGGGCGCCGTACCGCAGCCTGGACACGATCCGCACGCCCCATTACCGGACGCGCGAGCCGTTCGTCGAAATCAGCCAGGCGAACGCCGGGCTGATCCGGCGGGATTTGCGCAACCAGGAAGGCGCACGGGCCACGCTGGCGGCGTTCCGCGCGAAAGAGCTGTACGGGATTTGCGCGCGCGCGTCGGGGCTGTTCGCGGAATCCTCGCTTCCGCTGGGCGACGCGGCGCAGTCGCCGGAGGAGTACGTGCGGCAGGTGTCCGCGACTACCGGTCTGCCGAACGCGATGGTGCGGAGAAATATGCAGAAGATCCGCACCGTGCTGGCGGATGCGGAGGCGGTGGTGAACGGTCTGACGCGTCACCTCAGCGCCGAGGTATTCGACGCCGGATATGCGGGCGATGTCAGCTACTTTCCCCGATCCGATTCGCTCGGCGTCGTGCTGCCCAGCAATTCACCGGGGGTGCACTCGCTCTGGATCCCGGCGTTCGCCATGAAGACGCCCCTGGTGCTAAAGCCGGGCAGCGCCGAACCGTGGACGCCGTACCGCATCATCCAGGCGCTGATGCAGGCCGGCGCGCCGCCGCAGGCGTTCGGTTACTATCCCGCCGGCCACGCGGGCGGGGGCGAGATCCTGCGCCAGTGCGGCCGCGGAATGGTGTTCGGCGATGCGGCGTCCACGCGCATGTGGCAGGGCGATCCGCGGATCGAGATCCACGGGCCGGGATATAGCAAGATTGTGATCGGCGAGGACTCGATCGACGACTGGGAGAAGTATCTCGACGTGATGGTGGCGTCGATCTTGGAGAACTCGGGACGGTCGTGCATCAACGCCTCGGGAGTGTGGGTGCCGCGGCACGCGGAGAAGATCGCCGAGGCGCTGGCGGAGCGGTTGGCGCAGGTGGTTCCGCGGGATGAGGAAGACGAGGCCGCGCAGCTCGCGCCCTTTGCCGATGCCGGTGTGGCGGCGCGTATCGCGCAGACGATCGCGAGCGAGTTGGATGGCGGGTTGGATAATGGAGCCGCGCGCGATGTCACCGCCCGGTATCGCGAGGGCGGGCGGCTCGCGGTCTACCAGGGCTGCAGCTACCTGCTGCCGACGATTGTGCTGTGCGATTCGGCGGAGCATCCGCTGGCCAACCGCGAGTTCCTGTTCCCGTATGCCAGCGTGGTTCCGGTGCGGCAGGAGGAGATTCCACGGGCGCTGGGTCCGAGCCTGGTAGTGACGGCCATCACGCGCGATCGCGGCCTGATCGCGCGACTGCTCTCGTCTTCGAATGTGGGCCGGCTGAACCTGGGCGGAATCCCGACCTGCAAGATCAGTTGGGAGCAGCCGCACGAAGGCAACCTGTTCGATCATCTGTACGCCCGCCGGGCGTTTCAGGTCGCGGTATGAAGATTCTCGCGTTCACCGCCGGGGCGGCGCGCATGTACTGCGGAAGCTGTCTGCGCGATAACACGCTGGCGGCGGAGCTCAAGCGGCAGGGGCACGATATTATCCTGATGCCCATCTACACGCCGACCCGCACCGATGAAGCGAACGTCAGCGATCCGCGCGTGTTTCTGAACGGCATCACGGTGTGCCTGGAGCAGCAATCGGCGTTCTTCCGCAAGACTCGCTGGCTGCTCGACCGGCTGTGGGATGCGCCGTGGATGATCCGGCTGGCGGCGAAGACGTCGATCGCCGTGGACCCGCACGTCCTGGGTGCGATGACCGTGTCGATGCTGCGCGGCGAGGGTGGGTATCAGCGGAAGGACATCGGGAAGCTGACGGGTTGGCTTGCGGGCGAGCCGAAGCCCGATATCGTAACGCTTCCGAATTGCCTGCTGAGCGGTCTGGCGCAACCGATTCGCCGGGCGGTGGGCAGGCCGCTGTGCTGCACACTGCAAGGGGAAGATCTGTTCCTCAGCCAGTTGCCGGAACCCTTTCGGACGCAGTCGTGGGAGCTGATTCGCGCGCATGCCGCAGAGGTGGACGGGTACGCCGCGGTCAGCGAATTCGCGGCGGGATACTGGCGCGAACAGCTGGGCATCCCCGCGCACAAGATGCACGTGGTGCCGCTCGGCATCAACCTGGACGGATGCGACCCCGCCCTGCGGGTTCACCCGGACCGCTTCACGGTGGGGTTCCTGGCGCGCGTGGCGCCGGAGAAGGGCCTGCATCTGCTGGCCGAGAGCTACATCCGGCTGCGCCAGGAGACGGACTTCGGCGGCGCGGCACTGGAGGCGGCCGGATACCTGGCGCCCGAGCATCGTGGATATCTGCGCGGCATCGAGAAGCAGATGAAGGATGCGGGCTTCGGCGCGGAGTTCCGGTATCGCGGCGAATTGGACCGGGTGAACAAGATCGAGTTTCTTCGCGGCCTCGATGTCCTGAGCGTGCCGTGCACGTACGACGAGCCGAAGGGGATCTCGGTGCTGGAGGCGATGGGCAACGGCGTGCCGGTGGTTGAGCCGCGGCGGGGAGCATTTCCGGAGATGCTGGCGCGCACCGGCGGCGGAGTGTTGGTGGAGCCGGACGATGCGGGCAGCCTGGCCCTGGCGATCCACGCGCTGTGGAAGGACCGCGAGCGGCTCGCGGAGTTGGGGCGGCGCGGCGCGCTCGGGGTCCGCGAGCATTACCTCGCGTCGAACATGGCTGCCAAGGCGATTGCCGCGTACCGCACCGTGGGTCACCTGGCGGTCCATGCTTGAGATTTCGGAGATCCGCAAGGAATATGCGACGCCTCGCGGACCGCTGACCGTACTTGCCGGCGTGTCGCTTACCATGAAGCGCGGCGAGGCGGCGGCGATCATGGGCCCGTCCGGCGTGGGCAAAAGCACGCTGCTGTATATCGCCGGCGGTCTGGAGACTCCGACTTCGGGGCGCGTGACGCTGGACGGAATCGATCCGCACCAGCTCCCAGAAAAGGAGCTGGCCGAGTTTCGCAATCGGAAGATCGGTTTCCTGTTTCAGGATCATTGCCTGCTGCCGCAGTGCTCGGTGCTCGAAAACGTGTTGGTGCCGACCCTGGTGGCAAACCACCGCGCGGACCACGCCGAGCGGGCGCGCGAGTTGCTGCACCGGGTGGGGCTGGACGAGCGGCTTGACCACCGGCCTGCGGAGCTCTCGGGCGGCGAGAAACAGCGCGTGGCGTTGGCCCGCGCGCTGATCCGGCAGCCGCTGCTGCTGCTGTGCGACGAGCCGACCGGGAATCTGGACGAGGCGTCCGCCGGCGTGGTGGCCGATCTGCTGCTGGAGTTCGATCGGCGGCAGGAGACGATCGTGATCGTCGTAACCCACAGCGGCGATCTGGCCGCGAGATTCCCCGCGCGATACGAGCTGCGCCATGCGAACCTCCACCCTGCTGGCGCGTAATCTCCTCTGGTTCTGGCGAACCAACCTGGCGGTGCTGGTGGGAGTCGCCACCGCCACGGCGGTGCTCGCCGGCGCGCTGTTGGTGGGCGACTCGGTGCGCGCCAGCCTGCGCGATCTCGTGCTCGAGCGCCTGGGCGAAACCGAATTCGTGGTGAGCGGCAGCGGATTCTTTCGCGAGAAGCTGGCCGAGGAGTTGGGGTCCGCGTGTCCGATGATCGCGCTGGAGGGAGTCGCGGCGCACGAACCCAGCGGCCGGCGCGCGGGCGGCGTGCAGGTGTATGGCGTCGACGAGCGCTTCTGGAAGTTCCAGGGTGAGCCCGGCGAACCACCGCGTGGGCGCGCGGTTCTGCTTTCGGCAGCGCTGGCGCAGGAACTGGGAAGCAAGGCCGGAGACACCATTCTGCTGCGGGTCCAGAAGCCGTCGGCGATTCCGCTGGAGTCGCTGCATGGGCGCAAGGAACAGGTGGGTGAGACCATCAGGCTGGCGATGAGCGGTGTAGCGCGGCGCGAGTTTTCTCTGCGGCCCCAGCAGGGCGACGTCCGCGCGGTGTACGTGGCGCTGGGCCGATTGCAGCGCGACCTGAGCCAACCGAACAAGGTGAATACGATTCTGTTGAGCCGCCAACCGGATTTGAAGCGGCATTACCGCCTGGAGGATCTCGGGCTGAAGCTGCGGCGCTTGGAGACGCCGGACGGCTTGTCGCTCGAAAGCGACGCCGGGATGATTGCCGACGCGGTGGCGGCCTCAGCGCTTTCCACGGCGAAGCGGCTGGGGTTGCGCGCGGAGCCGGTGTTGACTTACCTCGCCAACGGCATCCGCGATGGCGGCCGCGAGACGCCCTACTCGCTAGTGACCGCGATGGACGCGCCGCCCGCGCCCGACACCGACGACGGCATCACGCTCAACGAATGGGCGGCACGGGATTTGGGCGCAAAGCCGGGAGACACGATCGCACTCGACTATTACGTCTGGAAGTCCGAGGGGCGCCTCGACACGGCCACGGCGCAATTCCGCGTGGCGCGGATTGTGCCCATCGCCGGAGCGGCGGCGGACCGGCGCCTTGCACCCGATTATCCCGGGATCACGGAATCCGACCGCCTCGAGGATTGGGACCCGCCCTTTCCTTTGGATATGAAACGCGTTCGCCCTCTCGACGAACAGTACTGGAAGCAGTATCGCACCACGCCGAAGGCGTTCATCCGCCTGGCGCGCGGCCGCCAGCTTTGGGGAACGCGATTCGGAAATGCGACCTCCATCCGCATCTTTCCGTCGAGCCCGCAGTTCGAGACGGAGCTGCGCGATGCCATCGACCCGGCAGCGGCGGGTCTGCTGGTTCTGCCGGTGCGCGCACAGGGACTCGCAGCCGCGGGCGGCGCCACGGACTTCGGCGCATACTTCGTTTATTTCAGCTTCTTCCTCGTGGTGTCGGCCCTGCTATTGACGGGCCTGTTCTTCAAGCTCGGCGTCGAGCAGAGAATGCGCGAGATTGGCATTCTGCGCGCGGTGGGCTTTCCCCCGGCGAAGATTCGGATGTTGTTCCTGCTCGAAGGCGCGGCGATCGCGGCCGCGGGCTCGGCGGCCGGCATGGGCGCGGCGCTGGGGTACGGCGCCCTGATTCTGTATGGCCTGCGCACCTGGTGGGTGGACGCCGTGGGCACGAGACTGCTTTCGCTGCACGCTTCGGTTCCGTCGTTGTGGTGGGGCGCGGTGGGGGGAGCCGCGGCGGGCCTGTGTGCCATTGCATGGACCCTGCGGCGCCTTCAGACTGCCACACCGCGAGGGCTCGTGGCCGGCGAACAAAAGATCGCACCCGGCCGCTGGCGCATCCCGGCGGCAATCGGCGCCTCTCTCATCGCGGCCGCGCTGCTGGGAGTCTCGTGGAAGGGCAAGCTCGATCAGACCGCGGGATTCTTCGGGGCCGGCGCGCTGCTGCTGATCGGGGCGCTATTGCTCGAATCCGCATGGCTGAGATCGCGCGGCTTCGCGGCCATCCGCGGACAGTTCACGCTGGGCCTGCGCAGCGCGGCCTATCGTCCGGGACGCAGCATTCTATGCATTGCGCTGATCGCGTCGGCAACGTTCGTCATCGTCTCCCTGGCTGCCTTTCAGCGCGAAGGTCCGCAGTCGCTGGCGGAGGGATATCCTCTGATGGCGGAATCGGTGCTGCCGCTGATCCACAGTCCGGCGAGCGCGGAAGGCCGCGAAGCCCTGAATCTGCCGGCGCTGCCCGGAGTGGAGATCGTCCCATTCCGCCTGCGCCCCGGCGACGATGCCAGTTGTCTGAACCTGTACCAGCCGGGCAATCCGCGCATCCTGGCGCCTGTCGGGGGGTTCCCCGCGTGGCCGCAACTCAAGACGAAATCGACCGACGGCGCGATACCGGCAATTGCCGATGCCAATTCCATGACGTACGTGCTGCATCTGAAACCGGGCGAGGTGTTCGCGCTCAATGGCAACCGGTTCCGTATCGTGGACACGCTCGACGACAGCATCTTTCAAAGTGAGCTGATTATTTCAGAAGAGGATTTTCTGCGGTTGTATCCGGGCACGGAGGGATTCCGCTTCTTCCTGCTGAAAGCGCCGCCGGAGGCCGTGCCGGTGCTGGAAGAGGCGCTCTCCGATTACGGTTTCGATATCCAATCCGTGGCGGCGCGCCTCGAGACCTTTCATCGGGTCGAGAACACCTACCTGTCGACGTTTCGCGCCCTGGGCGGACTGGGGCTGATCCTCGGCACCATCGGTCTGGCAGCGATCCTGTTGCGCAACGTGCTGGAACGTCGAAAAGAGTTGGCGCTGTTGCGAGCCACAGGATTCCGGGCGCGCCATGTGGCGGCGATGGTGATCGCCGAGAACCTGCTGCTGCTGCTGCTCGGCCTGGCTACGGGAAGCGTATGCGCGCTGCTGGCGATCGCGCCGGCGATCGCGTCGCGCGGCGGGCACGTGCCTCTGGTGTCGATCGCCGCGCTGCTGGCGCTGGTGCTCGCCACCGGCACCATCGCGTCCCTGGCGGCCACCGCGGCGGTCTTGCGCTCGCCGTTGCTCGCCGGCCTGCGGTCCGAATGATATGATCTGGCTCTAAGGAGGGCAAGGTGAGGTCCCGGCAAACGCTTGCCGTGTGGATGTGTGCGCTGTCGCTCCCCATGGGGGCGGAGAACTGGCCGCAGTGGCGCGGCCCGAACCTGAACGGCATCAGCGGCGAGAAGGGCCTGCCTCTCCGCTGGAGCACGACGGAAAACGTCGTCTGGAAGCTGGCGATGCCCAGCAAAACCGGGGCGACCCCCATCATCTGGGGCAACAACATTTTTCTCAACGTGGCCGACCGAGACAACAACCTGTACCTGTGGTGCGTCGACAAGACGAAGGGAACTGTCGCGTGGAAGAAGCTCATTACCGGCGGCAATTACCAGATCAACAAACAGAATATGTCCTCCCCTTCGCCCGTCACCGACGGCAGGAATGTGTTCGTGATGACCGGCGTGGGCGTCCTGAAGAGCTTCGATTTCACCGGCGCGGAGCAGTGGGCGAGGGATATCCAGAAGGACTACGGGAAGTTTGGCCTCAACTGGGGATACGCCAACTCGCCCTTGCTGTACGAAGACAGCCTGTATGTGCAAGTCACGCACGGGATGAAGACGCGCGACCCATCCTATATTCTGCGCATCGACAAGAAGACGGGGAAAACGCTGTGGCGGGTGGAGCGACCGGTGCAGGCGATCCGCGAGTCGCCCGATTCGTACTCCACACCACAGCTTTTGCAGTACCCGGACCGCGTGGAAATCGTGGTGCTGGGCGGCGATTGCGTCACCGGACACGACCCCGCCACCGGCCAGGAGATCTGGCGGGGAAACGGCTTGAATCCTACCAACAATCCGCATTTCCGCACCATCGCCTCGGTGGTGATCTTCGGCGACATCATCTACGCACCCACGCGCGAGAGACCGCTGATCGCGTTCCGCGCGGGCGGTAAGGGCGACATCACGGAGTCGCATAAACTCTGGTCGTTCAACAACGGACCGGATGTGCCGACGCCGGTGACCGACGGTAAGTACTTCTATACCGTAAACGATCGCGGCATCGCATGGTGCCTGGATGCCAGGACCGGCAAGGAGATCTGGGGCGCGAAGCGAATCAAGCCGGCGATCTACAGCTCGTCGCCGGTTCTGGCCGATGGCAGGATCTACATCACCAGCGAAGAGGGTTTGACCACCGTGCTCAAGGCCGGCGACCAGTTCGAGGTGCTGGCGGAGAACGACCTGGCCGATTACACGCTCAGTTCGCCCGCGATCTCCGACGGGCGGATTTTCCTGCGCACAGAGAAATTCCTGTACGCCATCGGCAAACGGTAGCGGGTAGATGCCGTTGGCGTCAGGCCGCGGTTCGCGGTCGAATCTCGGCCTCCACCGTCGCTTCCCACGCGTCTCGCGCAGATTCGAGATCAAAGCGAGTCTGAAGGTTCATCCAGTACCCAGGCGTCGTGGCGAAATAGCGCGCCAGCCGCAAGGCGGTCTCTCCGGTGACGGAGCGTTTGCCGGCCACAATCGCGCTGATGCGATTCGCGGGGACATGAATCTCCTGGGCGAGTTGGTTCATGCTCAGGCCTAGGTCGTCAAGGGTTTCCCTGAGGATTTCGCCCGGATGGACGGGCGGGTGCTTAGCGATAGTGTTTCGTGATTTCGGCATCTTCGGCGTGTCCTTCTTGAAAGGTGAAACAAATGCGGTATTGATCGTTGATCCGGATGCTGTACTGTCCTTTGCGGTCGCCGGTCAGCGCTTCGAGGCGGTTGCTCGGAGGAATTAGCAGGTCAGTGACTGCTTGCGCAGCGTCCAGCGCAGCCAGGCGGCGCAAGGCG
>JADGNR010000427.1 GCA_017883415.1 Bryobacteraceae bacterium | reverse complement strand
TCGCCGGTGCATGTCTGCGAGCAGTGCTTCGGGCCGTACGAGGTGGAGTACGACTACGCGAAGATGACCGGCAAGGTCACGCGCGAGTCGATCGCCCGCGGGCCCAAGAGCTTGTGGCGATACAAGGATGGGCAGAAGCGGTACATTACCGAGATCATCTGCGACGGAAGCAGCGCAATTCTGCTGGGCGGCGGCGGCCGTGGCGACGCGCCCGATGCCGCAAGCGATTTTGCACAGCCGGTCTCGATGCCGCGTTCGGCGCAGCGCCCGCAACCCGCCGCGCAGCCGGCGCAGGCGCCCGCCGACGAGTTCAGCCAGGGAATTACCGACGACGACGTGCCGTTCTAGGCGAAGCCGCACCCGACATGGATTTCGTGCCGATCCAACGCCGCGACTGGGTTCGCGAGGCTTCAATCCGCCCTTGACGCTTACCCGGCCGGAGCCCGGTGCGCTTGTGGCGAGCGGTTCCTGGTCATCGGCTCGGCTTCACCCCCGGCCTCTGCCGCTACTGCGGCTTTTCGCGGGGCTTGGAGCGGGGCGGGCCGCCGCTTTTTTGTCCGGATTTGTAGAGTTCGGCGAGGAGCTTGGGCGGTCTGCCGCGGCGGCGGGTTTCCTGCTGCAAATGCTCCAGGCTCAGGATCGCTGCGTCGAGGTGATCGAGCTCTTCGTGGAGCTGAAGTAGGACTTTCGCGAGATCCATGGTTTGCTCCCGAGGATAGTACTTTTTGCCGATAAAGCAAACGGGGAGATACCGGTGTCGCTCGAAACTCCGATACGGATCCGAACCGTTCGAGGTCGCGAGACTAAACCGGCGGCCGTGGGAGCGTCCGAAGGCCGTAGGAAGCAGGCTGCCGGTTTGCGAAACCGTTGTTTTCAGGACCTCTAAGTCGATGGTGCGGGCTATGGGCCGGCCGCGACTCCCGCCAGGAAGAAGACCACTTCGGGAAAGGAATATGGGCCGCCAGTCCCTGCAATGGTCAACGTTATTCCTTAACGTACCAAGTACGTACCGGCATTGCAGGGAACGGTGCAAACTGGCATTCTGTCCCTAGGAAAGGTCCTCGGGGTACAGGAGAGATCTGGTTGAGGAATAGGGCGGAATCCGGGCAAGGCGGCAGGGATGAGGTCACCCATCCGCTTCTGGTGGAGTTTGACCATCGCGGCCAGGTGTTGTGGATGAGTGAGCGGATGCGGTCCGTACTCGACGAGGCGGACCAGTTGCTCGAAACCAGGTCGGATACGGACGAACCCGCCGAGCGCGAGTGTGTCCACGGGTTGCTGAACCTGCAGGCCAACCTATCCGACCGGTTGCAAATTCAGCGGCGTGGGATGGGCCGGAGCGCCAGCCGCCAGGTGGAGCAGGAACGCCAGAGGCTGGCCCGGGAACTGCACACCGGGGTGGGGCAGATGCTGGCGGCGATACGGCTGCAAGGGGAGATCATTGCCAGGCAACTCCGCGATCCTTCCATTCCGGTGGCGGAGAGTTTGAGCCGGATCGCGACGCTGTCGGCCGATGCCCTGGAACAGGTACGTTGGATTACCCAACGGCTGCACCCGCCGCAATGGCAGCGGCTCACGCTGGAGGCCGCGCTCGCGCAACTGTGGGAGATCAGCGGCCTCCCCGAGAAGTTCGAAACTTGCCTGCGGATTGACACGCTGCCCCGCGAACCCGACCTTGAAATCAAGGTGCTGATGTACCGCGGCGCGCAGGAGGCGTTGTCGAATCTGACGCGGCATTCCCACGCGAGCCGCATCGGGATGTCGCTAGCGGCGTCGGGCGGCCGTCTGGTCCTGACGATTGAGGACAACGGCGTGGGTTTCGATGTCGCGGGGCTGTTTTCGGCGCCGGCCAAGGTGGCGGTCGGGATCGGGCTGCGTTCCATTCGCGACCAGGCCGACGCGCTGGGCGGCTGGCTGGAGATACAAAGCGGACCGAAGGGCACGAAGGTAGAGGTTTCAGCCCCTTTGTCGCTGGAGGATACGGCGGCCGCGGGCGCCGCTTGAGCAAGGAACAACGATGCCGGAACCAGAGGAAACCACCGTGGTCCTGGCCGACGATCACGCCATCGTGCGAGAGGGATTTGCCGCCCTGTGCGCCCAATACGGCATCCGCGTCCTGGGGCAATGCGCGGATGGTCCGGCAGCCATGGAGTTGATCGCCGCCCTAAAGCCGGAGTTCGCCATCCTCGACCAGCGCATGCCGGGCATGACCGGCGTAGAGGTGATTCGCCAACTGCGCGCCTCGGGTTCCACGGTCAAGCTCATCATTCTCTCCATCAGCCGGGAAGACGCCCTGGTCATGGAGGCGCTACGCGCCGGGGCGGATGGGTATCTGTTGAAGGACGGGCCGGGGCGGCACCTTCTGGACGCCATCCGCTTCATCCGCGAGGGTGGAGTCTACTTGTCTCCCTTACTGTGCGGCGCCGGGCTGTTCCTCCGGGCCGAAAGGGGATTGCCGGCAGACCCGCTGGTGTCGCTCAGCCCCCGCGAGATGGAGGTCTTCTCCTATCTGGTGAATGGGCGGCGGGCCAAGGATATCGCCGAGTTGCTCCACATCAGCCCCAAGACGGTGGACACGTACCGCGCCGGCCTGATGCGGAAGTTGAACGTCCACGATCTGGTCGGGCTGGTCAAATTCGCGATCGAGCGGAACCTTACGAGCACTTCCGCCGAGCACTGAAGGGAATGCAGGGGTCTTTTCCGAGGACGGTGCGGCAGCGCTGATAGTCCTCGAGGGATTGGATCAGATCCTCGACGGTGGCTTTGCGTTGGCGGAGCCGCTCGAGGGCGCGGCGGCGGATCAAATTCACGGACAGGAGGCGGCTTCGCTCTTGGGAAAAAGAGGACGGGAGGATGATTAGGTTAGACATGGCTACAGATTTTTCCGTATGCTGGTTATCAGGGAACTCCGGGGTCGAACTGTAAGGATAGTCACTAATTCGGGTCGAATCAAGAGAAATTCTACAAGAATCCGAAGTAATCCACAGGTTTTTGACAATGTGCACGCGCAATTCGCACGCGACCAACCGGATCTGTTTTGGCCGGTTGGAACTGCCCGGCGGTCGGGGTTGGGCCATGGGCTTGGCGTGGCCCGTAGGAACTGCCCGGCGGCGGGCCGGGGTTGGGCCACGGGCTTGGCATGGCCGGTTGGAACGGCCCGGCGGTCGGGGTTGGGCCACGGGCTTGGCGTGGCCCGTGGGAACTGCCCGGCGGCGGGCCGGGGTTGGGCCACGGGCTTGGCATGGCCGGTTGGAACGGCCCGGCGGTCGGGGTTGGGCCATGGGCTTGGCGTGGCCGGGACAGAGCGCGTGCTGACCATCGGGCATTCCAACCGGACGATCGAGAAGTTTCTTGCAATGCTGCAGGCGCACGGCGTGGACTTGCTGGTGGATGTGCGGACCGTGCCGCGCTCACGCCACAATCCGCAATTCAACCTGGAAGCTCTGCCGGGCACGCTCGCCGCAGCGGGAATTGCCCATGTCCACATGCCGGGACTGGGCGGATTGCGCCACCCGCGGCAGGATTCGATCAACACCGGCTGGCGAAATCTCAGTTTTCGCGGCTATGCGGACTACATGCAGACCGCGGAATTCGAGGAGAGCGTGGCGGAACTGGTGCGGAGGGAGGAGGGAAGGCGGGTGGCGATCATGTGCGCCGAATCGCTGCCTTGGCGCTGCCATCGCTCGCTGATCGCCGACGCCCTTCTGGCCCGCGGCATTCCCGTCTGGCACATCATGAGCGCCGGCGAGAGGAGTCCGCACCGGCTGACGCCGTTTGCGCGGGTGGAGGGCGCTAGAATCACCTATCCTCCCGAGCAGATGGAGCTTTCGGGGCAGTAACCATTCTTCCCTTCGCGGTGGTGCCGTGGCCCAATTCGAGACCTCGGGGGGAGGTTGCAGTCCTCGGCTCGCGTCAATACACCCAACGAAGACCCATGATTTCGCCCATGGGGAGTTTTTTGGTCCAAACTGGTTGATTTCCCAAGACATACAGAACACACGGCGCGGGCGTCCGATTTTCGGACGGCCGGTTTGGACAAGCAGGTGCTTTGACAGACTGGCACAGTAAGGCTTACGCATTGCCATGGGTTCGGCCGGTTAGTTTCCCTGCCGTTCAGGTGGTGATAAACGCAACGAGATTCAATATAACGGAGATAAAAATGCGAATGTCTTTTTCAATCACCGCGGCAAGTCGTTGGGCGTTGGCGGTAGTGGCGATCGCGGGTTCGGTGGTCCTGGTGCGAGCGGACAAGAGAACCGAATTCACGAGGCGCGACAAGGCCTTCTTCGCCGATTCGTCCGCCGTGAATTTTGTCCGGCCGGGTCTGACCATCACGGTCAAGTCGGCCAAGATCGCCGCGGACGGCACCATCAGCGTCGATTACACGCTGACCGACCCCAAGGGGCTTCCCTTGGACCTGGCTGGCGTGCAGACACCGGGCGCCGTCTCGGTAAGCTTCGTCGCCGCCTACATCCCTAAAGGGCAGACGCAGTACTGGTCCTACGCCACGCGCCCGCAGACCAGCCCCATCACCAAAGTGACGGCGAACCAGGCCGGCACGGATTCCGGCGGCACCACCCAGACGGTGGCGGTGGGCGAATACATTTATACCTTCAAGACGAAAGCGGCGGCCCAGGGCGGGGGAGCATTTGACCCGACGGCCACGCACCGGGTGGGCGTTTACGGATCGCGCAACCTGACCGAGTTCGACCTGGGCACGAACTTCGACGACGCCACCTTCGATTTCGTGCCGGCGGGCGGGACTCCGGCCCCGCGCGACGTGGTGCGGACCGCGGCTTGCAATAAGTGTCACGATCAACTCGCCGCTCACGGCGGGTCGCGGCGGAGCGTGGAGCTGTGCAACATGTGTCATCAGCCGCAAACGTTCGATCCGGACACGGGCAACAGCGTGGGGATGAAGGTTTTCATCCACAAGCTCCACATGGGCAGCCAACTGCCGAGCGTGAAGG
>JADGNR010000426.1 GCA_017883415.1 Bryobacteraceae bacterium | reverse complement strand
GCCGCCACGAAGGCCGCCACGCGTCCGTTGCCATGCCCCTGCGCCGCTTCCAGCGCGCTGCGGCCCGTGACATAACGGTGGAAGCGGTAATTGGGGAGTAACTCGAATTGCGCCAAAATCTTGTTGCGCGGGTCCTTCTTATACTCCTCGGTCCGCTCCAGAACCAGGATGACGTCGCTCTCCGAGCCGGGAGTCAGATCCAGTTCGCCGCCGTACTGGCGAATGCGCTGGTAACGCTCGGCGCTCATCCCCTCGGGCATAATGACTACAGCGGAGTAGCCCTTGAGCCGCGAAACGTACGCAGTTCCGATGCCGAAGTTACCCGTGGATGGGCCAATGATGGTGTTGACTCCGGGCGCGATTTCGCCGGCCAGTTCGCCTTCCATCAGGGTCGAGTAAGCCGGCCCTACCTTGTGACTGCCGGAAGGGAAGCCGCGTCCGGCAAGCACCAGAATATTGGCCTCGACGCCCGTCAGTTCTTTGGGCAGCGCGGCGTACCGTATGCCGCCATCGGGCTTTCGCCACGTGATATTAAACAGATTGGCGGGGTCTAGTTCGTTGGCGCCCGCCGCGGCGGCCCGCGCGCGGAAATGTTCCGGCACCGTCTCGGGATGCAGCATTTCGTGGTAAGTCGGTCCGGGAATCAGGTTCTTCATGTTTCTCCTAAAATCTCCCCGAGTTACGTGGGGCGGTCCCCCTGGACCGCAGCCCGACCCCCAGGTCGGACTCGGTTGGGCCAAGGGGGGATCGCCCCACGGCACACTACAATCTCTTCCATAATCCGGCGGCCTGCGCCGCGGCTTTCTCCGCGATCTTCCTCTCGTCCACAGTCACGCAGCGCTTGTCGCGTACGATGGTGCGTCCGTTTACGATCAGGGTATCTATGGGCGCATTGGAAATGCCGAACAGCAGGTGGCCGAACAGGTTGCCGCTCGCGAGCGGCGTGGGTGGAAAATAGTCCACCAGAATCAGGTCCGCCCGTGCGCCGGTTGCAATGCGCCCGATCTCCACCCCCCAGATCTTGCGCACGATCTCGCGGTTATTCAGAAAGGCGGCGGCATAGGCTTCGGCGTAGGCCGCGCGCGGGTCGCGCGCGCGCAGTTTCTGCACGTGGAAGGCGGTTTTGAATTCGTCCCACATGCGCGCGGTGCAGCCGTCGGAGCCCAGCCCCACCAGCACCCCGCGGCGCATCAGCTCCGGCAGCTTGGCCACGCCCACGGCGTTGTTACAGTTGGATTGCGGGTTGTGGATGGCGTTGGCCCCGCTCTTCGCCAGCATAGCCATTTCCGCCGCCGTAACATGCAGGCAGTGGGCGGCCAGCGTCCGCTCGTCGAGCGCGCCGAAATCGCGCAGACGCCCGACCGCGCCGGCATCGCACCGGTCTTCCGACACGTGAATGTGAAAGCCGGCGCCGAGCGACCGGTTGGCTTCCACCGCGCGGCGCAGCGTCCGGTCGCCGAGGGTGAACGAGGCATGCAGGCCGAAGCTGGCGTGGATCAGGCCATCGCCGGGGTGCGTCCGCGTCCGTTCAATGAAGCGGATGTTTTCGCGCAGACCGTCTTGCGCTTTGCGCGGGCCGTTGCGGTCGCTCGTTTCGTAGCACAGCGCGCCGCGCAGGCCAATTTCCTGAAAGGCCTGCGCAATGCGGTCCAGGCTGCCGGCGCAGGCGTTGGGGCTGGAGTGATGATCCACCAGCGTGCCCACGCCGCACTTGGCGGAGTCGATCAGACCCACCAGGGCGCTGTAATAGACGTCCTCTTCGTTCAGGGCGCGGTCGAGGCGCCACCAGACCTTCTCGAGGATCTCCGTGAAGTTCCTCGGAGCAGGGCCCGCAAGCGGCATCCCACGGGCCAGTGTGCTGTAAAGGTGCGTGTGGCAATTGATCAGCGCCGGCATCAGCAGCCGGCCCTGCGCGTCTAAGTGGGGTAGGCCTCCTGGCCTGCCCCCCACGGCCCCAATCGTGCCATCTTCGCGAATCTCGACGCTGGAGCTATCGAACACGCGATTGTCCGCGTCAAACGTCAGAATGCGCGCGTTATCGATAATCACGCGCGCGCTCCCGACGGGGCAGGCCGGAAGGCCCGCCCCACTATGTGCGTGCCGGCGCGGCCTTCGAGCGCGGCCGCCACGTGCTCGGTGGAAGTGATGATGCACGATTCGCCGCCGCGCGCGACGAACTCAACGCCCGCTTCGATCTTCGGCCCCATCGACCCCGCCGGAAATTCACCCGCCGCCAGGTAGCGCCGTGCTTCCTCCAGGGTGATGGTGCCGAGCCACTGTTGATCCGGCCGCCCGAATCGTACGGCCGCCTGCTCGATCGAGGTCACGATGATGAGCTTGTGCGCCCGTATGCGCGTGGCCAGCAGGCTGGAGGCAAAATCCTTGTCGATGACTCCCTCCACGCCGACCAGCCGGTCGCCCTCCCAGGTTACGGGGATGCCGCCGCCGCCGCAGGCGATCACCACCACGCCGGCTTGCACCAGGCCGGCGATCGCCTCCTCTTCCAGAATCTGGATCGGGCGCGGCGACGGCACCACGCGCCGGAATCGCCCGGGCTCGATCTCGCGCATCATCCAGTGGGGCCGGTCGTGCGCGATCTGCGCCGCCTCCGCCCTGTCGTAGAACGAGCCGATGGGTTTGCTGGGATGCGTGAAGTCGGGGTCCGCGCGGTCCACCAGCACCTGCGTGATCACCGTGGCAGCAGTGCGGCGGATGCCTTTCCTGCGGAACATCTCGCAGGCCAGCCGCTGGATCATGTACCCCATGCCCCCTTGCGAATCGCTGACGCAGGTGTCGAGCGGCAGGCGGGGCACGCGCCGCTCTCCCTCTTCGCTGCGGATCAGGATGTTGCCGATCTGCGGGCCGTTGCCGTGCGTGATCGCCAGGCCGTAGTCGCTGCGGAACAGCGGCAGCAAGTGATCCAGCGTCTCGGCGGTGTGTTCGAACTGCTGGGGAATCGTGCCGGGCTCGCCCGGCCGGGTGATGGCATTACCGCCGAGGGCGATGACCAGCGTCTCCGGCACGATTACGCCTCGTACTCGATTTCGCCATCGGCCATGGTGAGCGCCATGATCGCCTTGGCCGTGTGCAGCCGGTTCTCCGCCTCGGCATAGACCACGGAGCGAGGGCCGTCGATCACTCCGTCGGTCACTTCATTACCGCGGTCGGCCGGCAGCGGATGCATGTACAGCGCGTCCTTTTTGGCTAGCGCCATTCGCTCCGCGTTGCAGATCCAGCCGGTGTACTGCCGGGCGATGCGCAGCGATTCCTCGGGCTTGCTGCCCATGGTATCGAGGCATCCCCAGCTCTTGGGAATCACCACGTCGGCGTCGCGGAACGCTTCGTCCATGTTATCCACGACGCGGAATTTGCCGCCGCCGCGCTGTGCGTTGGCGCGCGCCGCCTGCATGGTTTCCGGCATCAGTCCGTACTCCGGAGGATGGGCCAGCGTTACGTCCATGCCGAAGCGCGGCAAAAGCATAATCAGCCCCTGCGGCACCGAAAGAGGCTTGGCGTAGCTCGGCGCGTAGGCCCAGGAAACCGCAACCTTGAGGCCGCGTAGGTCCCCCCCGCGCTTCTCCCGGATGGTCATCAGGTCGGCCAGGGTCTGGCAGGGATGGTCCACATCGCATTGCATGTTGATCACCGGCGCCGCGGCCCACTTCGCCACTTCCCGCATGTAGGCGTTGCCTTCGCCGGGGACCAGGTCGTGCCGGATGGCGATGGCGTGCCCGTAGCTGGACAGGATAATCCCGGTATCCTTGGGGCTCTCCCCGTGCGAGACCTGCATCACGTCGGCAGTGAGGAAATGGGCATGGCCGCCGAGTTGCGTCATCCCGGCTTCGAACGAGTTGCGCGTGCGCGTGGACTTGTCGAAGAACATCAGGAAGATGGTCTGATCGGGCAGGTAGCGATGGGGAACGCGCCCCTTGAACCTCCGCTTGAGGTCGCCCGCCACGTCCAGCATCACGTCCAGCTCGGCATCGCTCCATTCCTCCGTAGTGATCCAGTCCCGGCCCTTAAAGAGCGCTTTCTTCGTTTCCACCAATGACCTCCTGAAGTCCCGCGACGTTGGCGAAGTGCACGTGGCGCGGGTCTCCGATCGCTTCCAACAGCAGTTTGAGTTTGAGATACGGCAGCATGTCCAGTACCACAACCTCCCCCACCAGAGCTTCGTCGCTCAGTGGGGTAGGCCTCCTGGCCTGCCCCCCAAGAATCTCTTTCCATCGCAACGGTTCGTTATCGCTGAGCCGAATCTCCACCCCCGCCGAGCCATTCTCAAAGCGCGCGCGGCCGGAGGCCGCGTCGAGCGTCAGCCGGTACGCCTGGCCGCCGATCGTCCCGTAAATCGTCCCTGCCGCCAAGTCCACATAGAATCCATTCCCGCCGGCGTCCTTCCGATACGTCTCCAGACTCCCGAAGAAGCGCGGCTTCTCCTTATACGGCCCGCCATCCTCGGGGCAAAAAATATCGCAGTTGCCGCACTCGTTGCACAGGTCGGCGTAGTTGGCCAACTGGTGCGCCTTGACGATCCGCAGCACGCCGCCGGGCACGCGCCGTATGCCCCCCGCCGGCAGCAGTTCGAAGTTGTCGTACTCAATAGCGGCGGGAGCGGTCTCATACACGAAATTGGCGTCGTTGGGACAGTCCGGGACGCACTTGTCGCAGTTGATGCAGTCGTACAGCCAGAGCTTGGACGCGATCTTGCGCGGTGTCCCCTTGTTGCGCTCCCAGGTGTAGCGGGGATCGGCCGTCGCTTCCTCCACCAGCGCGTTTTCCTGCCCCGCGTGATGCGCGATGAAGTCGGCGATGTTGGTCACCCCCAGCTCCGTCATTTTCGCGCCCAGGTTCTCCAGATAGCGGATCAGTCGCGCGTAACCGCCAGGGCGGAGCAGGTCGGTGCAGGTCGTCACCGGGACCAGGTTCAGGGCCACGGCGTTGGCCACATTGTGCGCGTCCAGGCCGCCCGAGAAG
>JADGNR010000131.1 GCA_017883415.1 Bryobacteraceae bacterium | reverse complement strand
GGGCGGGGCGCGGGCGCGCCGGCCTCCGCCGATCACTTCTGGCGAAAGGCTTCGTCCGATTCGGCGCCGCGGCGCGGCTTCCAGTCCAGGGTGTAATACTCGCCGCGGTCGCGGGCCCAGGGGTCGAAGACGTTCACCACCGTCGCCAGTTCCGGCGCCAGCTCCGGCATGGTTCGCAACAGCACCCGCTTGAGCGGCGAGACCGGCTGTTTATGGCCGTTGGGCGTGCCCTGCTCCATGATGGGCGCGCCGGGGCCGTTGTTAGTGACCCAGTCGACGCCCAGGCGGGTGTAGAATTCCGGCCGGAAACTGGAGGTGAAGAAGCGATCGCTGAACAAGCGGCGGGAGGCGTTGAGAATGAAGACCACGAACTGCGTTTCGGAAATGGCGAAGCCGTGCGGCCGCGTCGATTCGGCCAGCCACCCCACCACGGTATCGACGTCCTCGACGTTGTCCACCGTGCTGCCGTTGGGGTGTTCCAGGCAATCGTCGATGGGCGAGCCGTCCTGGTTGCGCTGCGCGTCGGTGATCGTCTTCGATGCGTCGCACACGTGCTGGCCGTAGACTTCGCGCAGGGTCTTCGCCAGATCGCTTTGTTCCCGCGCGTCGGCCGAGTCGCGCGGCAGGTGCTGGTCGATGAAGTCGTCGAAGCTGGTCAACTGCCGCAGACCGTACTGGCGGCGGAATTCGTTGAAGCGGGGAACGCCGCGCTCGCGGTCGCGGATCAGGTCCAGCGCCGCGACATCGATCTGCCGGGTCGCGGAATGCAAGCGCGGTATTTTGAGATTCTGGAGAAACTGCGGCTGGTTTTCGAGCGCCAGCAGGCCCAACCGCTGCCGCCCCATGCTGAGGGCCCAGTTGGCCAGGCCGCGCGACCGCATGGCCTCGGTCGCCTTGGCCTGGAACGTCTCCACCACCGGAATCTTGTTGCGGATCTGGTTGGGATCGCCGGTCAGATCGCGATACTCGATCAGGTCGGGCACCAACGCGTGCAGGCGGTAGACGGTGATGAACTCCTCGGGGAAATTGAAGGGCGACCCGAAGTGATTGACGCCGCCATTCACGTGCCGCGGATTGGCGATGCTCCAGATGTCCTGCTTGTGGGGATCGAACGCGGCGAAGACGGGGTCGTCGGCATAGACGTGGCTGCCCAGGCCGAAGATGCCCGGCCCGGAGGCGAATACGGAATACCACTGGGTGGCCTTCTTCGCCTCGGTGGAGGTTCCGAAATTCCGCGTCACGATTTCCCGCAGGGCCGCGGAGACGTTGGGCGCGCTATTGCCCAGCAGGCCGCTCCAGTTGGCGTTCATGCCCAGGTAGAGCGGTTCGTCGTAGAGCAGTTGCGGGGTCCACTCGGTGGTGTGGATCTTGGCGATTTCGGCGGCCACCACCAGGCGCGCGGCCTCGAACAACTCGTCGGGCGACACGTCGCGATAGCGAATCGCGCGCTCGGGCGCGGCGGGATTGCGCAGCCCCGAATCGTCCTCCGGGGTCCGCGCCGCCTGCTGGCGAAACTCGTCGACGAAGGCGTTGTGCTCGCGCGCGAATACGTTGTGGTAGAAGCTCATCCCGATGGTGAAATTGTCGGGGAACGCGGTAGCTTCCTGGCCGGCCCATTCCGGGTTCATGGGGTCGGTGGCGGCGAGCGTGGGAAGATAGCCCTGCTGGTCGCCTTGGCCGGCGCGGCCGGGGACGGGCGGCAGCAGAAGCCGGGCCCGGTCCCGCGGATCGCGCTTCACTCGCTGGCGCGAGCGGTCGTCATAGCCGTAGATCTGGGAAGCGTCCCACCATGCGGTCACGGTGTTGCGGAAGGTTGTGGGAGCGCGCTCGAGATACGTCTTTCCCTCGGCGGTGAAGGTGCGGGGCTCCCCGCTTTCGGCAATGTAGGCCTTGTCGATGCGGTCCCCGGGGCGGCATCCCAGCTTCGCCGCGTCGCCCTCGCAGCCGACCTTCATGTATTCCGCCTGGTTGTGCCCTTCTTCCAGATGGGAAAACCAGTCGTGGGTCATGAACTGGATCCAGAAGGCGGCCAGGACGTTGAAGAACGGCGCCTTCTTATAGTCGCAGCCGGCGTCTTTGGAAAATTCGGGCAGGCCGTAGCCGGCATTGCAGGCGGCCGGGTTCGATTGTTTTCTGGTGAACAGCTTGCGGCTGATCAGTTGCGGATCGGGCTGCAGCAGGCCCAGCCTGCCGGCGTGGCGGTTCCGGGTGAGGTCCGTGCGGCCGCGATCGGGAAAAGTGGAATCGAAGGTCACGTTGCGGGCGAACAACTGGCCGCTCGACCCCATCAGCGGATTAAAAATGTCGTTGCAGATGCCGCTCACGGTGCGATAGCGGATGAGGTCTCCCGTGCAGACCTGCTCTCCCGCGCCCCCCACCTCGCGATAGCGGGGATGGGTCTTGGGGAGACGCATCTGGGGCCACACTTTGAGCGCCGGCCCGGCGGCGCCGTCGCGGCCGCTGACGTAATCTTTGTACGTGCCGTTATTGTCGAAGAGGTTGAACTTGATCAGCTCGATGCGTTGATATTCGAGATCGAGGAGGGCGCCGTCGATGCCGCGCTCGCTGGGAGCGAGGTGCCCGGCCTGTTGGACGAACTCCGGCGCGCGCGAGCGGGCATCGCCCGAGCCCCAATAATTCCCCCAATCGACCCACGGAGTGGCGCGGAACTGGAGCGCGCCCGAGCCGCCGCGGCACAGCGCGGTAAAAGGCTGGACCTTGCCGTTGAATCTCTGGTCGCGCGCCGCGGCGATGGGGCGAAAGCCGCTGCGCAGCAATTCGTCGCAGCCCCGCAAGGATGCCAGCTCGGTCCGGACCGCTTCGGGCGGCGTCCGATTGCAGGCGGCCAAGAACAGCGCCACGGTGAGCATCAGCCGCCGGGATGCTACGCTCATATCCCCTCCCAGACCCGAATCACCGGTTTCCCATTTTACATCAGGCGCCTGACGGCGCTGAGTGGCGGCGCCGTGGGAGCGGGCGGCGGCGTGGGGCGGGCGGCGCCGTGGGGCGGGCGGCGGCGTGGAGTGGGGCGGGCACTCCTGCCCGCAGCCTGAATAGGCTGCCCCACTGGCAGGGCGAAACTTTTGGTGGCTGAAAGCTGAGAGCTGAGAGCTGAGAGCTGAAAGCTGAAAGCTGAAAGCTGAGAGCTGAAGGCGGAAAGCTGAGCGTTGAAAGCTCTTACGCCACGTTGGCCGCGGCCAGAGCCGGCCTTCCGGCGCGCATCGGAGTCAACTCGAAATGGCGGTACGCGGAGGCGACGACGCGCTCCACTTCGTCCGGCACCAGGGGCTGCGCCAGCAGGTCGAAGGCGCCGATGTTCAGCACCTCGGCCCACAGCGAATCGTCCGCGGTGCGGGAGGTCACCACGAGCTGCGGGGGATGCGCCAGGCGGCGCAGGTCGCGCAGCACCTTCTTCCAGTTCCAGTGCGGCACATCGCTTTCGGCGATGACCACCTGGACGGGATTCCGTTCGAGACACTCGATGGCGCGCCGCCGGCTCCGCGCCTCGAAAAGCCGCCAGCCGAGCTTGCGGAAGAGGTCGTAGAGCAGCAACCGGTCCTTCGCGTATTCGCCTACCAATAAAGCGGAGACTGCACTTTGCAAGGTCGCGCGATCCTTCATGAAGAACACCCCCAGGACGAGAATTCAAAAATCGGGGTTGAAGTGGGTGGCGGAGCAAACCCTCGTTTCGCCCTACCAGCGTAACCCAATATGCGACGGATCGTACTAAGATATTCGGGGCTATCCCCAGCCTGCCCGTGCGGAATCGCACCTACTCGTCTCGGCTTCGGTCACGAAGTCCCGCAAGCGGACACCCGCCGCGGCGATGGATCCCGCAGCCCGCCGGAATTGAGGTACTTCGCTTCGCGAACGCGTGGCACGGCACGTGCGGATAGCCTTGTGCATGTCCTTTGCCAACGACGTCCGTTTCGCGCTCCGCCAGATGCGCAAGAGCCCCGGCTTCACCCTGGTGGTGCTGGCCACGCTGGGACTCTGCATCGGCGCCAACACCGCGGTCTATAGTGTGCTGGACGCGGTCCTGCTGCGCGCGGCGCCCTATCCCGAGCCGGACCGTCTGGCCATGGTGACCACGGTGTGGTGGCAGAACGGCAAGCGGGAGATCGACACTTCCCAGACCGGGGCGCAGTTTGAAGGCGTTCGCGACCGCATTGCGGGCCTGGATGTGGCCGCCTATTCGGGAGACAACGGCGCCAACTTCTCCAGCCCGGGCCACCTGGAATACATAAGACAGCAGCGCGTCTCCACCGGATTCTTCCGCGTGATGGGCGTGGGGCCGCAATTCGGGCGCGAGTTCGAGCCCGCCGAAGACAAGGCGGGCGGCCCGCCGGTGGCCATCCTGAGCTACGGCTTCTGGCAGCGGATCTTCCACGGCGATCCCGCGGCTCTGGGCCGCTCGATCGATCTGCGGGGCGAGCCCTACACCGTGGTCGGCGTCATGCCGCGCGACTTCCGGGTCGCGAGCCCCATCGACGTATGGACGCCGTTGCGGCCGGCGCGCACCGGGGAAGGCAGCGGTTCGAACTACGGCGTGGCGGCGCGGCTGAAGCCGGGGGTATCGTGGGCCGCCGCTGCGCAACAGTTGTTGTCCCTCAGCCGCGGGATGGACGGGGTCAACGTGCCGCCGGGCGTCTCTTTCGAGCAGCGCATCATTCCCTTCCAGCGCGGGATGTCCGACGAGCGGCGGAGCGAGCTGCTGATCACGTTTGCCGCCGTGCTGGTGGTGCTGCTCATCGGCTGCGTCAACATCGCCGGGCTGCTGCTGGCGCGGGCGGGCGCGCGCGAACGCGAGATCGCCACGCGCATGGCCCTGGGAGGCGGCCGCGCGGCCATCGTCCGGCAATTGCTGGTGGAGAGCCTGCTGCTGGCGCTGGGCGGATGCGCCGTGGGCATCGCCCTGGGGAGTTTCGCCATCGATTGGCTGAAGCGCCTCGGCGCCGCCGATTTCGCGTTGTGGCATCCCATCGAGCTGGACGCGCGCGTGCTCGCCGCCATGCTGGCCATCTCGCTGGCCACCAGCCTGCTGTTCGGGCTGGCGCCGGCTATCCAGACCAGCCGGCTCGATATCCGCTCCGTGCTGATCGAAGCCGGCCGCGGCGTGGCCGGCCGCCGCCGCCGCTGGTCGCGCCATGCGCTAGTGGCCGGCGAAGTGGCCTTGAGCCTCGTGCTGCTGGTCAGCGCCGGGCTGCTGGTGCGCACGCTCGCCTATCTCAACGGGCTCAACCCCGGCTTCGATCCCCGCCATGTGATCGCCGCCGAGGCTTCGCTGCAGGACGCCCGCTATCAAACCAGCCTGGCCGTCAACCGGCTGTACACCGCGACCCTGGAGCGGATTCGCGCGATTCCCGGCGTCGAGAGCGCCGCCGTGGCGCTGACCCTGCCTTACGAACGTCCGCTCAACGACGGGTTCCAGATCGAAGGCGGCGCGCCCGGCTATAACGGAACCGAGGTGGTGTATCTCACGCCCGGCTATTTCGAAACCCTGCGCATTCCCCTGCTCCGCGGCCGCACGATTCAGGCTTCCGACACCGCCGGCAGCGCCCCCGTGGCGGTGGTGAGCCAAGCCCTCGCAGCCAAGTATTTTCGCGGCGTCGAGGCTATCGGCCGCCACCTGAAGATGGAAGGGGCCACCATGGAGATTGTCGGGGTGGTGGGCGACGTAGCGCAGCACAGCGGTCTGGGCAACTTCGGCCCCATCTCGCTCGAGCCCACGCTGTATACTCCGGTCTCGCAAGCCTCGAGCGGATTCCTGCGCGTGATCCACACCTGGTTTGCGCCCAAATGGGTGATCCGCGCCGCGGGTCCCATGGGCGCGCTCACGCCGCGCGTCGCCGCCGCGGTGGCCGCCAGCGATCCGCGGCTGCCCATCGCCAGCTTCCAGACCATGGAACAGTTGCGCGGCGTTTACACCCGCGGCCAGCGCTACGACGCGGCTCTTTTTTCCATCCTGGCCGGTCTCGCGCTGCTGCTTGCGGCCATCGGCCTCTACGGCCTGATCTCGCAATCCATCACGCAGCGCATGCACGAGCTGGGGGTGCGCATGGCGCTGGGCGCCACCGCCCGGCAGACCATGGCCAACGTGATGAAGCCCGCCCTCCTGCTGGCCCTGGTGGGCGTAGCCGCGGGCTATGGATCGTCGCTGGTGGCGGTGCGCTTCCTGCGGCACCTTTTGTGGGGCATCCAACCGACCGATCCGCTCACCTTCATCGCCACCGCCGCCATCCTGGTGGCCGTGGCCATGGTGGCCAGCCTGATCCCCGCGCTGCGCCTGCTCCGCCTGGACCCGGCGCGGACCCTGCGCAGCGAGTAGCATCCCGGGGGGCGGGCCCGCGCCGCCGTCCCGGCAGTTACTTCGCTTTGGGCGGGTACTTATCCAACGCCTTCTTCACCATGTCGTCGAGCTTGCCTTCCACTTTCGCCGCGTCGCTCTTTTCTTCCCGAGCGATCGCGCGCCAGACCAGCGAGCGCGTCGACGGATCGCGCAGATCGATCACCAGCGTACCCTCGGTATAGGGAACTCGCACGACCCGTGTACCCCAGCCGCGCCAGCCCGCCGGGTATCTCTCGACCTCAGACTTCCGCACCGCGCCGAGCGTATAGCGCACATTGACATCGGCTGAGCCGGAGGGCACGAACGTGAGGCCCTTCGCCTCCAGAGCCTTCTGAATGCCGGCGTCCAGCCGCTTGCGGACGAGCTCGTTGTTCAGCGACGGGTTCTTGCTGTTCAGGCGGCCGTCGCGGATGGCGAAAGTCTTGAACCTGGAGAAATCCGCGGCGCGGTCGGCCTCGATTTCAATCTTCTGTGCGGCCGCACCGAGCGTGACCAGCAAACCAAGGGCGAGGATTTTCATAATCGGCCAATTTGACATATATTCTATCTGCATGCGCGCCGCGGCGCCACGGAAAGGAGCCGCGACCGCATCGCACGCCCGGCGGCCTCGCGCCGACCGGCGCGCCGCGTGGAATCGACGGCCGGGCGAGATGCCAGGAGGAATGGCGATGAACGGGAGTTCGAAGGGCGATGGGAACGTCAAGCAAGTGGTCCCTTTCCTGCATGTGTCCAACATGGAACGGTCCGTGCGCTACTACGTGGAGGGGCTGGGCTTCACCATGAAGCACCGGTGGGTGGTCGAGGGGAAGCTGCGCTGGTGCTGGCTGGTGCTGGGCGGCGCCGCGCTCATGCTGCAGGAGTTCCCCCGGGAGGGACACGACTCGTGGGTTCCGGCGGGGAAGGTCGGCGAGGGTGTGTCGCTCTGCTTCACTTGCGAGGACGCCCTGGCGATCTACCACGAAGCCGGATCTCGCGGGATCGAGGCGTCGGAGCCAGAGGTCGGGAACGCGATGTGGGTCACCGGGCTTTCCGACCCGGACGGCTACCGGTTGTACTTCGAAAGCCCGACCGACACGCCGGAGGACACGAAACTCTCCGAGGTGAAAAGCTGATCGCCGCGCTCACTTTGCCGGCCGGGCGTGATCCAGGCATAACGCGACCAGATCGGAAATATTCGCTTCGCCTACGCACATGACCGTGTCCGCGCCGCCCCAGTAGATCTTGACGGTGCCATCGGACTCCGCCACCGCGCCGCAGGTGAACACCACGTTGTGCACATAGCCCGAGATTTCCCAGGGATCTTCCGGCTGCAGGATCCACGAGTCACTCACGCCGACGATCCGGGCCGGGTTGCGCAGATCGTGCAGAGCCACCCCCAGGCGATACACCGATCCGTCCATGGTACGGAACACGCCGTGGTAGATGGAAAGCCACCCCTGCTCCGTCTTGATCGGCGGCGCGCCGGGGCCGATCTTCATTTCGTCCCAGTGATACGGTACGGGCCGCATGATGAGCTGGGACTCGCCCCAAAAGCGCAGATCCGGAGAATAGGAAATCCAGACGGACCAGGGAGCGATTTCCGAATGGGGCCGATCCAGCCGGGCGTACAGGCCATCGAACTTCTCGGGAAAGATCACGACGTTGCGATAGTCCGCCTCGGTGATGAGGGCGAATCGATCCACCTGGCGGAAGTTGCTGGTCTTGGCCAGGGCGATTTGGACTCCGTCTGCCGAGTAGACGCTGTAGGCGATCAGGTACTCGCCTTCCAGGAAGGTCACGCGCGGGTCCTCGACGCTGAACTCCGTGCCGGCCGGAGTCAGAAAGGGTTCCGGGTCGCAGGTGAAGTGGAATCCGTCGGGACTGCGCGCCAGACCAATGATGCTGCGTCCCGTGCGGAGATGGGACCGGAACAGCATGATGTACTCGTTTTCATGCCTCACCACCGCGGCGTTATGGACCGTTTCCACCGGGTACGGGACCTCGGCTTTGGTGAGGATGGGGTTGTGCGCGTATCGTCTGACAATGTCCGGCTTCATGATCGCCTGTCCGCTTCCCGTTCGAAGATCTTGTGGTAGACCCGCTCGTACGCTTGCACCATGGTTTCGATCGAGAAGCGCTCCTGGACGCGCTGGCGGCAGGCGTGGCGATCGATTTCCCCAATACGCTCGAGGGCTTGCACCGCCTCGGGAACGCCGGGGACCAGGAACCCGGTCCGCCCGTCCTCGATCACCTCGCGGCAGGAGCCGAGGTCCATGGCGATCACGGGCACGCCGGCGGCGTTGGCCTCCACCAGCACCAGTCCGAATCGCTCCGGGATGGTGTTCAGGTGCAGCAGCGCCCGGGCGCCCGCGAACAGCGCGTTCTTGCCCGCCACGTCCACCGGCCCAATGTAACGGACGGCCGGACCAAGGTGGGGCTCCACCTGCTCGCGAAAGTAGGTCCGATCCTGGATAATGCCCGCGATGACCAGCGGCAAGCCGCTCCGGCGGGCCACTTCGATGGCCAGATGCACGCCCTTGTCCGGGTGGATCCGGCCGAGGAAGACGAGTCGATCGCCGGCGCGTTCCTGGAGGGGGTACAACGAAAGGTCGATCCCGTTATAGACCGTCGCCAGGTAGTTCAGTCCCGGCGCGCGGTCGGAATCGCTGATGGAGACAAAATATCCGTCGCGATACTTCTGGTAGACGGGCATGATCCGGGGCGACGAGAATCCGTGGATGGTGGTGAGGACCGGCGTCTTCACCAGCCGGGTGTAGGACAGCGCCATGAAGTCGTAGTGGCTGTGGATGAGGTCGAACTCAGCGGCGTGCTCGAAGGCTTCGGAGATGTGCAGGTATTCGGCGACTTTGGGATCGATGGCGGGATCCTCTTCATACCCGCGGTCGACGACGGCATGCAGGTGGGCGCGGGTCACGGAATCGCCGGTGGCAAACAGGGTCACGTCCCAGCCGCGGGAGACCAGTCCTTCGGCGATGTTGCCGGCCACCGTCTCCCAGGCGCCATATTGGCGGGGCGGAGTTCTCCAGGCTACGGGCGCCAGCACCGCTACTCGCCTGTGGGGAATGGTCATTCCATAGCCGCCAGCACCTCAGCCAGCGGGACGGTGGCGAAGCCGGTGGCGTGATCGCCCAAGCCGTACGGGATGATCAGCCGTTTATTGTGGACCAGAGCGCCGCAGCTATAGACGACGTTGGGCACGTAGCCTTCCCGCTCGTTGTGCTCCGGCTTGAGCAACGGTTCCCGCAGCCGGCCGATCACTTTCGCGGGATCCTCGCGATCGAGCAGGAATGCGCCGATGCAGTATTTTCGCATCGCGCCGACCCCGTGGCTGAGGACCAGCCATCCGGCCTCGGTCTCGATCGGCGATCCGCAGTTGCCGAGTTGCACCAGTTCCCAGGGAAACAGGGGTTTGAGGAGCAGACGGCGCTCATTCCAGAAGTGGACGTTGTCGGAAAACATCAGGTAGATGTTCTCGTTGTCCTGGCGGGAGAGCATGGCATACAGGCCGCCGATCTTGCGGGGAAAGATGGCCATGCCTTTGTTTTCGGCGGCCTCGCCATTCAGGGTAATGAATCGAAAGTGCAGGAAGTCGGAGGTTTCCACCAGTTCCGGCACCACCACCTTGCCATCGAAGGCGGTGAAGGTCGCATAGTAGATGTGGGTGCCGTCCTCATTCCGGAACCAGACGAAGCGGGCGTCCTCAATGCCGTTGCGTTGCGATGGCGTGGCCGGGAACAGGATGCGCTGCGACAACTCCTGTTCCGGCTGGAACTGGACCTCGTGGTTGGATCGGGCCAGCATCCAAATCCCCTGCGCCTCGCCCTGATCTTCGGCTGCCATTCCATCCGGCAGGCGGAACTGTTCGGCCTGGAGACTGGCGCGAAGCTCTTCCAGCGCGAACGAGCTCTTGAGCCGGTTCATGACGCGGCGCGTGAAGTCGCGCACCAATCCCAGCTCACTGAGTTTCCGGGCGAACAGTCCCTTCTCATACTGGGGGTTCGGCGTCTGGCGCGGCTCGGTGAGATAGCCGGCTGGCTTTTGCACTTCGATGCGATCGTCGGGACGGATGATGCCGGTCCGGAACGTGATGGAAGAAATGTGCCCTTCTCCGGTGGCGCGCAAGCTGAGAATGAACCGCAGGGAGCCGGCTGGCAGGCCGGTCTGATCCAGGTGCGGAACGATGGAGGGATTGAACAGCGCGGCGGATTCCAAAGAGTATTCGGCCAGGAAATAGGAGCCGATCAACAGCCGCCTCTGTTCGGAAATCTCCTGGCCGTCGGCCAGCAGCTCGCGGACCTGTTCGAAGCGCTCGAGGAAGATTTTGCGGATCTCCCGATGCCGGCCGGAGAATTCGGCGCAGATGCCGTCCAGGAGGGCGCCCACCTGGTCTTCCGGCAGCGACATGATTCTGGCGATGATGCCGCCGACCCGTTGGGAATCCCCGGGATTGAAGGGCCGGAGCAGAACCCGCGACTGGTCGGGCTTGAGGAGTGGGGGGGTGCGGATGAGATGGATGGGCATGGTGGGCTCCTAATCCGCGACCACGATCGATCCCGTGAAGCTGGTCATTACGTTCTGCGCCAGCTGCATCTCCGCGAGCGAAAGCAGGAAGGCCAGGGTGGATTCGGCGCCCTGGTTCCCGTTGACGCGATCCACATGGAGCCCATCGCGGCAGCCGCCGGTTTCCGGAGAGTAGAGTTCCAGCCCGAGATCGTTCCAGCCGATGAACCAGTCGAAGGCGCGCTGCGCGTGCTCGTACCAGGCGACGTCGGCGGTGGCGCGATAGGCTTCCAGACAAGCCGAGACGGTGGCCTGGGCTTCCACGGGCTGCTGGTCGAAATTGGCGCGCGTGCCGCCGCGGGGGTAGAAGCCATTGCTGCCAATGGGCCGGAAGTGGCCCTTCTCGGACGTCTGCAATTCCGTCAGCCACCCCAGGGTCAGGAGCCCCCGCTCCAGCACCGCCCGTTGTCCGGTGGCCTTTCCGCTCACAATCAGGGCGTGCGAGAGCTTCGCGTTGTCGTACGACAACTCCCCTTCAAACCACGGCCAGTCCGGATGCGCGCTCGCTTCGAAGCGCTCCATGAGCCGGCACGTCAGGGTCTCGCGGGTCTGGTTGACCAGGCTGTCACCGCTCAACCGGCGCAGATACTCATGGATGCCGATCAGCCCGAACGCCCACGCCCGGGGGGAAGCGAACCCCGTCAGCGCGGGCAGCGCGAGGGCGAAAAGCTGTCCCGCCATCATCTGAAAACTCCGAAAGGGCGAACGCCCCACACCGACCCCCAGCGCCCACAGCGCCCTTCCGTGACAGTCTTCCGACCCCTGCTCGTCGAGCCAGCGCCGGTCGAAGCTCAGGTGATTGTGGAAGCGTTTCGTTTCGTGGTCGAAGGCATGATGGAGGAACGCCGCCGAGGTGGTGGCGAGCGTCCGCACGCGCTCCGGATCCTCGCCCAATTCCCCGAGCAGCACCGACAGGACGAAGGCGCGGGCGTTATCGTCGGTGCAATAGCCTTCGGAAAAGTTCGGAACGCTGAACACCGCGTGCTGGTAGACTCCGGTGGAATCGGTCATCCGCGCAAGATGGCTCAGCTTCATGGCGGGCAGTTCCCGCGGCTTTTGATCGAGCGTCCTGGTGGCCAGGAACTTCCGCGACCGCGCCGCCCCGTCCAGGCGGGAACACTCGAAGGAGCGCAGATACATCTCAGCCACGTTGCTCCAGATCATGTCGCGGCCGATCCGGTAGGCGTTCTTGCGAATGGCATGGCGGCGGGTGTCGTCGCGCAGCAGCGCGATGACTTCGCGGGCGATGGCCGGCGCGTCGCCGAAGGGCACCAGCACGCCCCGGTCGTCGGCCAGCAGCTCCGCGGCATGCCAGTACGGGGTGGACACCACCGCTTTGCCGGCGCCAAACGCGTAGGCCAGCGTGCCCGAGGTGATCTGCGCCTCGTTGAGGTACGGCGTGATGTACAGGTCCGCGGCGCCGATGAACTCCTTGAGATTCTCGAGGTCCACAAACTGGTTGTAAAAGATGACGTTCCGGGCGACTTTGTTCCTCTTGGCGAGAAGTTCGAGGCTGACCCGGTAGGCTTCCCCGTGCTCCCGCAATTCGTTCGGATGGGTGGCTCCCAGGACGATATAGACCACCTCGGGAAACTCCGCCAGAATCTGCGGCAGGGCATTTAGCACATTCTCGATGCCCTTGTTCGGCGAAAGCAGTCCAAAGGTGAGCAGCACCACCCGTCCTTCCACCCCGAACTGGTCCTTGAAATACGTGGGATCGACAAAGCCGACGTCGGGAATGCCGTGCGGGATGAGATCGATCTTCCCCGGGGGCGCCTGGTACACCTCCTCCAGCATTTGCCGTCCCCGCTCGGTCATGGTTACGAGGCGGGTGGAGAGGGAGATCAACTGCTGCATCACGCGCCGCTGGTCCGCTTTGGGCTCGCGCAGAATGGTATGCAGGGTGGTGACCACGGGCATTCTCAACTCGCGCAGCAGAGCCAGGACGTGGCCCCCGACGGGCCCGCCGAAGATGCCGAACTCGTGCTGCAGGCAGACCACGTCGACATTGTTGATGTTGAGGAAGTCGGCCGCGCGCAGGTAGGACGACAGGTCCTGCTCCTCAATCTCGAAGCGCACCACCTCCGGGTACTCGTAGCCGCCCGGAACGTCGTTGACCGACACGGCGAAGCACTGGATTTGCGGATGCGCGCTCGCGACGGCGGCAAGCAGGTCGGAGGTGAAGGTGGCAATGCCGCACTTGCGCGGCAAATGGTCGCCCAGAAAAGCGATCTTGCGGATTTTCGAATCGTCTCTCAAACGGTCCTTTCGGCCCTCACGATGAATCTCCCGGGAGCGAAGCCAACGAACATAAAACGGATAATCGGGTTACTAGAGTAAGGATCTCATTTTCGCCCGGATCGGGGACAAGGCGTGGGAACCGCCGCGGGCGCTCGATCCCCACTTCCAGACTACGCTAATCGTCCGGGTTCCACAAAGGCGGCGGTGGGAGGCGGCGGGAGGGAGGCGGTGGGAGGGGCGG
>JADGNR010000425.1 GCA_017883415.1 Bryobacteraceae bacterium | reverse complement strand
CCAGTGGTGCCGGCTGGCGCCCGGCAGGGCAGACCACACGAGAATGGCCGCAACCCGCTCCGCGGCCGACAGACCGGCCGGGTCGAGCGCCCGTCCGGCTGGATCCAAAAGGGGCCTTTCACCCGAGTATTTGGCATTCCATAGGAACAGCTGCCGGTCGAAATCGCGAAACGCACTGACGGGCTGCAGGTCGAACCCGTCCGCCCGGGCCGCATCGCGCTCGCCGGCGTCAAGTTGGGCCAACTCCGCGTCGGGGGACTTGCTTGGTGAGCGGGTCTCCAGCCATGCGGGTGGGTGGGAGATCCATGTTCGAACCGCCTCCGGAGTGCGCGGCCGCTTGAGTTCTTCACACACGGATGGGGGAACCAGGACCCACTGGTAGAGCGCAGGCAGCACTTCAATCTCGCCAATTAGAATCAGGTAGTGGATCGGTCCCGTATCGGCAATTACGATCATCCGGCGCGCCGCGTACCAGATGGACCTCCACCATGCTCCGCCCGGGTTCGGCGCGCCACATGGCTCGCCACTTCGCGATCGTGTTCGAGATCTTCGTCCGTGTAAGGCAAAAACGCGCCATGCTCCTTCAGGAAGCCGTGGACCTCGATCCGGGTGTCGAAGCCGAGCAGTTTGCGGATATCGGCTTCCGTGAGGTGGTCGCTGCGGTATCCCTCCAGAGCAATCGCTTCGAGGACGGCGCGTGCTGGGTTCTGGCCTGCCGCGATGAGTTGACCGGCCAGTTCTTCCGGGATCTCAACGGTGATAGTCATAGGCCCTCCCCAGCTTCAGTGTACCAGTCGATTTGCAGTCCACCCTCTCGGCGGTATCATGCGCGGTCCCGCGGCACATTTTGCAGTATAGTAGGTCTCCATAAGGGGTTGAATGAAGAAGTCTCCGCTGTTCGGTCTGGCTTTATGCGCGTCCCTGGTGTTTGCCGACACCTACCCGCGCCAGCCGGGCGTCGACGCGCAGCACTACATTTTTCGCATCGCGCTGAACGACGATAACGACGAAATCGCGGGCGAGGCTACGGTGGCGCTGCGCTTCGTCCAGGACGGAGTAACCGCGTTCGCGCTCGATCTCACTTCGCCCGCCAACGGCAAAGGCATGACGGTGGCGGAGGTAACTTCCGAGGGCGCGGTCCTGAAATACACGCACGAGTCCGACCGCCTGCTGATCGCGCTGCCAGCCGCGCGCAAGGCCGGCGATCTGGGGCGCTACACCGTGAAGTATCGCGGCGTTCCCGGGGCCGGCCTGAATTTCGTGAAGAACAAGTATGGCGAGCGGACCTGCTTCAGCGCGAACTGGCCCGACCTGGCGCGCCAGTGGCTGCCCACCATCGATCATCCCTACGATAAAGCGACCAGCGAGTTCCTCATCACCGCGCCGGCCAAATACCAGGTAGTCGCCAACGGCCTCTTGCAGGAGGTGATCGACCTGGGCGACGGCCGCCGCATGACCCACTGGAAACAGTCCGTGCCCATCGCCACCTGGCTGAATAACATCGGGGTGGCGCAGTTCGCCATGCGAAACTTCGGCACGGCTGCGGGCGTCCCGCTCGCGACCTGGGTCTTCCCTCAGGATCGCGAGGCGGGCATCGTCACCTTCGAGGAGCCCACGCGCCAGGCGATCGCTTTCTACAGCGATCATATCGGCCCCTACCCTTACGAGAAACTCGCGGATGTGGAGGCCGCGGGGATGGGCGGCGGCATGGAGCACGCCAGCGCCATCTTTTTCGGGGAGCGGTCCGTGGCCAACCGGCCCGCCTTCCAACTGGTAGCGCACGAGACGGCGCATCAGTGGTTCGGCGATTCGGTTACCGAAAAGGATTGGGACGACGTGTGGCTGAGTGAAGGATTCGCCACTTACTTCGCCCTGCTGGCGAGCGAACACTACGAGGGCCGCGACCCTTTTGTGGCGAGCCTCAAGCGCAGCCGCACGGGGATACTCGCCGTCGAAAAGAGTCTTCCCGGCACAGCCGTATTCCAGGCCAAGCCCTGGAAGGGAATCCCCAACGCGATCGTCTACCAGAAAGGCGCGTGGGCGCTGCACATGCTGCGCGGCCAGATCGGCAGCGCGACATTCTGGGCGGGCATTCGCGAATATTATCGCCGGTACCGGGACGGCAATGCGTCCACGGAGGATCTGCGGAAGGTCATGGAGGAGGTCTCGGGCGCCGATCTCGGCTGGTTTTTCGAGCAGTGGATCTACCGCGCCGGATCGCCGATGGTCGAAGGGGCGTGGCACTATAACCCGGAGAGCAAGACGGTCGAGATCGAACTCGCGCAGACGCAGGAGGGCGACGCGTATCGTTTGCCGCTCGAGGTCGCCGTCGGCGGCGCTCGACAGCCGGCCGTGGTGAAGATCGAGATGACCGCGAAGCGCCAGAGGTTCCAGGTGGCGGCGGAGCAGGCGCCGTCATCGGTGGATCTCGATCCTAATACCTGGATCCTGATGGACGCGCACTTCGCCAGGAAGTAGCCCGCGTCACATGGCGCGATACTTTCCGCGCCGGTAGCGCCACACTACCGACAGCACGCGGAAGCCGTACGTAATGGGGTTCAAATGCGACTTCTCCCCGGCGTAAATGGTGGGGATGGCGATCTCGGCGATGCGCAACCCCAGGACGCGCGCCATGACGATCATTTCCAGGTCGAAATCGAACGATCCGGAGAATGTTTCAAACGGAATCGTCTCCAGCGCTTTCTTCGCGTACAGCATGTAGCCGCTGTGGTACTCGGCGAGTTTCATGCCGAAGGCCCAGTTCTCTATGCCCGTCAGCGCCTTGTTGGCCACAAATTTATAGAGCGGCATGTGGCCGCGCAGGGCGCCGCCCGCCAGCATGCGCGACCCCTGCACCAGGTCGGCCGCGTCGCGGTCGAGCGGTTCCAGCAGGTCCGCGATCTTCTCCGGCGAGTACTGGCCGTCGGCGTGCAACACGATGGCGGCATCGGCGCCTTCCGCACGCGCATAGCGCAGCAGGTTTTTTACCGTCTCGCCATAGCCCCGGTTGGTGGCATGGGTCAGCACTACCAGGTTAGAGAACTGCGTTTCGAGGCGCGCCAGGGCCGCCGCCGTGTCGTCCCCGCTGCCGTCGTTCACCACCACGAATCGCCGGATGCGCCGCCGTGCTTCGGAAGGAACCCGCGCGAAAACCTTCTCGATGGTGGCGCCGGCATTGAATGCCGGCATCAGCACGAATACGCTGTCAACCATTGCAGGTGGTGGCGGCGTTCCGGCGCTCGGAAACGTAATACCGCATGGTGGTCTCGAGGGTGTCGTGGATGCCCCATACCGGCTCCCATCCGAGCAGGGTTCGCGCCTTGGTGATATCCGGAATGCGCCGGTCGGAGTCGTCGTAGCCCTCGCCGTAAAACTCCTCGCCGGGCACGCTGATAATCTCCGGCAGCGGCACGGCCGGGTCGCGGAACCTGGCGGCGTAGATCTCGCGCATGGTCTCCGCCATCTGCCGGATGGATACTTCGTTGTAGGGCGAGCCGATGTTGACGATCTGGCGGTCGCACACGCCGCCGTGGTTCTCGACAATCCGGTACGTGCACTCGATGGCGTCGTCGATGTAGGTGTAGCACCGCCGGTTCACGCCGCCGTTCACCAGTTTCATGGGAGTGCCGTTGAGCAGGGCATCCATGAAAAACGAGAATACGCGCGGGATGTCGTCGTCTTTTTGCGGCAGGAAGTCGATCTTCGGCCCGATGAAATTGAACGGCCGGATGATGGTGTAATTGAAGCCCTGCTCCAAACCGTAGGCGTGCAGCACCCGCTCGAGCAACTGTTTCGCGCAGGAATAGATCCAGCGATGCTTGGCCACCGGCCCCAGGATGTACTCGCTGGTGTCTTCGGAAAAAGTGGCATGGATGGGGTCTTCGGGATCGGCGACCGCGGCGTTCTTCAGGCTGGCCGCGGTCCGGCCGTAGACCTCGCAGGTCGAGAATTGGATCAGCCGCTTGCCATGCCGGACGCACGCTTCGGCGATCTTCAGGTTCTCGAGGAAGTTCAGGCGGAAAACCTCCAGCGGAATCCGCAAATACAGGCCGGGGTTGGCGTAAGCAATCAGGTCGATTACGAGATCGGCGTCTCGCACCATGCCATCCAGGTCCCATGCCGGGCTTCGGATGTCCTGTCGCAGAAAGGTGAGGTGGGCGTGGTCCAGGTCCTCCGCGACCTTCTCGCTCTGGAGATCGACCGCGGTGACGATGTGCCCTTCTTTAAGCAACCGGTGAGTAAGATGGGAGCCTATGAAACCGGCGGCTCCCAATGCGAGAATCTTCATGGCGATGGCTGTGTCCTCCGTCTGGTACCCTGTCTCTTTGCTTGAATCACTATCATATGTCACTTCTCTTTTCGGGCGGCGCGCGCCCGGCGGATCTGCCCAGCCCCGAAACGGTACTGGCCGCCGCGGCGTTCGTTCTGGCCCTGGTGGCGGCGCGTTTTGGGCTTCGCTGGCTGGGGTGGTGGGAACGTCCGCTGGCGCGCCTGGCTCGCCGGAAGCGGTTGGCGATCCTGGTCGCCGCCCTAGCGCCGCTGGTGCTGCGGGCGCTGCTGATTCCGTGGTTCCCCATCCCCGAGCCGCGCATACACGATGAGTTCAGCTTCCTCCTCGCGGCCGATACCTTCGCGCACGGCCGCCTGGTAAACCCGCAGCACCCGTTCTGGGTGCATTTCGAAAGCATCCACATTCTGGCGCGGCCGGTCTATGCCAGTGCGTTTCCCATCGCGCAGGCCGCGGTGCTGGCCGCCGGCACGGTCCTGTTCCATCACCCCTGGGCCGGCGTCTGGCTCAGCGCCGGTCTCATGTGCGGCGCGGTCTGCTGGATGCTGCAGGGATGGCTGCCGCCGCGGTGGGCCTTGCTGGGCGCGGTGCTGGTGGTCTTACGGCTGGCGGTTTCCAGCTATTGGATGAACTCGTACTGGGGCGGATCGATGGCGGCCATCGGCGGAGCATTGGTTCTGGGCGCTCTGCCGCGAATCCGCCGCCAGCCTCGCGGC
>JADGNR010000130.1 GCA_017883415.1 Bryobacteraceae bacterium | reverse complement strand
GTCAATCCGGGCCGAGTCGACTTCAAATGCACGACGCTGGCGATGTTGATCGGCTATGCTTTTCGCTTTTCTCCGGACCGCGTCACCGGACCGGAATGGATGATGGGCATTGGATCGCCGAGATTCAACATCGTGGCGAATATTCCGCAGGGTGCATCGAAACACCAGGTTCCGGAAATGTTCCAAGCCTTGCTGGCGGACCGATTCAAGCTGGTCATCCATCGCGGGACCGCCAATCTGCCGGTCTATGCGCTGGTAGCGGCCAAAGGCGGGCTGAAGATCAATAAAGCGGCGCCGCAGGAGAGTGCCGGAAGCCGGTCCGCGGACTCGGACGCACCGTCCAGTCTTGACGGGTTCTATGGCACCGTACAGAGCAGCGCGATTCCGAATGCCGCCGGCGGCGAGACGGTGACGATGATGAGCAATCCGCGTATGGGAACGGTGCGACAGACTGGCGATCCGTATCGGGTCCAGCGCTGGGAGGCTCCTAATATCTCATTCGGAGGATTGGCGGACCTGCTGGATAACGTGGCCCCATTGTCGTTGCCCGTGATCGATATGACGGGGTTGAGTGGACGGTATCAACTGGTCCTGGAGGTATCCCTCAAAGATCTGCCCGATGCGCGCCGGCGCACGGCGGGTGCCGGCGGCGAACCGGCTGGAGCAAGCAATGCCATGGCGGACATGGAAGAAACAGTGCTACACGCGTTCAACGACGGACTGCTGAAGCTGGGGCTCCGTTTGCAACATCGCAAGGGACCGCTTGAGACAATCGTGATCGATCACGTGGAAAAGACTCCTACAGAGAATTAGGAGCGACAGGCGCCGCGCCATATGGACAGCCCGCTTGTATTCCTTTGACATTCGCTGAGTCGTCCAAGACCGCCGTATCGCCGAAAGTCCCAACTTTCGTGCTTGTACATCCTGCATTGACATTGCCGTACATCAGAACGTACAATACAGCTATGAAGGTTACGATCACCGAGTTTCGCAAAGATCTCTTCAAGCTGGTGGAACGGGTCATCGCCGGGGAGACGGTGGAATTCATGCACCAGGGAACCACGATCCGACTGGTAGTGCCAGAAGGCCGGTCAACACGACTGGATAGGCTGACGCAGATGCAGATTACGAACCCGGAGGTACCAGACTACGCCGAACGCAAGCTGCAAGCGGAGATGTGGGCAGAGATCGACAAGGACTGGGCCGAACTGTGATCGGCGGTCGCACTGACCATTGACGCCATTCGGCCTATCAAGGCAGGGTCATAATTGATTTGCTATCTCGATACGGCGGTAATCGTTTGGCTTGCCGAAGCCAGTCTCGCCAAGCTCTCGCAGAAGGCGCTTTCGCTGATCCAGACCGCCGGACTTCGCATTTCTCCCATGGCCGTCGTGGAGTTGCAATATCTGTACGAGATCCGGCGCATCCTCGTCTCACCCCAGGAGATTCTGGTCAAGCTGAATGCGGAAGTCGGACTGACCGTTTGCGATCATCCGTTCCCCATCATTGCGGAAGTAGCGCTCGGAGAGACGTGGACACGAGATCCTTTCGACCGGATCATTGTCGCACATGCGAAGGCGAACGGCGTAGCACCGTTGCTGACGAAGGATGAAGCGATCCTGGCGAATTATTCCAACGCCAGGTGGTAGGTGAAACTGCAACACGGCGACTGCAACACGGAACGCGCTGGTTTTTTTGTGCTTTAGTTCTGGTGCGGATGAGAGGACTTGAACCTCCACACCCTTGCGGGTACATGGACCTGAACCATGCGCGTCTGCCAATTCCGCCACATCCGCACGTTGGGGTGAGACTCTATTTTTTCAGAGCGCGGCGCGGGAGTCAACTGCTCCGCGGACGAAAACTACAGGGCGTCCAAAACGTCCACGACGTCCACGCCCATGCTGCGCGCCGTGCCGGCCACCGAGCGCATGGCGGCTGCCAGGTCGAAGCAGTTGAGGTCGGGCATCTTGATCTTGGCGATCTCTTCGATCTGCTCGCGGGTGATCTTGCCGACCTTGATCTTGTGCGGCTCAGCCGATCCCTTGGCCAGACTCACGGCGCGCTTGATCAGCACCGGCACCGGGGGCGTTTTGGTGATGAAGGTAAACGAGCGGTCGGAGAAGATGGTGATCACCACGGGGATGATCAGCCCTTCCTGGTCCTTGCCCGACGTCTTGGCGTTGAACGCCTTGCAGAAATCCATGATATTGACGCCCTGCGGGCCGAGCGCGGTGCCCACCGGGGGCGCGGGGGTAGCCTTCCCGGCGGGAATCTGCAGCTTCACTTGCGCGGTAACTTTCTTTGCCATCGTTCCAATCCTCTCGCGCGCCGGGCCGCCGGGCGGGCCGGGTGGGCGCTACACCTTTTCGACTTGCAGAAACTCCAGTTCCACGGGAGTGGCGCGGCCGAAGATCGTGACCATGACCCGGAGGGTGCCGCGCTCGACGTTGACCTCGTCCACCTTGCCTGAAAAATTGGCGAAGGGGCCGTCGACGATGCGCACCGAATCGTTCTTCTCGAAGGTCATCTTGGGACGCGGCCGTTCCGCCGAAGAGGCCTGGCGGAAGAGAATCTGGTTCACCTCTTCGGGGCTGAGCGGGACCGGCGAATTGCCGCCTCCCACGAAGCCGGTGACGCGGGGCGTGTTCTTGATTTCGTGCCACAGCGCGTCGTTCATTTCCATTTCCACGAGCACGTACCCGGGATAGACCAGCCGCTTGCTGGTGACCTTCTTGCCGTTGCGCAACTCCACCACCTCTTCGGTGGGGATCAGGATCTGGCCGATTTTATCGGCGAAGCCGAAGGCTTCCGAGCGGGTGCGCAGGGACTCCTGGACTTTATGCTCGAAACCGGAATAGGTATGGATGATGAACCACTTCTTGGGCGACGATTCGTCGTAGCCGGCGGCTGCCGGTTCCGCGGATTCCGGGGGCGCGGGCGCGGCGGCAGGTGCGGCGCTTTCCGCGGGGGCGTGTTCCTGCTCCGGCGTGTCCTCGGAGACGGCTGCAGGTTCCGCCGCGGATTCCGCGACAGACCGGTCGTCGAACTGATCGTTCTCTTCGGTTCCCATATCGCCTATTTCGTGAAAAACCTGAGGACGCCGGTGATGCCCACGGTAAGGAAATGATCCACTACCGCGAAGTATCCCGCGAAGGCAAACACGGCGAAAATCACCACGGCCGTGGTGCCCTCCACCTGCTTCCGGTTGGGCCAGGTCACGCGGCGCATCTCGAGGCGGAGCTCGTTGAAATAATCCTTCGTGCCCTGCAACCAGTTCTTTACATCGGCCATAAGTCTTCCTTCACTGCTCCCAGTTGTTACGCGGAACAGGTGGCAGGGGCGGAGGGATTCGAACCCCCACTCGCGGTTTTGGAGACCGCTGGTCTGCCGTTAAACCTACGCCCCTGGGCACCCCCGAATTCCGGGGGCCATCCATCATTCTACTTGATTTCCTTGTGCGGCTGGTGTTTCCGGCAGTGGGGGCAGAACTTCTTCATCTCCAGGCGCTCGGTGGTGGTCTTCTTGTTTTTGGTGGACGAGTAGTTACGGTTTTTGCACTCCGTGCACTGGAACGTGATGATGTCGCGAGCCATCCGATTTTGCTCCTAATCTCTCCGGGGGCGGGCCGGGGCAGCCACAACAGGAGAAGAACGGGAGCCTCCGCCAGGGGAAGCTCCAAAAACTCTGGAGCCGTTGACCAGGATTGAACTGGTGACCTCGTCCTTACCAAGGACGCGCTCTACCAACTGAGCTACAACGGCCGCACGCACGAACTCTGGTGGACGGGGGAGGATTCGAACCTCCGTAGCTCGCAAGGAGCGACAGGTTTACAGCCTGTTGCCATTAACCGCTCGGCCACCCGTCCGTCCACCCGCAATGCTCCCCTCACCAAAGCGAGACGCGCATTACGGGGAAACTATTAGCATACAAAGAGAACGGGGGGCGGCGCAACTCCGATTCCAGCGCCAGACAGGGCCCGGCCGAAGGGCGGCTTCGGACGCCGCCCGGAGCTCCTCACGGGGAGTCCGCTGGACTGGGGCCGATTCGGCGCTTCCGACCGGGGCGCGATAAATGCGTCTGTCCCCTTTTTGGATCCGCGAACAGGGCGTGGTAGATCAGGTGGGTGGCGGTATCGATCCATCGGGCGAGCTCGCCTTGGCGCATTCCCGGGACCTGCGCCATGAGGTTCCAGAGGAAGCTGTCCATGGGGCGCGCCAGGGCGGGAATGTCGACCTCGGGCCGGGCGCCGGGCAGTTGGTGCAGAAACTGGAATACGGCCGTGACGCGGGCCGTGGTCCAGGCGTGAATCGCCTCCTGTTTCCGCGCCAGGACGGCATCGGAAAGGATTGCTTCCCGCCAGGCGCGGTAAGCGCCCAGGTAGCGCAGGTCGCCGGAGAAGGCGTGCGCCAGCAGATCGCGCAGTCCCGCGCGGATATCGCCGCCCGGCTGCGGGTGAAGCTGCAGGCGGCTCATGTTGTCGAGCATTTCGTCCATCAGCGCGAGCAGCAGTTGGCGCTTGGAATGGAAATGCTGGTAGAAGCCTCCCACCGCGAGACCGGCCCGGCGCGCGATCTCTTCGATGGAAGCGCCCTCATAGCCTTTCTCGCCGAACAGGGCGAGGCCGGCGGCTTTCAGACGCGCCCGCTTCTCGAGGCTTCGCTTTTGGTGCGGCTCGGGCGGCACGTCCTCGCCAGCGAGCAGGCTCGGGCGCGCGGTCACGAGGGCCGCGGCGCGGGCACGGTTACGCCCACCAGGGCGCCGGCGCAGCACAGCAGCATCCATCCTCCGAACACGCCGGCCGTCTCGGGCGCCATGTTGGGAAAGATCGCCGGGAAGAAGGCGCTGGAGAACGGGTCGAGGAGGAGCGTCGGCAGCAGAACCGCAACCGCGCCACGCGGCCACTGCTCGCGCGGGAGGCGCGCCTTTTTGCACAAACGCCGCACCAGTAAAGCCGCCGCCAGAAAGCTGACGGCGAACAGGAGGAGCGTGCCGGCGAGATCGCCGGGATGCAACAGGCGCTGGCCCGCCGCGCGCAACGCGAGGGTGCCGACGGCCCAGAGGGCCAGGCCGGTGAGGAAGAGTCGAAGGTTCATAACAGAATCCGAATTCATGTTCGCATAAAGAGAAGGGCCAAGGCAAGCAAAATTCACCGGAGGATCACGAAACGATCGACGGCCACGCTGGTGGGAAAGGCTCGATACAGCAGGAGCCGGGCGGCGTCGGCGGCGCAATCCAGGCAGACTACGGCGCAGGGAGGCGCGTCCACCGGCGGCCGGTAGCGCGCGGAGGCATTGGCGACTCCGGTATGCACGAACCGGGCCTCCGGCCGCCGCGCGCGCAGGAGCGCTTGCAGGGGATATTCGAGCTGGAGGTTGGTGATATCGATCCCGACCGTGGCGCAACCGGTGTCCGCCAGGAGAGCGGCCGTCTTCCAGTACGCCGGGGCGTTGGCCCACTGCGACATGTCCGCGAAGTACTGTTCCGCGCGCGGCGTATGGAGGACGCTGCGGGGACCCTTGAGCGGCCGCACCCAGTTGTAGACCGCCGGGCGGCGGGCGTTGTCCAGCAGGAAAACGCAGAGTCCGAGCGCAAGCAGGAGCCGCGCGCGGCCGATCCAGCGCGGTGCGTCCCCGGTTTCGCCCAGCACGCTCGAGAGCGGCGCGCCGAGGACGAACAGGGGAAGCAGCAGGCGCGCGAAGAACGGCTGCCATTTTAGATAGGCGCAGAACGCGACGAAGGCGCACGCCACGGCGCAGGCATACCACGCGCGCTCGCGATCCCGCCCGCGCACGGCCCGCCAGGCGAGGAGGCACGATACCAGAAGGAGCAGGGTCAAATGCCAGAGATTGGGCGCGTCGGCCTCGTGGTTCGAATTCCGCGGCGGTCCATACGCGCTCCAGCGCCAGGTGGTGGCGGGATCGCCGAGGTCGATGCCGAGCCTGCGATGTACGCGCGCTACCGCCTGGTACACGCCCTCATTCCATTTTTGGCTGCGCCGGCCGAGTTGCTCCGAGGTATTGCGCAGGAGGTTCGATACGGTCTGCTTCCAGCCGAAGGTTTCGTTCCGCCAGCGGAAGAAGCCATCGCCCTGCGCGGAATCGAAGCCCAGGATGGACCCGCTCAAGCGGGCATTGCGGATATAGTGGGGCGCGTTCAGCACCGCGGCACAGCAGGCCGCCAGGAGCGCGCCGCGCGCCAGGAGAAGCACGGTCTTCCTCGAGGCCCGCGCGGCGAAAACGGCCGCCAGGAGCCACGGCGCGAACAGGTACGCGGTGGCCTTGGTGAGCAGAGCCAGCCCCAGGGCCGCGCCGAGCAGCAGGGCGTCGGCGATGGCATGGCTCCGGGTGAAGCGCAGGGCGAAGTAGACCGCGGCCACCAGCCACAGGGCCAGCAGGTAATCGTTTTTGGCCCCCGAGCTGGCCAGAATGCCGGAAGGAATGCTGGCGCAGAACAGCGCCGCTACCGCCTGCCCGCGCGCTCCGGCGCCAAACGCTAGGGCGATTAGCGAGACGCCGGCGATGCTCGCCAGCGAGGCGAACCATTGCACGAAATTGATCAGCCGGTCGCCGCCGGTCAGCACATAGGTGTGCAGCATCGCATACTCGGCGAAGGGTTGCAGCATGATCTGGTTGAGGTACTGCGTCGGAAAAAAGCGGACGCTCGCCTGCTCGGCCCAATAGACTACGCGGGGCATGTGATAGGCCATGGCGTCGGCGCTGTTGGGCGGGCTGAAGGCGGCGGTGATGCCCGTGAGGACGAGGATGGCGGCGATCCCGAGAGAGCACAGCAGGACGACGGGGTCGAACTTCGGGATAGCGGGGCGGCGGGCGCGACGGCGGGCGCTGTGCAGGCGGAGAGCGGCCCCGATTCCGGAAGCGGCCAGCACCAGCGACCAGGCGATAGCGAGCGGCGCGCGCCGAAGGGCGGCGAACGGGCTGAGCGCCTCGGTGATGGCCCAGACCAACACGCCGCCGACGGTCACCGCGCGGAGGAAGCGGTCGCGCACCATCATCCGTTCGAGCCCCGCTTGACGGTGACGATGGCCGCCGGCGGCGCGGGCAGCGACATGGGTCCATCCGCTCCCGATCGCTCCCTTTCCGCGATCCGGCGAAGCAGGCGCATGTGGCCCTGCTGGTCCACGACGACGGCTGCAATTTCAAAAGCAAAGCCCGCATCGATGGCTTCACCGAACTTGCACTCCTGCCGCCATCGGTCTCCGGTGAAATCGGCCGGCCCGCCGCCTTGCGGCCACCAACCGCCGGCATCCGCTCTGCGGGCAAACAACCAGAGGCGGCAACCCGCCGGCAGCGCGGCCGTCCCGCATACGACCGCGCTGGGGCCCACGACAGAGTTCGCCTGGGGAGCGTCGATGGAGACCGGATACTCCGGCTTCTTTCGCCCGATCCAGCGGCGCACCCGATGGGGGAGCGCCTGCGCCAGCGACTCCCGCCAGAGGTACCGCGCGAGGCGCTTGCGGTTGTACGCTTGCAGCCACCAGCCGTCGCCCAACGGATCGAAAACCGGCGCGCTGGTGCGGCGATAGAACGCCGTGCGGTCGACCACTTCGAGCAGGTCGAACATGTCGTCCCGGCTCAGAAACCGGTGCAGCTCGTGGATGGTACGGATGTGGATGTCATCCAGAATCAGCAGTCCATTTGCGGCGATGTGCGGATACAAATAGAAGTACTCGAGCTGGGGAAACGGGAAGCCGTGCGGACCGTCGATGAGGACGGCCTGCAAGGGCCGGTCGAACCGGTAGCCGGGGAGCGTCGCCTGCGTGGGACCTTCGACGATCTCGGTGGTCACCGACCGAAAAAAGCCCGACGCCCGGACGCGGGTGATGATCCTGTTGTCGCCCTCGATGGCAAACGCGGTGTGTTTTTCGCTGATCTGCGAGAAGAGCAGCGTGCTGCCGCCCGCGCCGGTTTCCGCCGACCGGAGCACGGGACGCGCCGCGGCATGGCGCGCGATGGCGCGGAGCACGCGGGGCGACATATTGTCCCCGGGATTGAGGTCCGGCGCGGCATCGACGATGTCGTCCAGCAACTGGGGATCCAGGGGCGCCACACCCACATCCTAACGTCTCCGCGCGGAAGGGCAAAGACTTTCCACCGCCGAAGCGCCGAGAACGTAGGGTGCCACCGCGCCGCCAGTACCTGTCGGATGCAACGCGGGTGGCCTTCGGGGGCGCGCTGAGCCAGTTGGGCACGCGGAGAACCGATTGGCCGGTTTCCGCTCGGCGTCTCGGCGTCGCGGCGGTAAAATGGCGCACCTTGGAATAATCCGCCTGCGTCAAAGGATATAGTAGAGAGATAGAGCGATGCTGATCAAGAAACCTGAGGATATCCGTTACTCGGAAGTCACTCCGAAATCCATCTATTGGAACCGCCGCAAGTTCCTGGCCGGCATACCGGCGGCCTTCCTGGCCGGCCGCGAATTGCTTTCGCCCTCTGCGCGAGCCTGGGCGGGCACCAAACTGAACAACCTGGTCAAGAGCCCGTTCAGCACCACGGAGACGCAGAACACGTATAACGACGTCACCCACTACAACAATTTTTACGAATTCGGAACGCAAAAAGACCAGCCCGCGAAATACGCGCAGAACTTCAAGACCGATCCCTGGACCGTCTCGGTAGAAGGCGAAGTGGCCAAGCCGCGGAAGTTCAGCATGGACGAAATCCTGAAGCTGGCGCCCATCGAAGAGCGGATCTATCGCCACCGCTGCGTGGAAGCGTGGTCCATTGTGGTGCCCTGGGCCGGCTACTCATTGAGCGCGTTGCTCAAACAGGTGGAGCCCACCTCCAAAGCGAAGTACGTCGCCTTCGAGAGCTACTGGGACCTGAAGCAGATGCCCATGGCGCGCCCAGAACAGGCCGGCATCAAGTTCCCGTACGTGGAAGGCCTGCGCCTGGATGAAGCCATGCACCCGCTGGCGCTGCTGTCGGTGGGCATGTACGGCGAAACGCTACCGCCGCAGGACGGCGCGCCGGTGCGGATGGTGGTGCCGTGGAAATACGGATTCAAGAGCATCAAGTCCATCGTCAAGATCAAGCTGGTGGCAAGCGAGCCATCGACTACCTGGAAGATGAGCGTGCCCGAGTGGTACGGTTTTTATTCCAACGTCAACCCCAACGTCAACCCGGTGCGGTGGAACCAGAAGATGGAGCGGCGGCTTCCCTCGTTCTTCCAGAATCATCCCACGCAGATATTCAACGGCTACGGCGACCAGGTGGCCAGCCTGTACGCGGGCATGGACCTCAAGAAACTGTACTGACCTATGCCGAAGATCCGCTGGAGCAAGGTGGCCGTATTCCTGCTTTGCCTGGGGCCGTTTTTGTGGCTCGGCTGGCGCTTTTGGAATCAGGACCTGAGCGCCAATCCCACGGAATTCATCCAGCATTTCACGGGCGACTGGGCCATCCGGCTGATCGTGGTCACGCTCGCGGTCACGCCCCTGAGAAAACTGCTGCACCTGCCGGCCCTCATCCGTTTCCGGCGCATGATCGGCCTGTTCGCGTTTTTCTATGCCAGCCTGCATTTCCTGACGTATCTCTGGCTGGACAAGCTGTTCGATTTTCAAGAGATTCTGAAAGACATCCCCAAGCGGCCGTTCATCACCGCCGGCTTCACGGCGTTGGTGCTGATGATTCCCCTCGCCCTGACCTCGACGGCGGGGTGGATTCGGCGCCTCGGCGGCCGGCGCTGGCAACTGCTGCACCGCCTGATCTACGGCACCGCGGTGGCGGCCGTAGTGCACTACTACTGGCTGGTGAAATCCGATATCCGATTGCCGCTTCTATATGGGACGCTGGTAGCCCTGCTGCTGGCGTATCGGGTGGGGGCGTGGCTGATCGCGCGCCGCGCCCGCGCCACCCCGCGGCCTTCGGGGAAACGAATCGAGCCCGCGATTTCTTGAGGCGCGCTTGACCACCCGCAGCACTTCCCAGCGCCAGCGGACCGTGCGGCGCGGCGAGCGGTTGGAGTACTTCACCATCGTCTATAACCTGCTCGAGGGCCTGGTGTCGCTGATCGCCGGATGGATGGCGGGCTCAGTTTCGCTGGTCGGCTTTGGTTTCGATAGCGTCATCGAAGTCACTTCCGGCGCCGCCCTGCTCTGGCGCCTGCATCACGACCGCAAGGCCACCCGGCGCGAAGGGCTGGAGCGGGTGAGCCTGCGCATCGTGGGCGGATGCTTCCTGGCGCTGGCGATGTACCTGCTGTTCGAATCCGGTGCCGACCTGATCGGGCACAACACTCCGCGGCCGAGCGTTCCCGGCATCCTGGTGGCCGCGGTCTCGCTGGTGGTGATGCCGCTATTAGCGCGGGCCAAGCGCCGCGTCGCCGCCCAAATGAGAAGCGAGGCCATGAAAGCGGATTCCCGGCAGACGGACTTCTGCGCCTACCTCTCGGCCATCCTTCTGGGCGGCTTGCTGCTCAACAAATTCCTGGGCTGGTGGTGGGCCGATCCCGCGGCCGCGCTGGTCATGGTGCCGATCATCGCGCGCGAAGGGGTGAGCAGTTTCCGAGGTAGGGACTGCTGCGAAGATTGAGTGGGGTAGGCCTCCCGGCCTGCCCCTTTTTGCAGCGCGCCTTCGGCGCGAGGGCAGGCCAGGAGGCCTACCCTACTTCGCTTCAAGAAACTCGCGGATGCGTTTGCGGATCTGGTCCCGGACGGCGCGGAACGCCTCCAGTCGCTCCGCGGGGGAGCCCTTCACCGCCGCCGGATCGGGGAACGGCCAGTGCATCCGCTGCGTCTTGCCGGGAAAGACGGGGCACTCCGCGGCGGCGTGATCGCAGACCGTGATGACCAGGTCGAACTCCTGCGCGGAGTATTCCTCCACCGATTTGGAGCGCTGGTGGGAGATGTCGATGCCCAACTCGCCCATGGCGGCCACGGCCTCGGGGCGCACCGCGCTGGGATGCGTGCCGGCGGAGAAGACTTCGAACCGGTCGCCCGCGTGGTGACGCCAGAGCCCCTCGGCCATCTGCGAGCGCGCGGAATTCCCGGTGCACAGAATCAGAACGCGCCGCCTGGTCACGCTTTCTCCACGGCGGGGAATGGAAACCAGTGCCGCGTCCGGTTGCACGCCGCGCAGACCGAGAGCATCACGGGCACCTCCACCAGCACTCCGACCACTGTCGCCAAGGCGGCGCCCGATTGCGGCCCGTAGAGCGCAATCGCCGTCGCCACCGCGAGCTCAAAGAAGTTGCTGGCGCCGATCAGGGCGCCGGGCGCGGCCACGGCGTACTCCACCTTGAGGAGCCGCATCAGCCCATATGCGAGCGAGGCGTTGAAGTACACCTGCAGCGAGATGGGGACGGCGATCAGGAGCACGTGAAAGAACCGGGCGGTGATGTTGTCCGCCTGGAAAGCGAAGATGAACAGCAGGGTGGCCAGCAGCGCGGTGATGGTGACCGGGGCAAAGCGCGGCAACAGCGTTTTTTCGAACCACGCCTGGCCGCGCGTGCGCACCAGCCACCAGCGGATGGCCGTCCCGGCCGCCAGGGGAATGACGATGAACACGATCACCGAATAGAGCAGCACTTGAAACGGCACGGCCAGCGAGGAGGCGCCCGTCACCAGAAACTGCACGAGGGGGACGAACGCGACCAGCATGATGAGGTCGTTCACCGAAACCTGCACCAGGGTGTACGCCGGGTCCCCGCCGGTCAGATGGCTCCACACAAATACCATGGCGGTGCACGGCGCCGCCGCCAGAATGATGCAGCCGGCGATGTACTGGTCGGCCTCGGCGCGGCCCAGGAAGCCGGCGAAGATCACGCGGAAGAACAGCCAGGCCAGCAGCGCCATGGAAAACGGCTTCACCAGCCAGTTCACCGCCAGGGTCACCACAAGCCCGGCCGGCTTGCGGCCCACGTCGCGGATGGCGGAGAAATCCACCTTCATCATCATGGGCGTGATCATCAACCAGATCAGGGCCGCGATGGGGACGTTGATCCGGCTGCCGCGGCCGAACTCCAGGGCGCGCAGGCCCTCGACGGCCGCGGGCAGAAGCTTGCCGAGGGCCACGCCCGCCACCATGCACAGTCCGACCCAGAGGGAAAGATAGCGCTCAAAGAACGCGAGCCGCCGCTTCGCCATGGGTCATCACGCACAGCAGGAAGGGCCGCAGCACCGGCCCGCCGGTTTTAGCCGGCCCGCCGGTTCTCGCCCGGCGGCCTCGGGTTTCCGCGCGCGGATGAAGGCGCTCAGGAACTTCTCATCCACCTGCGGCGCGATGGCATCCACATCGATTCCCTTGCCGGCCAGGAACTCGCGCGCGTCGGCGATGCGGTAGATACGGGTCGGCTCGAGATCGATCTGTTCGAACCCGGCCGCCGCCAGTTTGGCGCGGTATTCGTTTTCCTCCAGCGCGCCGGCCAGGCATCCCACCCACAGCAGGACGTTCCTGCGGATCTCGGGCAGCATCTCGCCGCGCGTAACCACATCGGACACGGCCAGGCGTCCGCCCGGCTTGAGCACGCGGAACGCTTCGGCGAACACGCGGTCCTTGTCGGCGGAAAGATTGATCACGCAGTTGGAGATGATCACATCCACGGAGTTGTCCGGGAGCGGAATATTCTCGATTTGTCCTTTCAGGAACTCCACGTTCTCCACGCCCGCTTGCGCCTTGTTGGCGTTCGCCAGGGCGAGCATCTCATCGGTCATATCCAGGCCGTAGGCCTTGCCCGTGGGGCCGACGCGCCGCGCCGACAGCAGCACGTCGATGCCGCCGCCCGACCCCAGGTCGAGGACCGTCTCGCCGGCGGCGAGCGAGGCCAGCGCCGTGGGATTGCCGCAGCCGAGCGACGCCGCGACGGCCGCCTCGGGCAACTGGCTGGTCTGGCCGGTTTCGTACAGGCCGGAGGAAATCGGATCGGCGCAATGGCCATCGGAGGGAACCGCGCCGCAGCAGGAGTTCCGGCCGCCCGACGCGACACGCTGGGCAGCAGCGCCGTACTTCTCTCTCACTACTTCCGTGATATTTTCCGTGCTCATGGTTTCACCTTGCAGACTCGAAAGATTGTTTCCGGTTCGATGGCGTTGGTGCGCGTGCAGCACTCGGCATACAGAAAAGTCAGCACCTCCTGCAAGACCTCGGTATTGGCCAGGTAGCGCAGGAAAGTGCCTTCGCGCTGCACGGTCACCAGTTCTTCGTGCTTGAGCTTGTCCAGATGATGCGAAAGAGTGGAGTTGGGAATGCCCAGCTCGGATTGAATGTCGCCGGCGTTCATGCCATCCGGGTGAGCCGACAGCAGCAGGCGGATAATGCGCAGCCGGGGCTCCGTGCCCATGGCGGCGAACATATCCGCGTAGCGGACGATTTTCGCGTCTTCTCGTGCGCTCATATTTCGATAATACTAGAAATATCGCAGGAGTCAAGGAGTTTTTTGGGGGGGCATGAAGCTTTTGGGGCACGAAGCTTTTGGGCGCATGAGCATTTTGGGGCGT
>JADGNR010000424.1 GCA_017883415.1 Bryobacteraceae bacterium | reverse complement strand
GATGCCCTTCCGGACAATGAGGTGCCGGTGGCCATTTCCTTTCTTGCGGAACTGGGCGAGCAGGAAATCATCGATGCCGAGACCGCGGCCAAACTGGATCTGGCCCGTACGGAACCGGGCGACGATATCCCCCTGGAAGAAGTCCGGCGCCGGCTCGGACTGTGATCCGCCGCGTAGTTTTCCGCCCTGCCGCGATCTGGCGCGTCTCGACCGCGTCGTCCAGGCTCGGATCGTGCGGCCCTCGTGCGTTTCGCCGCGACCCGCCGCGGCGATGTGAAGTCCCTCAAAGAACGTCCCGGTGAATTGCGCCTGCGGGTCGGCACGTGGCGGGTCTTTTTCTCCCTCGAACCACCTGATTTGATCCGCGTCCTCGGCATCGACAACCGCGGAGAAGCTTACTGATCCCCAACCACGCGGCCCGCCGAAAGTGGACACCCCCTCGACTATCCGTTTTAGTTTAGCGTTGAAACAATTCTTCCAGAAAGCGTTTAGAGGTGGGGAATCGCCGATCGCGTCGGGGGCCGAGGCCTCCGGGATTCGGTTCTCGAGTTCCGCGATCCGTTGGAGCCTGTTGCCGGCGAGGACTGGGACGCCTTGCAGTGATTCTGCTGGACACCCACATCTGGGTCTGGTGGGTTTCTCAACCGGCTCGGCTGCAACCGAGGCACCGCGAACAGAACTCCGATCTGGGCGTACTCGCAAGCTTGCTCGTGGTATCCTAGAACTGGGATGAAGTCCCGATGCGCAAGGCAGCTCACGGCGAACAACCTTTGTATTGGGTGGGCCCTACCAAGCGGGACTTGCTGGCGTTTCCCGAAGCGGTCAAAGACGGTATTGGCACGGCTCTAAGTGTCGCTCAATTCGGTGGGAAGCATCCCACCGCGAAGCCGTGGAAGGGAGCGGGCTCCGGAGTACTCGAGGTGGTAGCGGATCACGACGGAAACACGTATCGCGCCGTCTACACCGCTCGCTTCCGTTGGGCCATTTACGTGTTGCATTGTTTTCAAAAGAAGTCGCGTAGGGGCATTTAGACACCGAAGTCGGATGTGGAACTCGTTTCCCAGCGCCTGAGACTGGCCAGACAGGACTATGAGGATCGATATGGCAAAACGAAGCGCGGAAGGTAACGGAAAAATCGTGCGGAGTTCAGGGAACGTATTCGCCGACCTCGGCTTTGCGGATGCCGGCGAACGGCAGACGAAGGTCCGTCTGGCTGTAGCGATCAATGCGGTGCTGCAGCGCCGCGGGTTATCGCAGGGAAAGGCCGCGGAGTTGTTGAGCATCAACCAACCCAAAGTCTCGTCTCTTTCAAAATATCGCCTGGAGGGCTTCTCCGTCGAGCGCTTGATGCGGTTCCTTACGTCGCTCAACCAGGACGTTGAGATCATCATTCGCGACAGGCCGCGGGCTCGCCGGCCGGGGCGGGTTTTTGTCAGTGCTGCTTAGACTCGCGCCCGACCAACCGTTCTAAAATAGTACCGTCATGCCTTTTCCGCGCCTGCTCGTGGTCCGCCAGAAATTTCCCGACCGCCGGATTCCCGATGTTGCCGCCGAAGTGCAAAAGCAGCTTGCCGGGGCCGCGTTCGCCGCGCGGCTGCGGCCCGGGTCGCGCATCGCCATCGGCGTGGGTAGCCGCGGCATCCACAATATCGCCGCCATCGTGCGCGCGGTGGTCCGCTACTGGAAGGAGCAAGGGATGCGCCCGTTCCTGTTTCCGGCCATGGGGAGCCACGGCGCCGCCTCGGCCGAAGGACAGGCCGATGTGCTGGCGCACTACGGCATCACCGAAGCCGCCATGGGCTGCGCGATCGTCAGCCAGCTTGCCGTGGTTTCGCTCGGTAAGACCGCCGACGGCATCGAGGCCTTCATGGACAAGACCGCCTACGATTCCGACGGCGTCATGCTGGTAGGCCGCGTGAAGTGGCATACCGATTTCGCCGGCAAGATCGAAAGCGGCCTGTTCAAGATGATGGCCATCGGCCTCGGCAAGTTCGCCGGCGCGCAGCGGTATCACGCCTACGCGTACCGGCTCGGGCTGGAGCACGTGATCCGCAGCGTCGGCCGGCAGGTGCTCGCCTCCGGCAAAATCCTGGGCGGCCTCGCCATTCTGGAGGACGCCTGCCATAACACCGCCCGGCTCGATGCGGTGCCGGTGGAGGCCATGGAGCGGCGCGAGGAGGAGAACCTGGCGCTGGTGAAATCGTGGATGGCCACGATCCCCGTGGATCTCGACATCCTGGTCATGGACGAGATCGGCAAGAACATCAGCGGCGCCGGCATGGATACCAAAGTGGTCAACCGCGGCGTCAACGGCGAGTACAATCCGTGGCCCGGCGCCCCGCGCATCGAGCGTATTTTCGTGCGCGACTTGAGCGAGCTGACCTACAACAGCGCGGTGGGCCTGGGGATGGCGGACGTGGTGACCGACCGCCTGGTGAACCGGATCGACTGGGAGCCCACCTGGATCAACTCCCTGACCGCCAACACGCCGGCGGCGATTCGGACCCCGATTCATTTCCCCAGCGACCGCGAGTGCCTGGAGCGGGTGGCGCCCACGGTGGGCAAGATCGACCTGGGCGACGTCACCTACGGCTGGATCCGCAACACCATGGAACTGGGCCGCATTGCGCTCAGCGAGAACCTGCGCGGCGAAATCGCGCGCCACCCCCAGTTGGAAGTCGAAGCCACGCTCGATTTCGATTTCGACGGCCGCGGCAACCTGATCAGCCCCTTCGCGCCGGTCGAAGAGCCAGTGGGGTAGGCCTCCCGGCCTGCCCCCGCGCCCAAGGCGCGCTTCGCGCGCTGGGCAGGCCGGGAGGCCTACCCCCACCGGACCTTTTTCGCGGTAATATGTCCACCTAGGGTTTTTCAATCGACCGCTGTCTGCGCTTTGGGGGGGGAACTATGAGACGTACAGTGTGGCTGTGCCTGCTTGCGGCACTCCTTTGCGGGTCAATGCTCTTGGCCCAGGAAATTACCGGTTCCATTGTCGGCACCGTGCAGGACCCGACCGGCTCCGCTGTGCCGGGCGCCAAGGTGACCGTCACCAATACCGACCGCAACGCGGTGATTCGCACCGCGACCACCGATACCGACGGCAATTACAGCGCTCCGCTGCTGCCCGTCGGCCACTATTCGGTCGCCGTTGAGGCCCGGGGGTTCAAGAAGTCGGTCCAACGCGACATCATGCTCAATGTGAGCGACAAGCTCACCATCAACCTGGCCCTGGTAGTGGGCGACGTGCAGCAGGAAGTCAACGTCGCCGCCAACCCGATACAAGTCGAGTTGCAGGCCCCGGCGCCCATGAGCCTGATGGAAGGCAACCAGATTCGCGAGTTGTCGCTCAATGCGCGCAACTACGAGCAACTGGTGGCGCTCCAGCCCGGCGTCACCAACACCGCCACCGGCGACCAGATCTACGTCGGCGTATCGAACCCGCTCTCGGGCCAGTCCAACGCCGTGACCTTCGCCATCAACGGCGGGCGCACCGATCAGAACAACTGGACCATCGATGGCGCCGACAACGTGGACCGCGGCGCCAACCTCACGCTGCTCAACTATCCCAGCGTAGACTCCATCGCCGAGTTCAAGGTGATCCGCGGCGAGTACAGCGCCGAGTACGGGCGCAACGCCGGCGGCAATATCAACGTGATCACCAAGAGCGGCACCAACGCGCCGCACTTCAACCTCTACGAGTTCTTCCGCAACGACAAACTGGCGGCCAACAACTTCTTCACCAACCTGGCCCCGACGTTCAAGAACCCCGACGGCACCGCCAAGGTTCCGCCCCTGCGCTACAACGATTTCGGCGGCACCTTTGGCGGTCCGGTCTATATTCCCAAGGTCTATAACGGCAAGGACAAGACCTTCTTCTTCTTCTCCGAAGAGGCGCGCCGCGTGATCACCTACACGCCGGTGCAGGGCGTCGGACCCACCGCCGGCGAAAAGCAGGGCATCTTCGCCAAACCGGTGTGCGTGGCGTTCACGGGCTCCACCTGCACGCAGGAAGCCACCCAGATTCCCAACATCGACCCGGTGGCGCAGGCGTATATCAAGGACATCTTTTCGCAGGTTCCCGATGCCACCTCCGCCCACGTGCTCAACCTCGCGCTGCGCAACGTGTTCGACGCGCGCCAGGAGAACATCAAGGTGGACCACAGCTTCTCGCAGAAGTGGGTGCTCTCGGCCCGCTATATCCAGGACGCGATTCCCACCATCGAGCCGCGCGGCCTGTTCACCGGCGCATCCCTGCCCAATGTTTCCACCACCTCCACCAACTCGCCCGGCCGCGGCCTCAGCTTCCACCTCACCAACAGCATTTCCGCCAGTGTGGTGAATGAAGCCGGCTACAACTACTCCTACGGCGCGGTGCTGAGCGACCCCATCGGTCTGGGGGCATCGGTGAACTCGCCCGATATCAACCCCAGGCTGCCGTTCGCCAACACCCTCGGCCGCGTTCCCAGCCTCAGCTTTGGCGGGATCTCGGCGGTCACCGGCTTCGGCCCGTACCGCGATTACAACCGCAACCACAACTGGTTCGACAACATTACCAAAATCATGGGACGGCATACGCTGAAGGCCGGCGTGTCCATCAACAAGTACGAGAAGCGCGAAAACGCGGCCGGCAACAACACCGGCACCTTCACCTTCGCCACTACGCCGCGCGCGGTGGGCGGCGACGCCACCACGCAGGGCTGGGCCAACTTCCTGCTGGGCAACGTGTCCAGCTTCACCCAGGTGGCGCGCGACATCACCCCGGACATCCACCAGAACCAGGCCGAAATGTACGTGCAGGACGATTTCCGCGTGCGCCGCAACCTGACCCTGAACCTGGGCGTGCGCTACGGGTTGTTCCGCCAGCCCACCGACGGCAACGGCTTCCTGAACACCTTCGACCCGTCGGCCTACAAGGCGGCCAACGCGCCGCAGATTACCGCCGCCGGCAACCTGGTCCCGGGCACCGGGGACCCGCTGAACGGCTTCATCGTCGCCGGCAAGAATTCGCC
>JADGNR010000129.1 GCA_017883415.1 Bryobacteraceae bacterium | reverse complement strand
TCACACCCTTAAGCTGCTGACCCCGTTGCTCCGGCTGCGGGACGGGGCGTCCCGCGCAGACCAGGGGGTCTGCCCCACGACTCCCGGCGCTCCGGCTTAATGCGGCACCGGGACCTGGTCCACGACTTCGATGCCAAATCCCTCCAGCGCAACGATCTTGCGAGGGTGGTTGGTCAGCAGCCGGATGGTGTGCAGGCCCAGGTCGGAAAGGATCTGGGCACCGATGCCATGCTCGTGCTGGAGCTGGCGCTGCCCGTCCTGCCCGGTGTAGTGCATGAAATCGCGGCCGTGGGAGACCATCCGCGGCTCGCCGCGGGCATCGCGCTCGACGCGAAAGCCGGGGCCGGTCTCATGCAGGTAGACCAGGACGCCTAGCCCCTCTTCGGCGATCATCCGCAGGGAATGGCGCACCAGGCGGTCGCACTGGCAGGTCGCGGAGCCGAACACATCGCCGAACATGCACCGCGAGTGCATGCGCACCAGCACGCCCTCGCGGCCGGCCACGTCGCCGCGCACCAGCGCCATGTGGAACTCGGGATCGAGGTCGCTGCCGTAGGCAATGGTGCGAAATTCGCCAAACTCGGTTTCGATACAACCCTCGGCCACGCGGTGCATGAACCGCTCGTGTTTCATGCGGTGACGGATGAGATCGGCCACCGAGATCATCTTCACCCCGTGGCGCGCGCAGAACTCCTTGAGCTGCGGCACGCGCGCCATGGTGCCGTCGGCGTTCATGATTTCGCAGATGACCCCGGCGGGCGCGAGGCCGGCCAGCCGCGCCAGGTCCACCGACGCCTCGGTCTGCCCGGCGCGCACCAGCACGCCGCCTTCGCGGGCGCGCAGGGGGAAGATGTGGCCCGGCCGCGCCAGGTCGGACGGCCGGCATTGCGGATCGAGAGCCGCCAGGATGGTGCGCGTACGGTCGGCCGCCGAGATACCGGTAGTCACGCCCTGGCGCGCGTCGATGGATTCGCAAAAGGCGGTGCCGAAGTTCGAGGTGTTCTGGGCGCTCATCAACGGCAGCCGCAGGTGGTCGCAGCGCTCCGGCGTCAGGGTGAGGCAGATCAGGCCGCGGCCATGGGTGGCCATGAAATTGACGATCTCGGGGGTCACTTTCTCGGCCGCGATGGTGAGGTCGCCTTCATTCTCCCGGTCCTCATCGTCCACCACCACCAGGATGCGCCCGGCGCGGATCTCCTCGATGGCTCCGGGTATCGGAACAAAAGGCATAATTCATTGTATCCACAGGGAATACCCATGCCGTGCCCCGCGCCCTACGTTAAGATGGGGGGCTGGGCAGGAATTTCCAGCCGAGATCCCATGGCTCACTTTCTCCGACTCCTGCCGTCCGTACCAGTCCCGGACCTCACCGGGATTGTGGATATCCTCGTAGTGGCGTTCCTGGTGTACGAAGCGCTGATGGTGGTGCGCGGGACGCGCGCGGGGCCCATTCTCATCGGCATCCTGATTATGGTCTCGCTCTACGCGGTCGCGCTGTGGGCCGGCCTGGAGGCGCTGCGGTCGCTGCTCTCGTTTATCGTTCCCTACATCGGGCTGGCCATCATCGTACTGTTTCAGTCGGAAATCCGCCGCGCCCTGGCGCGGCTGGGGCGCAAGCGCTGGCTGGGCGCGGGTTTCCGCGCGCCGGAATCGGTCAATGAGATCCTGCTCACCGTGGAACGTCTGGCCGCGCAAAACATCGGCGCCCTGATCGTGCTGGAGCGCGATATCGGGTTGCGCACCTTCATTGAAAGCGGGGTGCGTCTGGAGGCGAGCCTCTCGCGCGATCTGCTGCTCTCCATTTTTGCGCCCGGCCTTCCGCTGCACGATGGCGCCGTCATCGTGCAGAAGGACCGCATCGCGGCCGCGGCCTGCTTCCTGCCGCTGACCACCAACCCGGCGCTCTCGCGGGCGTACGGCACGCGGCACCGCGCCGCCATCGGGATCACCGAGGAGACGGACTGCCTTTCGGTAGTGGTTTCCGAGGAGACCGGGCGCATCTCCGTGGCTTCCTTCGGCGAACTGACACCGACCCCGACGGTGGCCGATGTGGCGTCGCTGATCAATCTTCATTTCGGCGTGCAGAGACCGGCGCCGTCGCCCATCGACGAATTTGCGGCCGATATTCCGCTGGCGCAGGCGGCCCCTTCCACCGACGGTGCGCGGCCGGAAAAGCGGCCGGCCGAGAAGGTGAACCTGCCATGAAGCGGATGGTCAAGGGATTGCGCGGCATGGCGACCCAGCACGTCGGCTGGAAGATTCTCTCGCTGGCGATTGCGGTGGTGTTGTGGGCGGTGGTGGCTACCGAGCCGGAACTCTCCACCTTCGCCAGCGTTCCGGTGGAATACAAAAACCTGCCCGATGGGTTGGAAATCAACTCTCCTCCCGTCACTTCCATCCTGCTGGAATTGCGCGGGCCCTCCGGGGAACTGCGGGGATTGGGCGATGGCGGCGTTCATCCCGCGGTGATCCTGGATATGTCCGGTGTGCGTCCGGGCCAGCGCACGTTTCCCATTTCCGATAGCAACGTGAAGCTGGCGCGCGGGGTCCGGCTGGTGCATTCGCGTCCTTCCGAGGTACGGTTCGATTTTGAGCCGCGCGCGGTGAGCAGCGTGCCCGTCATCGTGCGCTTTACCGGGGAAGGAATGAACGGATATGTGGTGGCGCACCACGACGCGGAGCCCGCGGAACTGCGGATCGCCGGCCCGAGAAGCCGCGTGGCGCGCATCGCCGCCGCCGTGACCGACCCGGTGGATGTCTCCTCGCTGGCTGGAACGGCCCGGCTCCGCGTCAACGCGTTTTTGGAAGATCCTTACGTGCGGATTGAGTCGTCCCCACAGGTGTCCGTAGTCGTCACCATGAGAAAGAAGTAGGGGGCCCGCAGATACCGGGCAGCAGCGACGAGTCCTGGGAGAAAAGTCAGTGGCCAAGCAACTATTCGGTACCGACGGCATCCGCGGAGTGGCGGGAGAATATCCGCTGGATCCGGCGACGGTGTTTGCCTTTGGCGTGGCGCTGGGACGCGATGCGGTGGGGGCGCAGGCCGGAGCGGAGATTCTGATCGGCGCCGATACCCGCGAATCCGGTCCCTGGATCGCCGAGATGGTGGCGGGGGGCCTGGAGCAGGCCGGCGCCCGCGCCCGTTACGCCGGCGTGATCACCACTCCCGGCGTAGCGTATCTGACGCGCACGGGGCCGTTCCTGGCGGGCGTCATGATCTCCGCTTCGCACAATCCTTATCGCGATAACGGCATCAAAGTATTCGGCCACAGCGGCTTCAAATTGCCCGACGCGGAGGAGCACGCCATCGAGCAGGAGATCTTCCGGCTGCTGGCCGCGGGCGTCGCACCCCGGCCGGCGAAGCTGACGGCGGACCCGAGCCTGGACCGCCAATACCTCGCCTACCTGGTTTCCACCGCCGCGGTGCGCTTCGACGGCGTGAAGCTGGCCATCGATTGCGGCAACGGCGCGTCCTACCGGCTGGCCCCCGATCTGTTCCGGCAATTGGGCGCGGAAACGGCCACCTTGTGCGCCGAGCCGAACGGCCGCAACATCAACCTGGACTGCGGCGCGCTCGATCTCAAGGGACTGCGCCAGGCGGTGATCGAGCAGCAGGCGGATTTCGGCGTGGCCTTCGATGGCGACGCCGACCGCGCGATCTTCGTGGCCCGGAGCGGCAAGATCGTGGATGGCGACGCGGCGATGCTCATCTCCGCCCGGGCCTTGCATGCGGCGGGACACCTGACCGGGGATACGCTGGTCGCCACCGTGATGTCCAACCTCGGCCTGGAACGAGCGCTGGAGCGCGACGGCATCCACATGGTACGCACGCCGGTGGGCGACAAGTACGTGCTGGAGGAAATGGTGCGGCGGGGCGCGGCTTTGGGCGGCGAGCAGAGCGGCCACGTGATCTTTCGCGAGTACGCCACTACCGGCGACGGCCTGCTGACCGCCCTGCGTATTTTCGAAATTGCCGGCCGGGCGGGCCGAGGGCTGGACGAGTTGACCGCGGATCTGTGCGTCTATCCCCAGAGGCTGGTGAACGTGCGCGTGCGGGACAAGAAGGGACTCACCGAACTTCCTTCGGTGGCGCGGGAGATCGCGCGCGTGGAGCAGGCGTTCGGCGGCGCGGGCCGCGTGCTGGTACGGTTTTCCGGAACCGAGCCGCTGGCGCGCGTCATGGTGGAAGGCCCCGACATGGAGCAGGTGGAGACCTTCAGCGCGCGCATTGCCGAGGCCATCCGGCGCGAGATGGGAGCGTAGCAAATCCGATGCGTCTGGTGGTGCTGGTGGGCTTGCCGGGTTCGGGCAAGTCTACCTATGTGGAGGAACTCGGCGGCGCAGCCGTGCTCTCCTCCGATACCATACGCCGCCTGCTGGCCGACGATGAGACCGACCAGACCATCCACGACCGCGTCTTCCAGACGCTGCGCTATCTGCTGCGGCAGCGCCTCGCCATCGGGCGGCCGGTCACCTATATCGACGCCACCAACCTGACGCCGGAGGAGCGCCGCCCGTACCTCGGGATCGGGCAAGCGTACGGCTGCGAAGTGGAAGCGATATTCTTCGACGTGCCGCTCGAGGTCTGCCGCCAGCGCAATGCGCGCCGCCACCGCGTGGTGCCCGAAGACGCCCTGGCGAAGATGGCGGCGAAGCTGACCCCACCCACCACCGCGGAGGGTTTCGCGCGGGTAACGGTGGTGCCGGGGTAGTTCCTATCGCGGCGGAAGGGCCGGCTGAGTTCGATTGACTACGGAGAGCTATGACCGGTACACTGCAGCACGCCCAGATAGACGCTCCACGGACCGACTGCGTCACGATACTGGTGGGCCATCATGCGGGACAGTTGATGCACATGAGTGAGGTCGTGAACGACCCATGCCGCCAGAAGTTCCGATAGCGTCACCACTCCCAGCGCGGGATGCCTTCCTCGCCGAGCGAAGTCTTCCTGCTTCAAATTGCACGCCTGGAGCGCAGCCAGATTCTCCTTTCGCAGGCGGGAGAAATCGTCCAAGAGTTGATCCATCGACTTGCCTTGACTCTCATTCAACTGCGCAAAGCGGTCGAAGGGATCAAATGGCCGCGCTTCGCCGTTCTCCAGAATGATCCGCACCCGCGGCAGCCAGTCGGTGCGCTCCCCGAAGATCAGGTGGCCCACGATGTCGAACGCACTCCAGGTATTCTTTCCTTCGTTGCATCGCACCCAGATTCCGGGGAGCCCACGCAACAGCGCATTGAAGGTTGCGGGAGTGCGGGTGAGAACGGCGATGGCCTCGGCCAGGCTGAATTCCGTCAAGCTAGCCATACCTACGTAGATGCATTCCTGCCGCTTCGGACTCAAGCGACACCCGCCACCGCGGAGGGTTTCGCGCGGGTGACCGTGGCGCCGGGATAGGGTGCTGCCACCGGGTTTCGGCCGCCCCTCATGTATACTTGGACCTACCCTGTAGAGCGCGTCGCGCTCCAGGGTCCGGAGGCAATTCGAGTATGCGTAATATCTTCACCATGGCGATGGCCCTGGCCGCAACCGCCGCTTTCGCCCAGGATGTAGTCCAGGTAGCGCCCGACCGCGTGAAAGTGGTCTTTGAAAACGATCGTGTCCGCGTGCTTCACTTCAACGAGCCGGGACACAGCAAGCTTCCCATGCATTCGCATCCCGCCTACGTGACGGTGGGGTTCACGACGGACCATTCCAAATACACGTTCCCGGATGGGAAGACCAGCGACGAGCACACCAAAGCCGGCGACGTGACCTACTCCAAGGACATGACGCACGCGTATGAGAATCTCTCCGGCGCGGTGTCGGAATCCGTCATGGTGGAGCTGAAGAAGCCGGGCGCAGCCGCGGCGGCGAAGACCACGCTAGACCCCGTCAAAGTGGACGCCAAGCACTACAAAGTGGTCCTCGAGAATGACGAGGTGCGCGTGCTGCGGGCCAAGTACGGGCCGCATGAGAAATCGGTGATGCACGAACACCCAGCCTCGGTGGCAGTATTCATGAACGAGAGCCACGCCAAGTTCACGCTGCCGGACGGCACCTCGCAGGATCTGAACCACAAGGCCCACGACGCGATGTGGGCGGACGCCGGAAAACATCTGCCGGAGAATACCGGCGACAAGCCGTTCGAAGTGATCGTGATCGAGCTGAAGAAGTAGACCAAGACCGGCCCGGCCAACTCCAGCCCGTAGGGCAGCACGGTGGCCCCACGGTCCACCGTGCCGATGCCTCGCTGGCGCAAGCCAGGACTGTGCGCTCGATCAGGCCCCGGGCACGGGCCGAACGTCAGGGGCCGTCGGCCGGGAGGGAAGAGCAGCGGCGCCGCGGGAGAGCGGACGGCCGCCATTTTCCGCGATCAATCCGCGCTGCACCGCGCTGTTCCCTTCTCCGCGCCGGCCATCAGCCGCAACATTTTGCGATGTTCCATGGCCAGACTTCCCGTGACCCGCTTGCCCGGTGGTACGTCCCGGATGACCGTCGCGCCAAGGCTCACCTGGGCGGCTTCGCCAATGGCGATACCATTCACTACCGTGGCGCCGGGCCCGATCCAGGCATTGGCCCCAATGCTCACGTTCCCGTTCACCACGGCTCCATGACCCACCGACACCCAGTCTCCCAACACGCAGTTGTGCGAGACGACGGCGCCGTTCCCCACGCGACAGCCCGTCCCCATGCGCGTGCTCTGCCGGAACACTCCCCGCGCGATCACGGCGTTGGCGAAGACGCGGCAAGCGGGGCCGATCTCCGTCGTCCCGGCGTGCACCAATTCGATGGCAGCGCCGCGCCGGTGGCTCGCCTGGAACCCCGCCGAGCCGATCACGGCTCCTGCGTGGATCACCGCGCCGGCACCCAAGACCGCGCGTCCCAGGACGCTCGCATTGGGCCCGACGACAACTCCGGCGCCGACGATGACGTTCTTCTCGTCCACCCAGCTTCGCGGGTGCAACCGGGCGCTGGGGTCGATGATCGAGACGAAGTCCCGCCCATAAAATCCGGTCTCCGCCGACAAGCGGTTATGGATTTCGAAAAAGCAACCCCTCGGGTCGGCGGTCACCGCCAGGGCGATCCGTTCCGGAACCAGCGCGGCCAACTCCGGCGTGGTAAGGATACACGACGTCTGCGGGCAGGCGGCGGCAGCGGCGGCAAAGCGGCGGGCTTCCACGAAGGTCAACATCCGATCCTGGGGATCGGAGAGGAAGGCCATGTTGGCGAACTCGCCATCGCGCACCAGGCGAGCGGACACCCACGATGCCACCGCGCGCAGGGTCATCTCGCCGGGCCCGGCACAGTCTCCGGCATCGACGGTGACCGGCCACTCCACTGCCACGGGCTGCGGAGTGCGATCGAACCAGAACTGGCGCTCCTGCACCATCGTCACTACCAGCAGGTACTTTCCCCGCTCGCCCGGCGCCAAGACGCGCATCTCCTGAGAGTGCCGCGACCGGGGCCGTACGGGGGCGGTCAATGGCGTCCGGTCTCCATCGAACACGCGGCATCGCCTGGTCCCGGCCTCGAGCCAGTGATACCCCAGGTGTACCGGATAGGGCGCGACACTCGCCAGCACCTCCGCGGAACCGTTGTGGATCTCGACCGAAACATACGCCGCGGCTCCCGCCGCCATTCTGCCGACGGTGTCGGGCACCCGAAGTACGATGTGCGCGAGGGAGTGGAGCGGGAGCGGCGGCATCGCATACGGCTCGCCCGCCGAACGGACCCGGGACTCGAGCGAGCCCACATTGCGGGCCTGCGACTCCATGACGTCCGCGATCGAAACGCAAACGTCTTCCGGCTCGGCCAGAGCCTCCTGGTACAGCCTGAGGTAGGCGGCCACGGCGGCGTCCAGGGAGGCGTCCTGCCGGATGAATTTAGTGACGCGCGCCGCGTCGGCGGCATCATAGCAAGCGATCTCGCGCCGAACGGCCTCCGGCGTGAGGTGCTGTTGCAGGCACCGCATTCCGAAATTCCACTTCCGGAGCTCTTGCACCTGGTCGCTGGTGACCATCGGTCCCAGCCCCTGCCAGTCGGATAGGATCACGGCGCAGCCGGAAGCGAGCGCCTCCAGCGCACACCGCGCCTTGGCAAAAACCAGGTCGTAGGCGCCGAGTATCTCCTCCGGCCGGGTCGCCTGTGCGGCCGTCCCTTTGCCGGCGGCCGCCATTTCCACGCCGGCCTCGGCGCAGGCGCGGCGCAACGTCTCCAGATCGGCCCCCTGGGTGGCGTAGTTGCTGAACACCAACGCCCTCGCCGGCGTGCCGGGAAGCGGTCTGCGCTGAAGGAAGCGCCGCAGGTCCACGGCGTTGGGAATCACCTGCACGCGCTCTTTCGGGATGCCCGATTCCACCACCAGCCGCTCCTGGCAATTCCAGTCCACCGCCACATAGCGGCGCACGGCGCTCAGCCGGGGAGGACTGTCGTACCAGGTCAAGCGGTCGTGGCAGACGAAGATCGCCGGCACATTCCGGAAATGGAGCAGCGCCAGTGTGGTCTCCACATGGTGGTGACCGTGGACAATATCCGGACGGAAGGGAACCTCTTCCAGCCGGTTCACGACGGGAATTCCGGCGGCCCCGATCTCCTCGGCGACCGTTCCAAGCCGCGGCGAGAAAACGCAAACGTGGTGGCCGGCCCGGGTCAATCCCAACGCCAGGTCGCGGGTCACGATCTCCGTGCCGCTCCGGGTATCCAGCGATATGTTGGTCAACAAGACCTTCATGGCACCAACTATACCAGCGCCGCGCTCCCCGGTTCGCCCGCACCATGTGGCGGCGGCTGCCGCCCTTCCTCTCCCGGTGGTATGCGTGCGACACTGGCCGCATGGCAAAGCCCGCAGCGGGGGCCGTACCGTCGGACAAGCTCGAGCTGTACGAGAAACTCGTAGCCACCAATCCGAGTGTGAAACGAAAGGGCGCGACCGTCCCTTACACGTCGCTAAACGGGCATATGTTCAGCTACCTTGGCAAAGAGGGCAAGCTGGCGCTCCGGTTAGCGGCAGGAGAACGGGAGGCGTTTCTTGAGAAGTACAAGACCGAAGCCCACCACAAGAAAGAAGAAGGAATTGCCTCCGCTCCCCAGCCGCCGGGGACGCGGGGTTCCAAACCGGCTATTGAGGCCGGACGTTGGCGCTCTCGATCTTTCCATCCGGGCCGACCAGAATCCTGTACTCCAATGCTCCGTTCTCGAACTTGACCAGGTAAATATCGGCACCGGCAGGCCCGACTCCCTTGAAAGTCATCGCCTGCAGAGCGCCGAGCTGAACGATAGTCGCCTGAAGTTGCGGCAGTTGTTGGCGTGTTGCCGCGGCCAGGCCGGAACTCATGAGATCGTAGTTCGGCTTGCCCAGCCGCACGTCCTCAATCATCTTGCGCAGCGCGGCATCGCTCCCCGGAACTGGCGTTTGGTCCTTGAACCGTTTTGCCGTGGCAGCGGCGGCATCGGCGACCCGTTTCGACTCCGCATCGTCCAGACGCGTGGCCGGCTGATCCCGGCCGTTCTGATGGAGAGTCAGTTGGCTCGGCCTTCCCTGATCGTCGTTCTTGGAGAATTCGAGTTCGGCATCGACCACTTTCGGGAAAAACATAGTCTCCGATTCCGGAAAGATCGCGATAGCGGCCTGGTTGCCTAACTTCGAGAATAACTGATTGTTCTCCAGAGTGATGAGCATGTTGGCGCCCGAAGTGAACCGGTACGCGCCCACATAGCGGTTCAGCAACTTGGAATCGACCGTAATCTCCTTCCGCTCGCCGGGCAGCTTCACGGTCTCGCCATGGCTCAGCGCGGCCAGCTTCGCGGCGATCTGCTCGGGCGCGGCCCCGTTTACGTTCCCCAACACCACTACCGTCAGCTTGTCGTCGGGATAGTACGCCAGTTCCGTATTAAATCCTTCGATGCCGCCGCCGTGCTGGATCACCTTGTGTCCGCCAACGGTTTCCACCTGTAATCCGAATGCATAGTTACTTTTGAACGGCGTGGTCATCTTTTCGAGCGATGCCGCCCGGAGCAGCTTGCCGCCGAACAGACCCTGCTCCCATTTCAACAGGTCCTCAGTGGTGGAGTAGAGGGCGCCGGCGCCCTGCGGAATGCTCATATGGACGAAGCCGGCATTCGCGAGTTGGTCCTTGCTGAGCACATATCCCGACGCCCGATGCGGAATGACGGCGGAGTTGGAATCATAGCCGGAGTCCTTCATTCCCAGCGGTGTGAAGATATTCTCCTGGACGAACGCTGGGTAACTGCCTCCGGTTATTTTCTCGATCAGGTAAGTAAGCAGCACATACCCGGAATTGCTGTAGCTCCACTTCTCGCCCGGCGCGAAGTCGAGCGGTTTGTCGCGAAAACGCGCCACCAACTGCTCGGCGGTGGTGGCAAACGGCTCGAGCTTCGCATAATCCGGAAAGCTCGTGAAATTGGGAATGCCCGATGTGTGGGTCAGAAGATGAAGGATCGTGATCTTTTCCCAAGCCGCGGGAGCATCGGGCAGGTACTTCTTGACCGGATCGTTCACGTTGAGCTTGCCCCGCTCTTCGAGCAGCAGAATCGAGGCCGCCGTAAACTGCTTGGTCACCGAACCCAACCGGAATTTCGTGCCGGGCGAGTTGGGAACGTCCCATTCCAGGTTGGCGGAGCCGTAGCCCTTGCTGAAGACCACCTGGGCGCCGCGCGCCACCAGCACCGACCCCATGAAGGCGTGGCCCGCGGCGTACGACTGAACGATTTGATCCATCCGGGCGGCATCCTGCCCCAGGCAGGAGCCCGCCAGAAGAACGGGGAGCGCGAATCGCAAAAGCATGATCCGGTATACCGCATTTTCGCGGGTGGGGACAAGGGCGTGGCGGACAAGTCCAACGCGCGGTTCAGGCCCGGTGCGTGATCGGCCTGGACCGGTGTCTACCAATAAATCTTCCCGCTTTAGGGTAGAATAAGGTTGATGATGGCTGCAATCAGGAACGATGCCTATACGCCCTCTCAGGTCTCGGCGGTCACCGGCCTTCCTGTCCCGGCGGTGCACAAGGCGATTGAATACAAACTGATCCGCCCCAGACGGGTCCGCGTAGGGCATCGTATCCAACGGCTGCTCTCCAGATCTCACGCGGTCTACCTGTGGATGGAGGCCAACGGACTAAGATCGCTACCGCTGGCCGCACGGCGCCAGGTGGCGCGAGCAGTCGAGCAAGACCCAGGGATCGACGCAGTGTTTATCTCCGAGGGGAGTGTGATCCGCATCCAGTGCAAATCGGCGCGCAAAGAGGTGGCGACGGGACTTCGCCGCCTGTCTGAGGCAAGCCGCATGGTGGCCTCCGATCCGGAAGTTATGCGCGGTGAGGCGGTGTACAGGGGGACTCGGATTCCTGTCCATGCCATCGCCGACATGCTGTCGCAAGGAGCGACGGTGACGGAAATCCTCGAAGGCTATCCCGCGCTCACTCGTGAGAAGGTCGAGTTGGCGCCGATGTACGTCAAGGCGTTTCCTCGCAGGGGGCGTCCGGTTGTGCGATTGTGGGCCAAGCTCCCGCCGCGACGCGTTAGCGAACGGCGCCTCGCAGGGTGATGAAGTTCCTGATCGATGAGTGCCTTCACACGTCGCTCGTCCTACTGGCGCATGACACCGGGCACGTATGTGACCACGTGAACTTCCTCGGGCTCGGCGGGCACAAGGATTGGCAGTTGATGACCAGAATCCAAGAGGCGGATTACACATTTGTCACGAACAACCGTACGGATTTCACCGCGCTCTACGCCAAAGAGAAACTGCATGCCGGACTGGTCGTTATCCTTCCGAACGTTACTCCCCCATGCCAGCGGGAGCTCTTTCGGGCCGCGTTGGCGCACATCGGCCAGCGGGATCTGACAAGCGCCGTATTGGAAGTGGATTTTGCGGGCGTCACGGCTACCTGCCGGGAGTATCCTTATCCGCTTCTGTAGATCGTGGCGCGAATGCCGCGTGAGCGTAGCCTGCCATGTGCTCCAGCGCCAGCATGCTGGGGGCTCTGAATGTCTCGGAAACGCATAGCGTATCATGTGAAGGGTGAAGGCCAGGGATCTGATCCACCTGTTCGAATCTGCCGGCTACCGACTGAAGGCGATCAAAGGCAGCCACCGTCAGTTGCTGCGTCCGCAAGAAAGGGATGGCTGTCACCCGTGCCGGGTCAGCCTGGTAAGGATGTGCCGGTGGGAACGCTGAAAGCTATTCTCCGCAGGGTCGGACTGGACAGGAAGGTGGAGATTGATGACGTACGCGGTCATTTATGAAAAAGGGCCCACCTCTTGGGGGGCGTACGTTCCCGACCTTCCCGGTGTGTTCTCTGTTGGCGACTCGCGAGACGAAGTGGAACGCCTGATCCAGGAAGCGATCGAATTTCACATTGAGGGCATGCGCGAGCAAGGCATGGCCCTCCCCTCACCGTCGAGCTTCGCAGGGGTGGTCGAGATCGATACCGCCGCGTGACACGGGTAAAGCTGTGCCGAAGATGCTTGACGCGCGGACAAAATTGTCCGGCACTGGGATGATGGCATGAAAGGTGTTGAGTTCATCCGACGTGTCGAGAAGGCCGGCACGGAACGAGACATGGACGTTCGTTATGTGGCACGCCGCGGGAAAGGGAGCCACGGAACGCTATTCTTTGGCCCCCACTACACGATCGTCAGAAATCCCAAGGACGAGTTGAAGACAGGCACTCTGCATGGAATGCTCAAACAACTTGGCCTGAAGCTGAGTGACATCCAATGAACAAGATTCCGTTTGTTTATGAATATCCGGCGACTCTTGTCCCGGACCGGGAGTCTGGGGGTTATGTCGTTACCTTCGCGGATTTTCCTGAGGCGATAACGCAGGGCGATACCCGCGAGGAGGCCATCGAGCAGGCTGAAGACTGTCTGGAAGAAGCGGTTGCGAACCGGATTATGATGAATGTCGCATTGCCTGCGCCGGGCCGTCGCGCGCCTGGCCAACCCGGGGTCTGCCTCCCTGCTCCAACCGCGGTCAAAGCAGCTTTCTACTCGGCAATCCGTGAGCTGGGCGTTAGCAATGTGCAGTTGGCAGCCACTTTGGGTGTGGATGAGAAGGAAGTCCGACGACTGCTTGACCCGTATCATCCCTCAAAGCTGAACAGGATTGACGAACTCTTACGGCGTTTAGGGAAGCGGCTCGTGATTGGGCTTCAGGAAGCTGCTGCCGAGCAATCGGAAGCGCTGCCTGAAAAGTTGCGGCGGCCAGCGGCTGGCAGCACCGAGAGGGACCGGCCGAAACGAAATGACCTGCCGCGCCGGCGTACGGCCTGACTGTTTGATCCTTGGCCGGTGAACCGCCGCTTCCTGCAGCTCAGGGGCTCTTGTCTTCGTCGCGGCGCAAGAGTTTGCCGGATCCAGAAATGTACCGCCGTCTGTGTTGAAGATACTCATGAAGCCCGGGAGCAATAAGCATCAGTTGGCCTTCGTCCTTTTTGGAAAATCAATCCTCCTCCATCGAGGGGATCTTGGTAGTCATTGG
>JADGNR010000128.1 GCA_017883415.1 Bryobacteraceae bacterium | reverse complement strand
GGATGTCCGCCTTGCCCCAGCGGATGAACTGCTTGCCCGCTTCCACGGTTAGCTTGCCGCGCGTGTACGTGGCGCTGAATCGCCGGATGGCGAAGGCCGGGCGCAGCCGCTCGCGGTCCCACCAGGAGAGGCCGAAGGCACGCTCGGTCTCGCCGTGCGTGTCGCCGCGCAGGTCGATGCCGCCAGCGAAGCGCAGGTACGGCGCCGCTTTGTAGAAGGCTTCGTAGCGGAAAAGCCCCTCGCCGACGGCGTGCGAGGCGTCGTTGGCGGTGGTCTGCGGATATAGCACTGCGGTGGTTTCGAGGAACCCGCGCTGGCTGAAATCCTGGGCCAGGAGCAGGCACGGCAAAAAAGGGGACAGACCCCTTTTCCACCACCTCGCCCCGCGCCATCTCCCCTCGCGGCGCCGTGGAAAAGGGGTCTGTCCCCTTTTTTGCGGTACGCGGGCCCGCTTCATTGCTCCCGCCGCAGCGCCTGCACGGTGAAATCGTCGTCCTGCATGGGGACGTTGTAGGCCAGCTTCTCGATGCGCAGGATGGTCCGGCTGTTGCGGCGCAGATCGGTCATTTCCAGCGTCTGCGCGGTCCAGATGCCTTGCACATTGCGAATGTCGGTCTGGTGCAGGCGGCGCGCCACCTGGTCTTTCACCAGGTTTTCGTACTGCGCCGCCACGTAGTCCGCCTTGCGAATCCACACGCGCGAAAGCGTGTACTGCGAAACCTTGCCGTGCCGCGGGCGGGCCTCGATGCGCCAGCAGGGCGCGCCATCGATGGCCTCTTCGCCGGTGAGGCGGTAGTCGTACTGGTTGACGTCGCGCTCCTCCAGGTCCTCGAAGCTGAAGTCCGTGCCGAAGAACCGCGTGGAGCGGTCTTGCAGGGCGATGCGGCGGTCGCGGCCGATAGCGGGCGTCCACATCCACTGGTCCGACGAACGGTCCGGGTGGTTGATCACCAGCAGCGCCATGCCCTTCACGTCGGCTGGAGCGGTGAAGCGGATGATCGCTTTGCTTTCGCCGAACGAGCCCAGGCGGAAGGACTGCCACGATTTCCTGGTGACCTTGGCGTTGGCGCCGATCACTTCGAGGACCCCCTCGTAGCGCTGCGAATTGGCGCGCCCGCGGCGCTGCGATTCTTCGACGATGGCGCGGGGGTCCTGCGCCCAAGCGGCCGTCCACAGCACCAGCGGAATCGCCGCCGCGGCTTTATTCATATTCCAGGGCCTCCACCAGAGAACTGCGCACTGCCGTCTCAGCGGGAAGAACCGCGGACACGAGCGCCGCGAACAGGATGACCGGCACCAGCATCCCCACGATCCCGAATGGAAACTCGTAGGCCAGCGGGGTACCGGCAATGTCCTTCCCGATGGCCTGCACTTCGTAATAGAGGAACACCGCGCCGGTGGCGGTCCCCAGCGCCAGGCCGATGGCTCCAATGGCCACCGCTTCCATCCAGATGGTGCCGCGGATTTGGGCGCGCAATCCGCCCACGGCGCGCAACACGCCTAACTCGCGCCGGCGGTCGGAGATGGAGACCGTGAGCGTGTTCACGATTCCCAGGACGGCCACGATCAGGGCCACGAATACCTGAATATAGGTCAGCCCGAGCCATTGGTGGGCGATTTGCGTGACGTAGTCCCGCACGTCGCGGTTCGACAGGACAAACAGGCGGCGATGGCTGCCCAGGCGGTCGACGATCTGCCGCCGCACCTCTTCGGCCGTCGCGCCGCGCGTCACATAGAGGCGGAACAGATCGACGGTGTCGTCCTGGAAATAGCGCACGTAGACGCTGCGCTCCAGGAACACGGCGCCGAGCTGGTTCGAGTAGTCGCGCACGATGCCCAGGATGGGCATACGCAGCGGCCCGCTGGGCGTGGGGAGTTCGATGACCTGCCCCACGCGGAGCTTTTGGAGAACGGAGAGATTCTCCGCGATGACCACGCCTTTCCCCTGGGGCGCCAGCGTGTCCATGGCCGTGGCATCGCCCGCGATGATCGTGCGATGGATGCGCCGATAGATTTTCCCCAGCTCCGCAGCCACAATCATGACCGGCTTGCCTCCAAGCTGGACGCGCGCCGTGCGTATGGGTTGGACATCCGCGACGCCGGGAATCGCTTCCAGTTCGCCCTCCATGGCCGCCGGAAACCGGAATTCGCGGGCCGAGAGAGTCTCCGAGGCGGAAACAAACAAGTCCGGATTCAGCGTGCCCTCCATCCACTCTTTAAGGGACCGCACGCTGGACAGAGACACGCCGCCGTGGGCAATCGCGAGCGCGAGCGAAAGCATGAGCGCGGAGACCGTGGCCGAGGTGCGGCGCGGCGCCTGAATCAAACTGTCGGCCGCCAGCGACCCTTCGATCGGCCGCAGCCACTTCAGCGGCCCGCGCAGCATCCGGGCCAGCTCGAGCGAAAGAAACGGTGCCAGCAGCAGGGCCGCCGTCACGGTGAGCAGGTATCCCAGGAAGAACAGGGGACGATAGCGGCTGAACGCGAGGCAGGCAAGCGACAGCGCGAGCGCCAGCAGCGCCGCCCGGCGCCGGGTGCGGTTCTCACCCGCCAGCAGCACCTGGTACTTGCCCTTCTGCAAGGCCTGCACCGGCTCCACGCGCGATGCACTCCGCGCCGGAATGAAGGCGGCGATCATGCTGGTCACCACGCCCACCACCAGCGCGACCAGCAGGAACCGCGGGTCCACCAGGATCTCCCGCGTGTTCTGCGGAATGCCGAAGACGGCTTCCGCCAACTGCCCCGTGAAGCCCGTCAGGCTGCGCGTGAACGCCAGGCCCAGGGCTACTCCGGCAGCCGATCCAATCAGGCCGGCGATGGCGCTTTCGCCCAAAAACAGGGTGCGGATCTGTCCCCGCGTGGCCCCCAGGGCGCGCAGGATGCCGATCTCCGAGCGGCGCTGGGTCACCGCGATGGCAAACGAATTGTAGATGATGAACACCCCGACGAACAGCGCAAACAGGCTCGAGATGCTCATCGCCGTGGTGTAGATGCCCAGCAGCGATTCGAACTGGCGCCCGCGGCCCGAGGGCGGCTCCACGTTGAACCCCGGACCCAGAGCTTTTTCCAGCGCCGCCTGCCCCTGTTCCAGCGAGACGCCGTCCGCCAGGCCGATATCGATGCGGTCGAAGTGCCGGCCGCGCCCGAACACTTTCTGCGCGGCGTAGATATCCATGATTCCGAGATTGCCGCCGAACGCCGCCGCCATCCCGCCGGCCTTCAGGACGCCGCGCACGGTGAACTGCCGCGGTCCCTCCATGGTGGCGAAGGCGATCCGGCTGCCCGTGCCGAGCCCATTGCGGCCGGCGAACTCGCGGGTAATGATCAGCGAGTCGGGTTGCGCCAGAAAGACCAGCGGGTCGTCGATGACGTCCTCGTCGCCGTTTTCGAAATTGTAATCGCGCAGGCTGCGGTCGCCGGTCATATCCACCGCCAGGATGAGCAGCTTCCCCTGCCCCTTCATGCCGGTCTCGACCGACGCCTCAATCACCGGCGCCGCCGCGCGCACCTGCGGAACCGCCTGGACGCGATCGAGCACGTCTTCGGCGAAGCCCGATTCTCCCGCCGTGACCTGGAGCTGCGCTTTGCCGGCGATGCGGTCCACGGTCTGGTAGAAGGCCGCCAGCACGGAGCGGTTGGCGCCCTGCATGCCCACCAGCAGGGCCACGCCGAGCACGATGCCCGCCGTGGTAAGCACGGAGCGCAACAGGTGCTTGCGGACATACGGCCAACTGATGAGCCGCAGCAGGATCATCGGCGCACGTCTCCGGCGATGCGCGCGTCGCGCAGGGCGACCGTGCGCGGGCAGCTTTGGGCCACGCTGGCATCGTGCGTCACCACCAGGATGGTGGCGTGCAAACGCTGATGCAGGTCGTGGATCAGGCGGAGAATTTCGGCCCCGGTATGGGTATCGAGATTGCCGGTCGGCTCGTCGGCCAGCAGGACCGGCGGAGAGAACGCCAGGGCGCGGGCGATGGCCACCCGCTGCCGCTCGCCGCCGGAAAGCTCGTCGGGGAGATGGTCGAAGCGCTCCCCGAGCTGCACCAGATCGAGCAGCTCCCGCGCCCGCTGGTCAATCTCCTTCCGCGGCAGGCCCTTGAGGTGCAGCGGCAGGGCCACGTTCTCCACGCAGGTCAGGCTGGGCAGCAGGTTGAAGAACTGGAAAATGAAGCCGATCTTGTCGCGGCGCAGGCGGGTGAGGTCGTCGTCGGAGAGCGCGGCCACCGCCTGGCCGTCGATGCGGATTTCGCCCGTGCTCGGCCGGTCGAGGCCGCCGATCAGGTTGAGCAGCGTCGACTTCCCCGAGCCGGAGGGGCCCACGATGGAGACCATCTCTCCGCGCTCGATGTGCAGGTCGATGGCCTCGAGCGCCACCACCCGCCGTTTCCCGTCGTAGTATTTGGAGACGTTCTTGAGTGCGATCACCCGATAAACTCGATGATACCGTGGGAGCGAAAGTTTCACGTGAAACAGGACGGCGGCGCTCGCCTGCTATCCTGGTAGTTTGGGGCTCAGCGAGAAACTGCGGGATTGCGGCGTGGTGGGCGCCGGCGGGGCGGGCTTCCCGACCCATGTCAAAGCGCAGTCTCGCGTGGAATTCGTGATCGCCAACGGCGCCGAATGCGAGCCGCTGATCCATAAGGATGCCGAGTTGATGAAGCATTTTCCGGCGGAAATCCTGGCGGGAATGGTCTCCATGATGGACGCCGTGGGCGCCGCGGCGGGCAAATTCGGCATCAAGACGAAGAACGCCGAGTCGCTCGAGGCGCTGAAGCAAAGCCAGCCCTCGGACCGCATCGAGTTCGTGATGCTGGGCGATTTCTATCCCTCGGGCGACGAGTATGAGCTGGTCTACAGCGCCACCGGCCGGCTGATTCCGCCCGCCGGAATCCCGCTGCAGGTCGGCTGCGTGGTGAACAACGTGGAGACGCTGTACAACGTGTGCCTCGCCGCGCAAGATCGGCCGGTCACCCGCAAGTTTCTCTCGGTCTGCGGGGCGGTGAACGAGCCGAAATCGTTCTGGGCGCCGGTGGGCACGCCGTTCCGCGATCTGCTGCCCTTGGCCGGCGGCGCCACGGTGGACGACTTCGGCATCTTCGTCAGCGGCATCATGATGGGCACGCTCACCTTCGATCTCGACGACGTAGTGACCAAGACCACGGCCGGGCTGATCGTCATCCCGCGCGATCACTACCTGATGACGCGGCGTACGCGGTCGGAGCAGGAGATGAACCGCATCGGCAAGTCGGCCTGCGACCAGTGCAGCTACTGCACCGAATTCTGCCCGCGGTACCTGCTGGGCTACGAGGTGGTGCCGCACAAGGTGATGCGCAGCCTGGGCTTCACCACCACCGGCAGCGACATCTGGAACCAGTTTTCCGAGCTGTGCTGCGCCTGCGGCCTGTGCACGCTCTACGCCTGCCCCGAGGACCTCTACCCCAAAGAGGCGTGCGACCAGGGCAAGACCGACCGGCGCGCGGCCGGGTTGAAATTCGTGCAGCAGCGGCCCGTGGAAGTGCACCCCATGAAGGAGTACCGGCGGGTGCCGCTGGCGCAACTGCGGAAGCGGCTGAAAGTGGAGGAGTACGAGCGGGAGACGCCCTTCCAGGAGCTGGAGTGCCGGCCGGCGGCGGTGCGCATCAAGCTGAAGCAGCACGCGGGCGAGGCCGCCATTCCCGCGGTAGAGCCCGGACAGAAGGTGCAGGCGGGGCAGGTGGTGGGACGGGTGCGGGATTCCCAACTGGGCGCGCACGTGCATGCCTCGATCGATGGCACCGTGCGCGCCGTGACCGCCGAAGCGGTCGAAATCGTGGCATAAACCATGGCCAAGAATTCAATCGGATTGATCGAACTGACCAGCATCGCCTCCGGCTTCCAGGCGTGCGATGCCATGTTGAAGGCGGCGGACGTGGAGTTGGTGCTCTCGCGTTCGATCTGCTCGGGCAAGTACATAGTGATGGTGCGCGGCGACGTGGCGGCGGTAGAGGCGGCGGTATCGTCGGGCACCGGCGCGTGCCGTTTTTCGGTGATCGATTCGTTCGTGATCCCCAACCTGCACGAATCGGTATTCTCCGCCATCAGCGGCGTGTCGCAGGTGGAAGAGCTGGACGCGCTGGGGATTGTCGAGTCGTTTTCCGTGGCCTCCCTGATCGAAGGCGCGGATGCCGCGGTGAAGGCCGCCAACGTCCAGCTCATCGAGATCCGCCTGGCCATGGCGCTGGGCGGCAAGGCCTTCGTCACCCTGACGGGCAACGTGGCCGCGGTGCAGAGCGCGGTCGAGGCCGGCGCGCAGATCGTGGCCCAGAAGGGCATGCTGGTGAACAAAGTGGTGATCCCGCACCCCCGCCCCGAGTTGCTGAACGAGATGATCTGAACGGTGGCGCGCGAAGCGGGGTTACTTCTTCGCGAGCCCGTCGACCAGGATCTTCGCCAGATCCGCGATCAGCAGTGAGCCGGCATTGTCGGGCGTGTAATCGACGGTGGGCATGCCGTCCACGGTGAGGGCCATGGCGATGCGGCCGCCATTGGAGTAGACGATCCCCACGTCGGAGCGCAGCGCGTCGAGCGCGCCGGTTTTGTTCGCCACCGGCAAGCTGCCCATGTGGCGGCGGATTCCGGTCGAGTCCTGACAGCGCTTGAGAATCGCGATGATCTCCCCGGAGGCCTCGGCGCTGACAATTTCGCCGCGCGACAGTCTTTCGAGGATGGTCACCATATCGCGCGGCGTCGACACGCCCAGGCCGTATTTCTGATTTTCGGGTAGTTTGCCGGCTGCCGACCAACCCTCCGGCGCCTTGAGCTGGGCGCCATCGCCGCGGACTTTGCGCATCGCGCGCGTGGTCCGGATGCCGATCTTGTCCAGGTACGCGTTGACCGCGTCGGCGGTGAACCGCTCCAGGATCATGTTGGTGGCCGTGTTGTCGCTGAGCACGATCATCAGGTGCAGGACATCGACGAGCGGCAAGCGGACGCCGTCCGAGATTTCGGCGCCGAGGATGCCGGAGCCGGACACTTTATCGGCGGCGGTGAGGGTGAGCAACTCGCTCCATTTGGCCTGACCGCGGGCCACGGCATCGAACACCGCGAGCATGATGGGCAGCTTGATGGTGCTCGCGGTGCGGACCGGATCGGAGGGGCGAATGCCGACTGCCGTGCCGGTATCGAGATTCTTCGCATACAGCGTAACCGTGCCATGGAAGTTGCCGATCCGCGCCCGCAGAGCGTCTTCGACCGGCTGGGCCGAGGCGGCGGAGGCCAGAGCCACCGCAAGAAGCGCGAGGGAACGCATGGAATCGATGATAGCGCTCATGGCCGCGGTAGCCGCTTGTCGCCGAACAGGCCGTCGATGCGAAACGAGTATCCCACGGACAAGAAGCGATGGGGTGCGGCGTGGGAAATCCCGAATCCGAAAATGAGATCGACCTGTTGCCTCGGCGTGGGTCTGAACGCCGCGCCGCAATGCAGTAATTGGCGTGAACCGCCGGTGTGGGGATAATCGCCGGCGTATTCCACGAAGGCCGCCGAGCGCTTGCCGATCTCCCGCTCCAGGTTCCACGTGAGTTCCCAAGTAAGGTTGCGGCGTCCGTCTTCGGTGGCATAGAAGAGCGCCGGCATGCCGCCCACGGTCCACCCGTCCGCCAGATCGCGCGACCATCCAAACTTGAGGAACGGGTCGAATCCGCGGGTGCTCACATCGTGCGCGCCGGTAGGAAGACTGGCGCCGACGATCGCTGCCAGGTCGAAGCGGCCGGGCAAGGGTCCAAGCTGTTGCTTCACGCTCACGCCCATATCCGCGAAGCCGGACGCGTTCGGTCCGCCCGCCGTGCCATAGAGGTAGTTCGGCGCCAGGAAGCGAATTTCGGTGCGGCGCCAGAGGCCGAGGCGCACCAGCGTTTCCGACAGGTCCAGCGTGGAGCTACCGTGGTCGCGCGTCCATCCGAACCCATTCTCAAATTGGATTGACCCACGCGGCACCACAATGGCGGACTCGGTGGTGTCGGGGCGGTCGGTGACGATCTCCGGCGGCGGGTTTGCCGGGTTCTGGGCGAAGCACGGCAGCGCCAGAATGCTCACGATGGCGGCAACGGAGAACCGGCACGCCCGAGGGACGGAAGCCACATTTCCATTGGAGCATTTACCGGCGATCCACGGTCATGACATTCCGCACCGCCTGCAGGAGCGCATTGGGCGGAAACGGTTTCTGCACGAACTCGAAACTGGTATCCGGCGTGACGTGGCCGGAGACCAGAATGATCGCGACCGCCGGAAACGTCTCCCTGACGGACGATGCGAGGGTCAATCCGTCGCCGCCGGGCATCTGCACATCGGTGACGATGAGCGCCACTTCGCCCGAGAGTTTCCGCACGACCTCGAATCCGTCGGCGCCATTTTCAGCTTCGACGGTCTGAAACTGTTCGCGCTGCAAGATTGCCTTGACATAAGCCCGAACCGCCGGTTCATCGTCGACCACAACCGAGATTCTGTGCGGCATAGTTTGTAGACGCTCGTGAATTTGTAAACGTTGCTAAAAGAACCCGTCGGGATTTGAAAATGTTGCGGTAGTGCGGGTGCGGTGGCTCGAAAAGGCCATGGAAAATGACGCTGCTGTCATGCGGGCCTTGGGAAGCGCACAAGGCTGCGAAAGTCCCATGCTACAATGATCTCGGATCGGGCCGTGGCGCAGCCTGGCTAGCGCGCTTGCTTGGGGTGCAAGAGGTCCCGAGTTCAAATCTCGGCGGCCCGACCAAATACCTCAAAGACATACAACCGGAATATTGATCGAAGGTAGCGTTTTGGCGTCCAATTGGAGTCCAAAATAGACGCTTCTCACCCCACGGTCGCCACGCCATCATCCATTCCGGGACGGGCAACCGCCGCGCGCAGCGCGAGTTCACTCGGGAGCTTGCGATGCAGGCCGGTTTCGCGATCGATTGGCGCCGGGTGGCGCGCGAGCAGATGATGGCGCCATGGACCGAGCTGGATCGGGCAGAGCCTGCCCCGCTCGCCGTGTTAAAATTTGAGCTACGGACCTCTTTGGCGGCGGGCACCACCGGCCGCGCGGCGCTTCCCGGCATCGCCATCCGATTCGAAACGAACTCAATGAAAAGCAGCCATACAGGCATTCGCAATATCGCGATCATCGCCCATGTGGATCATGGCAAAACCACGCTGGTGGACGCCATGCTCAACCAGAGCGGCATCTTCGGCTCGCACGAGGAGCACGTGGACCGCGTGATGGATTCCAACGCGCTCGAACGCGAGCGCGGCATCACCATCCTGGCCAAGATCACCGGGGTGCGCTACCACGGCATCAAGATCAACATCGTGGACACGCCCGGCCACAGCGATTTCGGCGGCGAGGTGGAGCGCGCGCTCAAAATCGTCGATGGCGTGATGCTGCTGGTGGATGCCAGCGAAGGGCCGCTGCCGCAAACCCGCTACGTGCTGTCGAAGGCGCTGGAGGCCCATCTTCCGCCCATCGTGGTGATCAATAAGATCGACCGGCCGGACGCGCGCGTGCCGGAGGTGCTGGACGAGATCTACGACCTGTTCATCGATCTCGACGCCACCGAAGACCAGCTTGATTTTCCGGTGCTCTACACCGTGTCCAAGACCGGAGTGGCCAAGCGCTCGCTGGACGATCCATCGACCGACTTGCGGCCGCTGTTCGACGCCATTCTGGAGCACATCCCCGCGCCGGTGGGCGATGCCGAGGGCGTGCTGCAAATGATCATCGCCAACCTGGATTACAGCGATTACCTGGGCCGTCTGGGGATCGGCCGGGTCTTCAACGGGACTTTGAAATACGGCGACACGGTGGCCATCGCCAAGCGCGACGGCACGATGCACAACACGCGCATCACCAAGCTGTATTCGTTCGAAGGATTGAAGCGCGTGGATGAGACCATCGGACGGCCGGGCGACATGCTCGCCATCGCGGGGGTGGAGGGCATCACCATCGGGGAAACGGTCACCAGCGCGGAGACGCCCCAGCCGCTGCCCATGATCCATATCGACGAGCCCACCATCGCCATGGCGTTCACCATCAATACCTCGCCGTTCGCCGGCCGCGAGGGGCAATGGGTGACCTCGCGCAACCTGCGCGAGCGGCTGGACAAGGAACTCCTCACCAACGTATCGATTCGCGTCGAGGAACTGGGCCACGACACCTTCAAGGTGATGGGCCGCGGCGAATTGCAACTGGCCATCCTGATCGAGATGATGCGCCGCGAGGGCTATGAGCTGATGGTGGGCAAACCCGAGATCCTCACGCGCACCATCGACCACAAACTACAGGAGCCGCTCGAGCATCTGACCATCGACTGCCCGGAAAACTTTCTCGGCGTGGTGATCGAGAAGATGGGCCAGCGCAAGGGCAAGATGATCAAGATGGTCAACCACGGCTCGGGACGCGTGCGCCTGGAGTTCCTGGTGCCGTCGCGGGGGCTGATCGGGCTGCGCAGCGAAATCCTGACCGACACGCGCGGCACGGCCATCATGAACGCGCTGTTTCACGGCTATATCGAGTGGCAGGGCGAGATCGCCACGCGCCCCACCGGATCGCTGGTGGCGGACCGCCCCGGCCGCGTCACCGGCTATGCCACGTTCAACTTGCAGGAGCGCGGCGAGATCTTCGTGGCGCCCGGCACCGAGGTCTACGGGGGCATGATTGTGGGCGAGAACGCCCGCGACGCCGACCTGGACGTCAACATCGTCAAGGAAAAGAAGCTCACCAACATGCGCGCCTCGACCGCCGACGAAGCCATCCGCCTGGTGCCGCCGCGCCTTCTGAACCTGGAGCAGGCCATCGAATTCATCCGCGAGGACGAATACGTGGAAGTGACGCCGCTCTCCATCCGCCTGCGCAAAAAGGTGCTCAAGGCGAACCAGCGGTAACGGGCGAGCTCCGCGCCCCGCCGGAATTCCCGTTGGGCAGGCTTTCCGCGATCCGCCTTCCGCGCCCCGGCCGCCGGCTTTGGCGGATCGCTGACCGCGGACCCTGCAGTTCCCGGCCCATTCCGCCGATAAGACAAACGGGGCATCCGGCTCGCCGGTGTCTTTGCAAAGGAGACGTCGACCTGGTCGGCCCCGGAGTGGAAAAGGTCGAATTTCGTGATGCGGGTCCCGGCGAAGATGGCGCCGCTGGCGTCCCAGGAGGAGAGCGATGGCGCACGCCGCGCGGCTGTTAATCGTGGATGACGACGAAATGAGCCGGGACATGCTCCGCTTGCGGCTTCTGCAGAACGGGTATGAAGTGGAGCTGGCCCAGGACGGGCAGCAGGCGCTGCGCCTGGTGGCCAGCGGTTCCTTCGATCTGGTGCTGCTCGATAGCATGATGCCCGGTCTCAGCGGCGTCGAAGTGCTCCGGCGCCTTCGCCGGACCGAGGCCGGCAGGGAGCTGCCCGTCATCATGGTGACGGCGCAGCAGGAGAGCGAAAACGTGGTGGCCGCCTTGCAGTTGGGGGCCAACGATTACATCACCAAGCCGGTGGACTTTGCCGTGGCGCTGGCGCGCATCGAGTCGCGCCTGGCCCTGTCCACGGCCTCCCGCGAGCTCCGCCGGAGCAAGGACCTCTATCAACTGGCCTCGCGCGCCACCGAAGAGGGCTTGTGGGACTGGGACTTAGGGACGGGCAGGGTCTACTATTCCCCGCGCTGGAAATCGCTGCTGGGGTTTTTCGGGGAGGAGATTGGCGGCGGCGTGGAGGAGTGGTTTGGCCGCATCCATCCCGACGACCGCCAGCGCATACGGGTGGAGGTGGAATCCCTTCTGCAAGGACGCGGCGGCAGCCTGGAATGCCGTTACCGCATGGGCTGCAAGGATGGCCGGTACCGGTGGATGGAAAACCGGGGAGGCGTGTCGCGCGATTCCGCCGGCCGCGCCGTCCGCATCGCCGGGTGCCAGACGGACATCACCCGCCGTCAGACCATAGACCCGGTAACCTCGCTGCCCAACCGGGTGTGGCTGGAAGAGGAGCTGCGGGCCGCCGGGGAAGCGTCCTGGGATTCCGATTCGGCACGCGGCGGGAGAACCGCCTTGCTGCTGTGCGAACTCGATTGCTTCGACCAGATCGACGAGGCCCTGCCCGACGGACCGGCGGGACGCCTCCTGGCCGCCGTGGCGGAACGCCTGCGCCGCTTGCTCGGATCGCTGCCGGAGGCGGCATCGGTCGCGTTGTGCCGTCCGGCCGATCGGCAGTTCGCCGTCCTGCTTCGCCCGGCCCGCTCGCTCGCCCAGGCCACGGAGCTCGCCAGCCGCATCCAGTGCGCTCTGAGCGAGCCCTTTTCTCTGGATGGACAAACCCTGGTCGCCACCTCCGGCATCGGCATCGCGCTGGCCTCCGCCGGCTCGTCCTCAGAACCGCTGTTGCGCGATGCCGGCGCCGCCCTACGCCACGCGCGCGAACGCGGCAAGGGCTGCATCGAAGTATTTCAACAGGAAATGCGCGAGCACGACCGCGAAGAGCTTCGCCTCGAAAACGATCTCCGCCAGGCCCTGGAGCGGCGCGAGTTCGTAGTGCACTACCAGCCTAAGGTAAACCTGGAGTCGGGAGAGATCGATGGACTCGAGGCGCTGGTGCGCTGGCAGCGCCCCGGTTGCGCGCTGGTAATGCCCGCGGAGTTCATCGCCACCGCGGAGCGGACCGGGCTGATTGTGGCCCTGGGCAGGCAGGTGCTGGAGCAGGCCTGCGCCGACACGGCCGCACTGCGCCGCTCGTTTCCGCACCTGACCGTCAGCGTCAATGTTTCCGGACGCCAGTTCGCCGAGCCGGACCTGGTGGAACAGGTGGCCCAGTGCCTGTCCTCTACCGGCCTGCCGCCCGGCGCCCTGCACCTGGAGGTCACCGAAACCATCATCATGCAAGCTCCCGAGAAAGCCGCTATGGTATTGGGCCGGCTCCGCGACATGGGAGTGGAGCTGAAGCTGGACGATTTCGGGACGGGCTATTCCTCCCTGGCCTATCTGCACCAGTTTCCCTTCGACACCCTCAAGATCGACCGCTCGTTTGTTTCGCGTCTCACCGCGGGCGCCCAGGGCGTCGGAATCGTGCGGGCGATCGTCGACCTGGCGCGCTCGCTACGCATGGCGGTCGTCGCCGAAGGCGTCGAAACTCCGGAGCAGGCGATTCTGCTGAGGGAGTTGGGGTGCCCCTATGGGCAGGGGTATCTGTTCTCCCGGCCGGTCGACCTGGCGCGCCTGCGGGAACTGCTGCCGGAGAAGTTTCCGGTAGCCGCGGCGGCGCTGACGGGTGCGGTCTGAGGCATCGCCTCGCCTGGGCGATTCCGCTCTACGCCAGGCCCGATCGCTCCAGCAGCGCCCGCGGATCCGGCTCCCGCCCCATGAACCGGCGATACAGCTCGGCGGGATCGTCGCTGTCCCCCTGGGAGAGAATCTTCCCGCGGAACTCCTCGCCGATCGAGCGGCTGAAGATGCCGTGATCGCGGAACCGGGTGAAGGCGTCGGCGTCCAGCACCTCGGCCCACTTGTAGGAATAGTAGCCGGCCCCATACCCCACCGGGTTGCTGAAAAGGTGGGTGAACGCCGCGATCATGGCATGCTCCGGGGGCAGCGGCGCGGGGCTGAATTCCTGGAGCAG
>JADGNR010000423.1 GCA_017883415.1 Bryobacteraceae bacterium | reverse complement strand
CGCGCGGGCGCCGCGCGCACCATACGGAGCTCCAAGGACGGCCCGCCGCGCGAGAACGGTGGTACCGCGTGGATCGGGGTCTCGAACAGCCGCGCGCGTTTGGCCAGCCTCTACGGCGGGGAGTCGGCGCTCACCGTTCGGAACTGCGCCGGCGGCGTGGAAGCCATCGTGACGGTTCCTTACCGGACCGTGCCCGTATGAACGCCATCCGTACCCTGGTGGTGGACGACGAGCCGCTGGCGCGCACCAACCTGCTGGTCCTGCTGCGCCGCGATCCGGAGATCGAGATTGTGGGCGAATGCGGTTCCGGCGGGCAAGCCATCCGCGACGTGCGCCGGCTCGCTCCCGACCTGCTCTTCCTCGACGTGCAGATGCCCGGCTGCGACGGCTTCGACGTACTGGAATCGCTGGGCGGCGAGGCGCCCCGGGCAATCGTATTCGTGACGGCGTACGATCGCTACGCGCTCAAGGCCTTCGAGGTGGAGGCGCTCGACTATCTGCTGAAGCCGTTCGACGACGCGCGTTTCCTGCGCACCCTGGCGCGCGCCAAGGATCACATCCGGCGGAGCCCGGGGGGCGCCATGGAACGGCTGATTGTACGGAGTGCCGGCCGGGTCTGTTTTCTGCGAACCTGCGAGATCGACTGGATCGAGGCTGCGGACTACTACGCCTGCCTGCACGTGGCGGGCAAGGCCCACCTTCTGCGGCGCAAGATGGCCGATTTGGAACGGGATCTGGACCCTGGGTCGTTCTGCCGCATTCACCGCTCGGCGATTGTGAATCTGGATCGCGTGCGGGAACTACAAATGGGGGCCGGCGGGGAGTACGAGGCGGTCCTGAAGGATGGAACCCGGCTGCGCGTGAGCCGGCGGTACCGGGAGCGCTTGATGAGCGTGTGCGGAAAGGGGTAGGACTTTGGGGCTGGTGGGGTTGCTGAACCTGGCGTACCGGACGAAGTAGCCCGCGGAAGCCCGGAATTCGCTATTCGCGAATCGCGAATATAGAATAGGGCTATGGCCGCACTCAAGCCCCAGGACATCGCAGTGGTTTTGCAGCTATGCAGGTACGCGCCTCCGCGGCCGCCTTATTCGCGGATCGCACTGGAGCTTTCGATGAGCCCGTCGGAGGTCCACGCGGCGGTGAAGCGCGCCCAGCGATCGCATCTGCTGCATGGGCCCGAATTGGGTGAACGCCCCAACCTGAGCGCAATCGAGGAGTTCCTGATCCATGGATTGAAGTACGCTTTCCCCGCCGAACGGGGTGAGCCGACGCGCGGTGTTCCGACCTCTTATGCCGCAGAACCGTTGCGGAAAGTCATTGTGCAAGGTAACGAGCTACCCCCCGTTTGGCCGTATCCGGCCGGATCGCGACGAGGGATTGCTTTCGAACCTCTTTACCGGCAGGCCCCCAAAGCGGCGCTTCGCGATCCTGTCCTCCATGAGTTTCTGGCGTTAGTCGACGCGCTCAGAGACGGCCGCGCGAGAGAACGCAAATTGGCGGAAGAGATGCTCCTCAGCAGGCTTCGGTTGGCTGCGCATGCATGACACCAATCGTGAGCTCCTGGCCTCCGTGGCCCGGTTGCTGGGACCACTGCTGGACGAACTCGTATTTGTGGGCGGCTGCGTTACAGGCTTACTCATCACCGACGAAGCCGTGCCGGGCGTGCGTGCAACCATCGATGTCGACGCGATTGCCGGGATCACGTCATACCACGAGTATGTGAAGTTCGCTGAACGACTCCGGGGCGTTGGATTCACCGAAGATGCGAGCGAAGGCGCGCCTCTGTGCCGTTGGAAGAATGGCGGGCTGATCCTGGACGTGATGCCCCTGGACGAAAAGATCCTCGGCTTTTCAAACCGGTGGTACAAAGGAGCCATGGAATTTGCCAAAGCGGTTATGATCGAGCCGTCACTGCAAATCAGAATCATCAACGCGCCATATTTCCTGGCGACCAAGCTCGAAGCATTCAAGGGCCGCGGCGCAGGCAACTTCTTCGGCCCCGACATGGAGGATACGATTTCAGTTATCGACGGGTGCCCGGCGTTGTTGGAAGAAGTGCGTGCGGCGCCCGAGGATCTGCGCGCCTATCTGGAACTCGAACTTCGGGCGCTGCTCGGCGATGCGCGCTTCATCGATGCGCTCGCGGGTCACTTGCTGCCCGATGCGGCCAACCAATCGCGCATTGCGGTCCTGATGCGTCGCATTCAGCAGCTCGCGGGACTATAGAGGGTTCCTCCCAAAGCGGGGACCGGTCCCTTCCATCAGAGAGCGAATGAAAAAAACGATCTCGCACAAAAAATGTGTTGGTTCAGTCTGAAATGGAGATCTGGCGTTCCCCGTTAGCGGGTATACCGCCATTTTCGGCGGGCCAGTGGGGAGCTACCCAGCCCGCACTTCCTGGTCCTTATACTGCAACTGGTACAGCTTCCAGTAAATGCCGCGCGCGGCGAGCAGCTCCTGGTGGGTGCCCGATTCGCGCAGGCGGCCCTTGTGCATCACCAGGATGCGGTCGGCGCGCTGGATGGTCGAAAGGCGGTGCGCGATGACGATCGAGGTCCGCCCCTGCACCATGCGGCCCAACGCTTCCCGCACGCGGAACTCGGTTTCCGTGTCGACGCTCGAAGTGGCTTCGTCCAGGATCAGGTAGCGCGGATTGTGCGCCAGGGCGCGCGCAAAGCCGATCAACTGCTTCTGTCCGGTGGAAAGGCCGCTGCCGCGCTCGCGGATGGAATGCGAGAAACCCTCCGGCAGGGTGCGGATGAAATCGAGCAGGTTCACCTGCTCGGCCGCCGCTTCCACTTCCTCGCGCCGGATGGTTTCCGTGCCCAGCCGGATATTGTCTTCCAGCGTTCCGGTGAACAGATACGGGTCCTGCAACACCACGCCGAACTGGCGCCGCAGATCGAGGGGATCGAACTCCCGCAGGTCCACGCCGCCCAGCCGTATGCCGCCCTTTTGGACGTCGTAGAAGCGCAGCAGCAGGCTGATGAGCGTGGTCTTTCCCGCGCCCGTGTGGCCCACCACGGCGATGGTTTCCCCCGGCGCGATGGTGAAGCTGACGTCCTGGAGAACCCAGTCCTCGCCCAGGTAGGCGAACCAGACGTGGTCGAACTCGATGGGCGCGATGGCGCGCGGAACGGGACGCGGCGCGGCGGGCGCGAGCACCGAGGCTGGAGTATCGAGCAGCTTGAAGATGCGCTCCGCCGAAGCCATGGCCGATTGCAGAATGCTGTACTTCTCGCTCAGGTCCTGGATCGGCCGGAAGAAGCGCTGGCCGTACTGCAAAAAGGCCACTACCACCCCGAGCGTCAGCCGCCCGCTCTCGATGCGAAATCCGCCGTACGTCAGAATTCCCGCCAGCGCCAGCATGGAAATGAATTCCACTATGGGATAGAACCAGCCGTAGGCGGTGATGGCGTCCTTGAACGCGTTCATGTGCTCGCGGTTCACCAACTCGAACTCTTCCCCGCTGCGCCGCTCGCGATTGAACAGTTGCAGCACCACGATCCCGGTGACGTGCTCCTGCAGGTAGGCGTTGATCTTGGCGATGGCGATGCGGATGCGGCGATAGCTCTGGGTGACGCTGCGTCGGAACACCACCGTCACCAGGATGACGAACGGCATCGCCGCCATCATGATCGCGGTCAGCAGCGGGCTGAGCCGGAACATGAACGCCACGATGAGCGCCAGCACCAGCAGATCGCCCAGAATGGTCACCAGCCCCGAGGCGAAGAGGTCGTTCAGCACATCCACGTCGGTGGTGACGCGCGTCACCAGGCGGCCCACCGGGTTGCGGTCGTAAAACGCCAGGTCCAGCCGCTGCAGGTGTTCCATGAGCTGCTTGCGCAGGTCGAACATGGCCCGTTGCCCGGTGTACTGCATGAGGTACATCTCGCCGAACTCGGAGACGAAAGTCCCAGCGAGCACCGCCAGGTAGAGCAGGGCGATGGCCGAGAGGCCGGTCCAGGGGTCGGCCGGAAGCAGCGGATCGAGAAACGAGCGGGCGGGATGCCCGCCCGGGCGGACGTACCGGTCGATGGCGATTTTGGTGAGCAGCGGCCCGAGTACCTGCAAGACCGACTGGGCCAGCAGGAATACCAGGGAAAGCGCCACCATCCCGCGGTACGGGCGCATGTACCCCACCAGACGGCGCATCAGGCGGGAATCATAGGCCCGGCCCAGGATCTCTTCTTCCACGTTTTCCAGTCTAGCGTGGCGGGCCGCATACACCCGATGCATGACCGCGCGAGGCCGATGTTTGGGGCTCGATGTCCGAGTCAGGGTACAGTGTTCCAGCACCGGTTGTTGCGCGAAACGGACGGCCGCTGGATTGCCGACATTTCCGAGTTGCCGGGCGTGACCGTGTACGGCGCAACCTCAGAAGAAGCCACCCTAAAGGCCAAAGCCTTTGCGCTCCGTGTGATAGCCGAAGAAATCGAGCACGGGGAGATGCCGCCCGGAGCCGACACGTTGCGGTTTTCCATCGCCGCATGAGCGTTTGGCCTGCGACCAAGGCGCGGCGCGTGCTGGCGGCGCTACAACGGATTGGGTGGCGCATCGTCCTAGCTCTCACCGCGCCACGCGCCCGGCTGTGCCGCCTGTCGGGTTGCTATCATATGCGGGTAGCATTCTTATGACTTCGGCCCCTGCTCTTACCCCGGCAGCCAGACTGCCTTGGGTCAGGATCGCCTGGTTTGGCGTCCTGATGATCGCCTGTTACGCGCCGGTCCTGAAACTTCTCGTCTGGCAGTGGGATAACGATCCGGACATGGGACATGGGTTCTTTGTCCCGGTGATTGCCGGATTCATCATCTGGCAGCGCCGCGCGGAATTGCTCGCCACGCCGATCCGGCCGAACTGGTGGGGGCTGGCGGTGGTGCTCTACGGAGGGCTCCAGCTGGTCATCGCCACGCTCGGAGCGGAGCTGTTCCTGGCGCGCACGGCTTTCGTCATTACCCTGATCGGCGCGGTGTGGCTGCTGGGCGGCGACGCGATCATGAAGAAGCTGGCGTTCCCGCTGTTTCTGCTGTTCTTCATGGTGCCGATTCCCACCGTAGTCTATAACCGCATCACC
>JADGNR010000127.1 GCA_017883415.1 Bryobacteraceae bacterium | reverse complement strand
CTATCGCGCTGGCCGACCGGGACCTGACGCGGGTGCTTCCCAAGCCGGGGCCGGGCGCCCTTTCCCCATCCGCCGGCGGCGCGCGCATGCTCGACATCGCCACCCCGGTCTCGTTCGGCGGCTTCAGCCGCGCCACGCTGGAAGCCTTCGCGCCGCAACTGCGCACGCTCGGCCTGGAGCCAAGCCAGGGCATCACCGCCGGCGCCAAAATCGAGCCCGGCATGGGCAATCCCGCCGACCTCAAGCCGGGCTCCATGATCAGCGTCCAGCTTCTGGCCGGCGACCTCAGCGTGGGCGCCGACGGCACGGTGACTTACATCGACGGCAATCGGCTGTATGCCTTCGGGCACCGGTTTCTGGATATCGGGGCAACCTCCCTGCCGTTCGCGCGCGCGGAAGTGGTCACCCTCCTGGCCAGTGTCAATACGTCCTTCAAACTCTCCACGGCGCGGGAGTGGATGGGCGCCATCAGCCGGGACGGCAACACCGCCATTGCCGGCGAGTTGGGCAAGCGCGCGGCCATGGTGCCGGTGGCCATCGCCGTGTCGCACGGCGGCCGCCCCGTCGAGACCTACCGCATGCAGATGGTGAACGATCCGCTGCTCTCGCCGCTGCTCCTCCAGATGGCGCTCTACTCCACCATCGACGCCACCGAGCGCACGGTGGGCGCCTCCAGCCTGCGCGTCACCGGAGAAGTGGATTTCCAGGACGCGTCGGCGCCGCTCAAAATCAACAACATGTTCGCCGCCGATAACGGCTCGGCGATGTTGGTGTCGCTCTCCACCGCCGTCCCGGTGGCCTACGCGATGCAGAGCGGTTTCGTGGCCCTCCAATTGAAAAAGGTCGCGCTGCAGGTGGAGGCCTTCGACCAGAAAAAACAGTTGACCATCGATGGCATATCGGTTTCGCGGAGGGAAGCCCGTCCCGGGGATACGATTCAAATCAAGGTTCTGCTGGCGGGGGAGAACGGCTCCGAGGTTACCCGCCAGGCGGAGTACCGGGTGCCGCAGGGCGCCGAGCCCGGCACGCTCTACTTCACCGTGGCCGACGGCAACACGGCGAACCTCACCGATTTTCGGCAGATCCTCACCGCCAGCCCGCGCAGTCCCGGCCAGTTGATCACCACGGTGAACAATCTCCACCCCAACACCAGGGCGTACATACGGGTGTGGCGCGCCGACCCGGCGTTTCAGCTGGAAGGCGCCGATCTGCCCGATCCGCCGCCCTCGGTGTCCCTGATCCTGGCGGGCTCGCAAGCGAGTCTGGCGGGCGTGACCCAGACGCGCAACTCGAAGGTGGCCGAGATGGAGGTCGACGTGGGGGACATGGTCGTCACCGGCATCAAGACGGTCCAGGTGGAAATAAAGGAATGAAGCGTTTCATGCGTCAGATCGCCCGCGCGGCCGCCCTGCTGGCGGCGCTCGCTCCCCTTGCGCCGGCGAGCGGCACGCAGGCCTGGGAGATGAATTCGTACGGCGATTTCGTGCGCGGGCGCTTCGAAGGCATTTCGCTCAGCCGGGATGGGCGGCTGTCGCTGGCGCCGAAAGTGGATACCGTCTTCACCTCGGATCAGCCCGTGATCTGGAGCGTGGCGCAGGCCCCCGATGGAACCCTCTACGCCGCCACCGGACATCGCGGGCGCGTGTATCGCATCGACCGCGCGGGCCATTCGTCCCTGTTGTGGACCGCCGAGCAGCCCGAAATTTTCGCCATCGCGGCGGACCGCTCGGGCGCGGTGTATGCCGGGACCTCGCCCGACGGCAAGGTGTACCGCATCGAACACGGAAAGGCCGAAGAGTATTTCGCCCCCAAGGCCCGCTACATCTGGTCGCTGGCCCTTGGCGCGGACGGCGCCCTCTACGTGGGCACGGGCGACCAGGGCAAAGTTTTCCGCGTGGAAGGTCCGGGAAAAGGCGAAGTGTATTACGATACCGGCCAGTCTCACGTCACCGGCCTGGCGGTGGATGCGCAGAACCGGGTGCTGGCCGGCACCGAGCCCAACGGCATTCTCTACCGGATCTCGGCGAAGGACAAGGCCTTCGTGCTGTACGATGCCGGCCTGCCGGAGATCCGCGCCATCGTTCCCATGCCGGACGGCACGGTGTACGCGGCCGCGCTCGGAGGCTCCGTTTCCAAACGCGCGCAGACGGCGGCGCAAGCGGCCCAGGGCATGAGCGGCGCCGGCGCGGCGACCGCGGTGAGCAGCACCATCACGGTGGACGCCCAGGCGGGCCCCGGCGGCGAAATCAAGCCTCCCGACGGCAAGCAGCCCGCCCCCGGCGCCACGCCGGCCGCCGCCACCCCGCAGGTGACCACGCAATTCACCCCGGTGGTGGACACCAGCGTCGAAAAATCGGCGGTCTACCGCATCAATCCGGACAACACGGTGGAGACGCTGTGGAGCTCGAAAGAGGAGAACGTTTACGATCTGCTGGCGCTGGAAAACCAGCTTCTCTTCTCCACCGACGAGAACGGCCGCATCTACGGTCTATCGCCCGACCGCCGCGTCACCCTGGTGGCGCAGACCAACGAGGGCGAAACCACCCGCCTGCTGGCGGCGGAGCATTCCATCCTGGCGGCCACGGGCAACATGGGCCGCATCTACCGCCTGGGCGAAGCGCCGGCGGCGAGCGGCGTTTATGAAGCGCCGGTGCACGACAGCGGCACCGCCTCGCGCTGGGGGAGCCTGAGCTGGCGCGCGGAGGTGCCGGCCGGCTGCGCGCTGGTGTTCCACACGCGGGCCGGCAACTCGTCCAAGCCGGACCGCACCTGGAGCGAATGGTCGGGCGCGCTCACCGACCCGGCGGGCTCGCGCATCACCAGCCCCAACGCGCGCTATATCGAATGGAAGGTGGAAATGGCCGGCGGCGGGCCGGCGCGGCCGGGGACCACGCCCATGCTCAACAGCGTCACCCTGGCCTATCTGCCCCAGAACTCCCCGCCGGTGGTGAAGAGCATCAACGTGGTCACGCAGGCCGCGGCCTCCACGCAGGGCGCCAAGCCGGCAGCCGCCAACCCGACGGCCGCCTATACCGTCACCGTGACCGATACGGGCGATGTCACCGCCGCGCAATCGGCGGGCACGCCCACGCAGACCCTGCCGCGCGCCTCCGCGCAGCAGATCACGGTTTCGTGGCAAGCGGAAGATCCCGATGGCGACCGGCTGGTGTTCAACGTGTACTTCCGCGGCGAGGACGAGACGCGGTGGATGCTGCTCAAGGGCAATACCCACGACAACTCGATCAGCTTCGACGCCGATATTCTGGCCGACGGCAAATACTATTTCCGCGTGATGGCGTCGGACCGGGAAGCCAACGCGCCGGCCTCGGCGCGCGAAGCGCAACTGGTGAGCGCTCCGGTGATGATCGACAATACGCCGCCGGTGGTGACCATCGGCGCGGTGCGATACTCGGGCGGAACGGCCCACGTGGAGTGGGATGCGGTGGATGCCGCCTCTCCCCTGCGGCGCTGCGAATACTCGCTCGACGCGGGCGGCTGGGTTCCCGTGGAGGCCGCCGACGGGGTGATCGATTCCGCGCGCGAGAAGTTCACGCTCGACCTCACGGGCCTCGCGCCCGGAGAGCACCTGCTGGTGATCCGCGCCGCCGACAGCGCCAACAACACCGGCGTGAAGAAGATCGTCCTCAAGTAGGCCTCGGTGGGGTAGGCCTCCCGGCCGTGCCCTCATGGCGCAGGCGCGCACCGGGCACGGTCTTTGGTGGCCCTTCGGGCCACGGGGGCAGGCCAGGAGGCCTGAGGTAGACATCCCCCTCTGCGATCTGGTAGATTAGTTGCTGTCCCTTTTGAAAAACGCTCAGTGGGAGGTTCGTTTGCCTTTTTGGGAATGGACCGCTTGCACCAATGAGGAAACATGGCACGCAATCCCGGTAAACAATACCAAACCGCAAAGAAGCAGGTAGAGGCCAGGGAATACCAGCTCGAAGAGGCCGTCCCGCTTCTCAAGAAAATCAAATACGCCAAGTTCGACGAGACGGTGGAAATCCACATGCGTCTCGGGGTGGACCCCAAACATGCCGATCAGATGGTGCGCGGCACGGTGGTGATGCCCAACGGGCTGGGAAAATCCAAGAAGGTGCTGGTCATTGCCAGCGGCGACAAGCAGCGGGAGGCGACCGAGGCGGGCGCCGATTTTGTGGGCGGCGACGACATGGTGACCAAGATCCAGTCGGAAGGCTGGACCGATTTCGACGCCGTGATCGCCACCCCGGACATGATGCGCTCGGTGGGCAAGCTGGGCAAAGTGCTGGGCCCGCGCGGTCTCATGCCCAACCCCAAGACCGGCACGGTGACCGTGGACGTGGTCAAGGCCATCCGGGAGATCAAAGCCGGCAAAGTGGAATTCCGCGTCGATAAGACCGGCATCATCCACGCTCCGGTAGGCAAGATCAGCTTCGAGGCGGGCAAGCTGGTGGAAAACGCCGCCACCCTGATCTCGGCGGTCATCAAGGCCAAGCCGGCGGTGGCCAAGGGCAAGTATGTGCGCAGCGCGACCATCTGCTCCACCATGAGCCCGGGCGTGGCCGTGGATACGACGCCGTTCAGCGTGAAGGCGGCGGCGAGCTAAGCACACTGGTGTTTCCATGAAAAACAAGGACGACAAGAAGAAAGATATCGACGCTCTGCGCCAGGATCTGGCGCGGCTGCGGAACCTGTTTGTCACCGGCTACGAGAAGCTGAAGGTGGGGCAGGATTTCGAGCTGCGCAAGGTGGTGCGCGCCGTGGGCGGCAAATATCGCGTGGTCAAGAACAACCTGGTGGAGATTGCGTCGGAAGGCACCCTCGCCGAGCCGATCCTCAAGGGGCTGCGCGGCATGACCTCGGTGGCGTACACCAACGAAGATCCGGTGGCGCTGGCCAAGGCGCTGACGGCGTATGCCAAGGCCAACCCGACCTTCACCTTCAAGGCGGGCCTGGTGGAAGGCCGCGTGATCGACATCCGGGCGATCCAGGATCTGGCCACCATGCCGTCCAAGGACCAGATCTTCGCCAAGCTGCTGTACCTGATCAACGCTCCGGCGCAGCGGCTGGCGACGGCCGTCGGCGCGGTGGGCCGCAATCTGGCGGTGGTTGTGGACCAGGGCGTGAAAGAGAATAAGTTCCAAGCCGAAGGCTGATAGCGGAAAGCTGAAAGCTCAAAATTCAAGGAGTTTAAGAAGATGGCGGATATAAACGCAATTGCGGATCAGATTCAAGGTTTGACGCTGCTGGAGGCTTCGCAACTGGTGAAGCTGCTGGAGGAGAAGTTGGGGGTTTCGGCGGCAGCGGCGGCTCCGGCGGCGGCGGCAGGCGGTACGGCGGCGGCGGCGGCCCCAGCGGTGGAGGAGAAGACCGAGTTCACCGTCGTATTGACCGTGACCGGCGCCAACAAGATCAACGTGATCAAGGCGGTGCGCGAAGTCACCAGCCTGGGCCTGAAGGAAGCGAAAGACCTGGTGGATGGCGCCCCGAAGGCCATTAAGGAAGGCGTCAGCAAGGACGAGGCCGAGGCCATCCGAAAGAAGTTCACCGACGCCGGCGCAACCGTGGAAGTGAAATAGCCGGCGGCCGTCTTCCGCGCGGCCCGCACGGGCCCTCCGGGAGGCGTGTTTTTTGGCAGTTTGACGCAGGGCGTTAAGCCCTGGTAGTATGGGTAGTTGGGCTTTCGATCAGCGGACTCGATCCCAATTGGTGACCGTCATTCCCAAATCCTGGTACTTCAATTGCAGTTCCGGCGAAACTGCACAGAGGGGATTTTTGTGCATCTGTGCTTCCCCAGGGATCTTGCGGAATTCCTGCGCCCGCGTTTTCCTCAGCCGCGTTTTCGTCGCGCGCATTACCACGGAACCTCCGGTGTGCGGATCCCCGGAAGTTCGATTCCTGCCCCTGTTTGCTCATTCGGCGCCGCCCTCGTTTCCCGGGGCGCCGTTGGCTAGGTATTGTTAAGCAACGTTTCATCGCGTTGCCGGTTCGGCCGTCAGGAGTAATTACGAATGAATCTTCAACATAACGGCGCTGCCCCCGAGCGGGTCGATTTCTCCAAGATCAAGACCTCCATACCGATCCCCAACCTGATCGAGGTGCAGAAGAAATCCTACGAGCGGTTCCTGCAAATGGACCTGCTGCCCAACGAGCGGGAGGACATCGGGCTGCAGACGGTTTTCAATTCGGTATTTCCGATCTCGGATTTCCGCGGCGTCAGCGATCTGGAGTTCGTCGATTATGCCATCGGCAACTGGGAATGCAAATGCGGCAACCTGAAAGGGCTGCATCATCTTCGTTCGACCTGCCGGAATTGCGGCGCCACCATCCGCACCGACCCGTTTCACGCCGGCGACATCCTCTGCCATCACTGCGGCACCTTCAACAAGAACGTGGTCACCTTCTGCAACAAGTGCGGCGACCCGGTCGGGCTGCAGTTGAAGTACGACATGCAGGAGTGCCAGGAGCGCGGCATGACCTACGCGGCGCCCCTGAAGGTCACCATCCGCCTGACGGTGTATTCCAAAGACCCGGAGACGCAGAAGAAGAGCGTCCGCGACATCAAAGAGCAGGAAGTGTTTTTCGGCGAAATTCCGCTGATGACCGACAACGGAACCTTCATCATCAACGGCACCGAGCGGGTGATCGTCTCGCAGCTGCACCGTTCGCCGGGAGTATTTTTCGAGAAGACTCCGTCTCTGGGTTACTACCTGGGCAAGATCATTCCGTATCGCGGAAGCTGGGTGGAATTCGAGTACGACCTCAAGAACCTGCTGTACGTGCGCATCGACCGCAAGCGGAAATTCTACGGATCGGTGTTTCTGCGGGCCCTGGGATACAAGACCGACGAGCAGATCCTGCGCGCGTTCTACCGCGTCAGCCGGATTTCGGTCAAAGAGAAGAAGCTGCTCTGGAACGTGGATGAGGGGCTGACCAACCTGAAGCTGTCCTACGCCATTTCGGCCAAGGGCGGCGAGACCCTCGTGGGGCAGGGCAAAAAAATCACGCCGAACCTGTTCAAGGAGATTCAGAAGGCCAAGATCCAGCAGGTGGAGGTGGCGGCCAACGATCTGGAAGGCGCGTACGTGGTGGCCGACGTGGTCGATATGTCGACCGGCGAAGTGCTCATCGACGCCAACAGCGAGCTGACCCCACCGGCCCTGGCGAAGCTGCTGGAAGCGGGCATCGGCGAGTTCGAGATTTTCTTTCCGGAGCGCGACGAGGTGGGCACGGTGGTCTCCGCCACCATCCGCAAGGACCCGGTGAAGACGCAGAACGAAGCGCTGATCGAGATCTACCGCAAGCTGCGCCCGGGCGATCCGCCCACGCTCGACACCGCCACCCAGCTGTTTCAGGGCATGTTCTTCGACGCGCGCAAGTACGACTTCTCGCGCGTGGGCCGGATGAAGTTCAACATCAAGCTGCACGACAAGTCGGACGCCACCGCGCTCGACAAGCGCACGCTCGATTCGGAGGACTTCCGCGCCACCATCAAGTACCTGCTGAAGCTGCGCCGGGGCATCGGCGCGGTGGACGATATCGATCATTTGGGCAACCGCCGCGTGCGCGCCGTGGGCGAGCTGCTGGAAAACCAGTTCCGCATCGGCCTGGTGCGCATGGAGCGCGCCATCAAAGAAAAGATGTCGGTGTACCAGGAAATGTCGACGGCCATGCCGCACGACCTGGTGAACGCCAAGCCGGTGATGGCCGCCATCCGCGAGTTTTTCGGGTCGAGCCAGCTTTCCCAGTTCATGGACCAGACCAACCCGCTTTCCGAGATCACCCACAAGCGGCGTCTTTCCGCGCTGGGTCCAGGCGGGTTGAGCCGTGAGCGCGCCGGGTTCGAGGTGCGCGACGTGCATCCCACGCACTATGGCCGCATCTGCCCCATCGAGACCCCGGAGGGCCCGAACATCGGCCTGATCTCGTCGCTGTCCTGCTTCGCGCGCATCAACGAATACGGCTTCATCGAGAGCCCGTACCGCAAAGTCCAGAAGGGCGTGGTGATCGACGAGGTGCGCATCGTCAATCCCGGCGATGCCGACTACAAGGTGGGCGACATCGTCCGGCGTGGAGAAGCCGAGGAAACCAACCGCAAGCTCGGCTCCAAGAAGCAGGCCGCGGAGTTCGAAGCCCACTGCGAGTATCTTTCGGCGTGGGAAGAAGACAAGTGGACGGTGGCCCAGGCCAACGTGGAGCTGGACGAGAAGGGCCGCATCGTGCCCGATCTTTCCAACGCGCGCCAGGCCGGCAACTTCGTGCTCAAGTCGCGCGATGAGATCGAATACATCGACGTCAGCCCCAAGCAGCTGGTCTCGGTGGCCGCCAGTCTGATCCCGTTCCTGGAGAACGACGACGCCAACCGCGCGCTGATGGGATCGAACATGCAGCGGCAGGCCGTGCCCCTGCTGCGCGCCGACGCTCCCTACGTGGGCACCGGCATGGAACACGTGACCGCGCGGGATTCCGGCGCCGTGGTGTTGTGCAAGCGGCCGGGCGTGGTGGACTCGGTGGATTCCGAGCGCATCATCGTCCGCGTGGAAGGCGCCGCTCACGAAGGGCAGCTTTCGCGCGAAGTGGGCGCGGACATCTACCAGCTCACCAAGTTCAAGCGCTCCAACCAGAACACGTGCATCAACCAGAAGCCCATCGTGCGCGTGGGACAGCGGGTCCCCAAGGGCACCGTGCTGGCCGATGGCCCCTGCACCGACGAAGGCGAGCTGGCCCTGGGGCGCAACGTGCTGGTGGCCTTCATGCCCTGGCGCGGGTACAACTTCGAAGACGCCATTCTGGTGAGCGAGAAGCTGGTCAAGGACGACTACTACACCTCCATCCACATCGAGGAGTTCGAAATCGAAGCGCGCGATACCAAGCTGGGCCCGGAGGAGATCACCCGCGACATTCCCAACATCGCCGACTCCTTCCTGAGGAACCTGGACGAAAGCGGCATTATCCGCATCGGCGCCACGGTGAAACCGGGCGACATCCTGGTGGGCAAAGTGACGCCCAAGGGCGAAACGCAGCTCACTCCGGAAGAGAAGCTGCTGCGCGCCATCTTCGGCGAGAAGGCCGGGGACGTGAAGGACGCTTCCCTGTACTGCCCGCCGGGCATCGAAGGCACCATCGTCGACTGCAAGATTTTTTCGCGCAAGGGGCAGGAAAAGGACGAGCGTTCGAAATCCATCGAGGAGTCGCAGATCCAGCGCCTGCAGCGCAACCTGCTGGACGAAATCCGCATTTTGACCGACGAGCGCGCCAAGCGCCTCAGCGGCCTGCTGGACGGCAAGAAGCTGCTGGCCGACCTGCACGACGAAAAGACCAACAAGCGCCTGCTTTCGAAAGATACCGAGCTGACCCGCGACATCATCGAGCATATGAAATCGCGCGACCTGAAGCGCATGCGCCTGGCCAACAAGGACCCCCGGCTGAACGAGCAGATCGACGAAATCGAAGAGATGACCTCGCGCCAGATCGCGGTCCTGGAGAAGATTACCGACGAGAAGGTCGCCAAGCTGCGCAAGGGCGACGAGCTGCCGCCGGGGGTGATCAAGCTGGTGAAGGTGTACATCGCCATGAAGCGCAAGCTTTCGGTGGGCGACAAGATGGCCGGCCGCCACGGGAACAAGGGTGTGATCGCGCGCATTCTCCCCGACGAGGACATGCCGTACCTGCCCGATGGAACCCCGGTCGAGATCGTGCTCAACCCCCTGGGCGTGCCCTCGCGCATGAACGTGGGCCAGATTCTGGAGACGCACCTCGGCTGGGCGGCCAAGGCCCTGGGCGTGCATTTCGCCACCCCGGTGTTCGACGGCGCCACCGAGCGGGAGATCAAGAAGGCCCTCACCGACGCCAAGCTGCCCACCAGCGGCAAGACCATTCTGTACGACGGCATGACCGGCACCCAGTTCGAGCAGCCGGTGACCGTCGGCTACATTTACATGATGAAGCTCTCCCACCTGGTGGACGACAAGATCCACGCCCGTTCCATCGGCCCGTACTCGCTGATCACGCAGCAGCCCCTGGGCGGGAAGGCGCAATTCGGCGGGCAGCGCTTCGGCGAGATGGAGGTCTGGGCGCTCGAGGCCTACGGCGCCGCTTACATTCTGCAGGAGCTGCTGACCGCGAAGTCCGACGACGTGTATGGCCGCGCCAAGATCTACGAGGCCATCGTGAAGGGCGAAGCCGCCATCGAGCCGGGCGTGCCCGAGAGCTTCAACGTGCTCATTCGCGAGTTGCAGTCGTTGTGTCTCGATGTGGAATTGATGAAGAAGCCGCGCGAAGTGCCGGATACGGCTCTCGCGGCGGACTAATGATTAACCGCCGAGACGCCGAGGCGCCGAGAACCTAATATTCTTCTCGGCGTCTCGGCGCCTCGGCGGTGAAACTGTTTTTGGAACTTGGAGGCAATTTTGAGATCTTCTCCGTACGATCGGGCGAATTTGATCGCGGATTTCGATTCCATCCGCATTTCTCTGGCGTCTCCGGAAAAAATCCGGAGCTGGTCCCACGGCGAAGTCACCAAGCCGGAGACCATCAATTACCGGACCTTCAAGCCGGAACGCGACGGGCTGTTCTGCGCGCGCATCTTCGGCCCCACCCAGGACTGGGAATGCCTGTGCGGCAAGTACAAGCGCATGAAGCACCGCGGCGTGATCTGCGACAAGTGCGGCGTGGAAGTCACCCTCGCGCGCGTCCGCCGCGAGCGCCTGGGGCATATCGAGCTGGCCAGCCCGTGCTCGCACGTATGGTTCTTCAAGGGCCTGCCCAGCCGCATCGGCCACCTGCTGGACATCACCTTGCGCGAGCTGGAGCGGGTGCTCTACTTCGAAGCCTACGTGGTGGTGGACCCGGGCGAGGTGGAGGGCCTGTCGGGGAGCGAGGTGATCACCGACGAGAGGAAGCGGTCGCTCGACCAGGAGGCGCCCGGCAAATTCGTGGCCATGATGGGCGCCGAGGGCATCAAGGAACTGCTGAAGAAGGTCGACGTGGAGGCTCTCAGCGAAGAGATCCGCGAAAAAATGAAGACCGAGCAGTCGGTGCAGAAGAAGCTGAAATTCGCCAAGCGGCTGCGCGTGGTGGAGTCGTTCCGCAAATCGGGCAACAAGCCGGAGTGGATGATTCTGGATGTGATCCCGGTGATTCCGCCGGAGCTGCGGCCGCTGGTGCCGCTCGACGGCGGCCGGTTCGCCACCTCCGACCTGAACGATCTCTACCGCCGGGTGATCAACCGCAACAACCGGTTGAAGAAGCTGATCGAGCTGCATGCCCCGGACGTGATCGTGCGCAACGAGAAGCGCATGCTGCAGGAGGCGGTGGACGCGCTGTTCGACAACGGCCGCCGCGGCCGCGTGCTGCGCGGCGCCAACAACCGCCCGCTCAAGTCGCTCTCCGATACGCTCAAAGGCAAGCAGGGCCGCTTCCGCCAGAACCTGCTCGGCAAGCGCGTGGATTACTCTGGCCGCTCCGTGATCGTGGTGGGTCCCGAGCTGCGCCTGAACCAGTGCGGTCTTCCCAAGAAGATGGCGCTCGAGCTTTTCAAGCCGTTCATCTATCACCGCCTCGAGCAGCGCGGCCACTGCACCACCATCAAGCAGGCCAAGGAGCTGGTGGAGCAGCAGGACCCGGTGGTGTGGGACATCCTCGAGGAGGTCATCAAGGACCACCCCATTCTGCTGAACCGCGCTCCCACGCTGCACCGCCTGGGCATCCAGGCGTTCGAGCCGGTGCTGGTGGAAGGCAAAGCCATCAAGATTCACCCGCTGGTATGCACGGCGTTCAACGCCGACTTCGACGGCGACCAGATGGCGGTCCACATTCCGCTCTCGCCCGAAGCGCAGATCGAAGCCTCCACGCTCATGCTCTCGGCCAACAACATTCTGTCGCCGGCGCACGGCAGCCCGATTGCCGTGCCCACGCAGGATATGGTGCTGGGCTGCTATTACCTGACCAAGGCGCGTCCCGGCGCCAAGGGGGAGGGCCGCACCTTCGCTTCCACCGACGATGTGCTCATCGCCCTCGAAATGGGGGAGGTGGAAACGCTCACGCCCATCAAGCTGCGCTACACCGGCCGCGTCATCGACCTGGTGCACGCCTTCGACAACCAGAATATTCTGCACACCGAGCCCATCGAGTTCAACAAGCAGTACATGGAAACTACCGTGGGCCGGGTAATCCTCAACGACAACCTGCCACAGGACATGCCGTTCATCAACGGCCTGCTCAAGAAAAAAGGCCTGGGCCAGCTGGTGCAGTACTGCTACCTCAAGTTCGGTTTGTATATCACCGTGCAGATGCTGGACGAGGTCAAGGCGCTGGGCTTCCTGTACGCCACGCGCGCGGGCATTTCCATCGGCATCGACGACATGGTGGTTCCCGCCGAGAAGGCCGGCCTGGTGCGCGACGCCGAGAAGGAAGTGGTGGCCGTCGAAAGCCAGTACCAGGACGGCGCCATCACCCACGGCGAGCGCTACAACAAGATCATCGAAATCTGGTCCAAGGTGACCGAGCGCGTTTCCGACGAAATGATGGCCGCCATGGAAGAGGACGACCGCACGGGCCGCTATCTCAATCCGATTTACATCATGGCCGATTCCGGCGCGCGCGGGTCCAAACAGCAGATCCGCCAGCTTTCGGGCATGCGCGGGCTGATGGCCAAGCCCTCCGGGGAGATCATCGAAACCCCCATCACGGCCAACTTCCGCGAAGGCCTCAACGTGCTGCAGTACTTTATCTCCACGCACGGCGCGCGCAAGGGGCTGGCCGACACGGCGCTGAAGACGGCCGATTCCGGCTACCTGACGCGGCGCCTGGTGGACGTGGCGCAGGACGTGATCGTCAGCGAGAACGATTGCGGCACCGGCGAAGGCATCTACGTGGAGCCCATTATCGAATCGGGCGAGATTATCGAGCCCTTGCGCGACCGCATTGTGGGCCGCGTGGCGCTCGAGGACCAGAAGGACTACGAAGGCAACGTGATCGTGGGCGTCAACCAGGAGATCACCGAGGACCTGGCGGCGGCCATTCAGGCGGCGGGCATCGAGCGCGTCAAGATCCGCTCGGTGCTGACCTGCGAGTCCAAGCGCGGCGTGTGCGTGGCCTGCTACGGACGCAACCTGGCCACCGGACGCCTGGTGGAGCGCGGCGAAGCGGTCGGCGTGATCGCGGCCCAATCCATCGGCGAGCCCGGCACGCAGTTGACCATGCGTACCTTCCACATCGGCGGCACCGCCAGCAGGATCAACGAGCAATCCACCCAGGACGCCAAGTCGGACGGCTTTGCGCGGTACATCGCCATCCAGACCGTCCGCAGCAAGGCCGGCGAGCTGATCGCCATGAACCGCAACGGCATCATCTCGGTGGTGGACGACAAGGGCCGCGAAAAGGAGCGCTATCAGGCGGTCTACGGCGCCCGCGTGCTGGTGGAAGATGGCGCTCCCGTGAAGAGCAACCAGGTCCTGCTCGAATGGGATCCGTACACGTTCTCCATCCTCACGGAAGTTTCCGGCACCGTGCACTTCAAAGACCTGGTGGACGGCCTCACGCTCCAGGAGCAGGTGGACGAGGTGACCGGCATGTCCCAGCTGGTGGTCACCGATTCTCCCGACGAGAAGCGGCAGCCGCAAGTGGTGGTGCGGCCGGAAAGCGCGGGCGGCTCGCGCTCGGAAGCCAAGAAATACCTGATGCCCACCCACGCCCACCTGATGGTGC
>JADGNR010000015.1 GCA_017883415.1 Bryobacteraceae bacterium | reverse complement strand
GGAGTTCAGTACCACCGTAATTGCAACGCTTCGTGGCCACGAAGAAAACTGTTGGGGCCTACGCGGTGGGGCGCAAGCCTCTCTTACGGTTTCAGGGTAGCAGGCGGACACACGCTGGCCGGCGAAGGAAAGGGATAAGGCGTTTCGTTACAGCAAAAGATTTATTTCTTGATCTGTGACTGTATCCGGCCCATTTTCCGGAAGGCATCTGAACTCAGCTTTTTTGGCGGCGACGGTGGTCGATCCAACGCGATAGCGCGTCGATGAAGGTCACCAGAACCTCCACCAGATTATCGGGCGCGGTCGCTGTGCGGGTTGGGCTATTCAACTGGGCATTCGCAGCACCATAGAGTTGGCCAAGCTCCTTCTCGGCGTTTTGCACTGCCGCTATGAACTGCTTGGAACCTGCGCGGAATTCACTTCCCCACTGCGCGGCCGGAGGGGGCCCTCCCGCCCGGGGCGGACGGGACGAGAGCGTTCGTGAAAGCGAAGCAACGTTGGCGTTCGCGTTCTCAAAATCGACCCGAACCGCCATGAGGCTGTGCAGAAGATGGTCGGCCTCCTGCAATAGAACGAGCCCATCTAATGAGGCTGAAGATAGTCGCAATGTCCTGGCATGTGTTGCGAATAGGTCCACTGCGTCGCGAAGGCGATGCATGCGCTGGACGATCTGCCTAGCTTGAAACTCGGCCAATTCACTCATGGCGGTGTCCTCTGGAGAGCTTATATATTGTTGCCCGCCGTGTCAACGGATCTTCGCATCTTCGACATGCTCCGATGCGAGCGGCCGCCCCTCCTCCTCCCGTATGACGCTCAGAATCTGGTAGAGTACACCAATGTTTTCACCATTGAGCCGGCGTCAATTTCTTGGGCGGGCGGCCGCGGCCGCCGCGGTGTTGGGCGCTGCCGGGCGGGCGCGGGCGGCGGATGACTCCGATCTGCAGGCGATCCAGGCGGAGATCGAGAAGCAACACGACGAAGCCGTGCACCGGCTGCAGGACTGGATCCGGCAACCATCGATTGCCGCGGAGAACCGGGGCATGAGCGAGGGGTGCGACCACATGATGCGCCTGCTGCGCGATGCCGGATTCGGGCAGGTGACCAAGGCGCCGACCGACGGGCATCCGGGCGTCTTCGCGACGCTCGACGCCGGCGCGGCGCGGACCTTCGGCATTTATTTCATGTACGACGTGAAGCAGGCCGACCCCGCGGAGTGGTCGTCGCCGCCGTTCGATGCGGCGCTGGTGGACAAGCCCGGACTGGGAAAGGTGCTGATTGGGCGCGGCGCGGTCAATCAGAAGGGGCCGGAGGCGACGTGGCTCGCCGCGCTCCACGCATTCCGGGCCGCCGGCCGAAAGCTGCCGGTGAACCTGGTGTTCGTGGCGGAAGGCGAGGAAGAGATCGGCTCGCCCCATTTCCCGCAAGTGGTCCGGAGGCCGGAGGTTCTGGCGGCGCTTCGCAAGTGCTCCGGGGTGTACATGCCCATGCCGATGCAGGCGCTCGATGGCACGGTGACCATCAACCTGGGAGCCAAGGGAGTGGTGGAACTAGAACTGGTGGCGAGCGGTGAGCGCTGGCATCGCGGACCAAAGCAGGACCTGCACTCGAGCAATGAAGCGCGGGTAGACAGCCCGGCCTGGCACCTGGTGCAGGCGCTGGCGACGCTGGTTGGACCCGACGGCCACACGCCGGCGATCGAGGGTTATGCGGACAAGGCGCGCCCGCTCACGGCCGATGAGAAAGCGTTGATCCGGGAAGCGGCGAGCCGCCAGAGCGAGGAGCTCGCCAAACGCCAGATGGGCGTGGAGCATTGGGTACACGACGTGGGCTGGCTGGAATCCCTGGAACTGCTGGCGGGGCGCCCGACGGTGAATATCGAGGGGCTGGTTGGAGGATACACGGGGCCGGGCGGCAAGACCATTCTGCCGCACCGCGCGGTGGCGAAACTGGATCTGCGGCTGGTGCCGGACATGACGGCGGCGGGTGCGCTGGCGGCGCTGAAAGCGCATTTGGCCAAGCACGGATTCGGAGACATAGAAGTGAACATGACGGGCGGGTACGATCCGACGAGTACGCCGGCGGGCTCGAGCCTGATCCAGGCGCAGGCCGCGGTCTACCGGCGCCACACTCTGGACCCGGTCTTCTGGCCGCGGCTGGCCGGCTCCTGGCCGGGCTATGTGTTCACCGGGGAACCGCTGAAACTGCCGGCGGGCCACTTCGGCCTGGGCCACGGCAGCGGCGCCCACGCGCCGGACGAGTATTACGTGATGGAATCGGCCAATCCGAAGATCCAGGGAATCGACGGGGCGGTGCGTTCCCAGGTGGAGTACCTGTATGAATTGGCGGTGACGGGCTGAACGGCCCGGGTCATTTTCTCTCCCGCGCCGGGGCATCGGCCAAAGCGACGGCCGAGTCGGGCTCGATGACGACGTCCTTGAGCGGCGACTTCGCACGGAACTGCAACTCGTCCAGATCGGCCAGGCGCTCGGTGCGGGCGCGCTGCTCGGAACCGTCTTCGAATCGGGCCGCGACGGTCACGGGCATGCGCATGCCGCCGGTGCGCTCCACTTGCACCCGGCAGTCGAACGCGCCCTCCGCCGGCGAACATTGCTTGCCGGCAACGCGGTACGCGGCGCTATCCGAGGAACGAACCCACTCCTCGAAGAACCAGTGCAAATCCTGGCCGCTCTCGATTTGGGCGACGCGCTGGAATTCACGCCAGCCGAGCTGCTTCCCGGCGTATTCCTTGAGGCAGCGGCGGTACAGATTGGTGAACGTCTCGACGCCAATCACGGATTCGAGGGCATCGAGGAGGGCCGCGCTCTTGCCGTGGGTGACGGTGTTGTTGAAGTCCCATGGAATGGCGGATTCCTGCTCCGCAGTGACGTCCATGGTGGTGTCGAGTCCCTTGATCACTCCTTTGACGTAGTTGGATTGCAACGCGCCGGTGCCGCCGGTGATGCCGCGAGCGCGGCGGTACTCGCGGTCGGCATGAATCCCCATGCCGATCATGAGCCACGAAAGAGAGTCCGGGCCCTGGGCCAGGACGTGGTCGCCCCAGTACATGTGCCCGATTTCGTGGGCCGCGATCCAGCGCCAGAAGGCCTCGGGGCGTTCCGCCATACGGTGTTGACCGTGGACGACCACCAGGGCGGAAGCGGGCGGATAGCCTCCCGCCGGGGAGTCCATTCCCGGCACGATGGCGAGCGAGCGGTGCGGATAGGAGCCGAAGCGCTCACGGTAGAAGGCGATCACATCGACCGCGGTCTTCAAGAGCAACTCGGCGCAGGGCCGCCCCGCTTTGGTAAACACGGCGCGCACGCGCACATCGCCGGCGTCGGCCTCGGCGCTTTCGTAGCCCTGGCCGACGAACAGGCCGAAGACGCGCACGCCCTCGGCCCGGTAGGCGCGCGCCGCCGGATCGTAGCGTCCGCTGGTCGCGACGGTATATCCGTCCGGCGCCTGGAGGCGGACCTCATAATCGTCCAGCGTGCCGAAACCCCACCAGAGGCGAGGGCTCAGAAACGACGTAATCGCGCTGGAGGTTTTCGGATTGAGTTTCCAGGGAGCGCCGAACTCGACGGCGAGTTCCAGCTCACCGCCGGGTGGGACATCGCGGGGAAGGTCGAACAGGGCCACACTCTGTTTGCCGGGGGAGCGTTGGGCGGCCACACCGTTGGAGCGCACGCGCAGCACGTCGCCGTACCAGTGCAGGGCGATGCGGCCGATGGGGCGCGCCGTATCGTTGCGAAAGCGAATTGTCTCGGTTCCTTCGAGCCGTGAGGGCTCGGGGACGAACCGGATATCAATGGAGTAGTGCGCGCGCGGCGGCGTCACGGGAGCCCAAAACTCCGTTCGGGCAAACGCGATGGTGGCGAGCAGGAAAATCGACCCGAATGTCCGCATGAACTATTGGTACATGGGCGTGAGAGCGGGCGCAAGGGCGGGCGCAGTGACGACTCCGCATCTGGTTGCAATATCCTTAAGAAGGACACAAAGGGAGGCACCATGCCACTACCATCGAACGAGAAGCTCATCCAACTCGGCAACGACCTGATCAAGCAATTCGATACCATGTTCGGTCTGCATCCCGGCTTTCGCCCGGTTCACGCCAAGGGCATTCTGCTGACGGGCACGTTCACGCCGTCCCGCGAGGCTGTGTCGCTGACGCGAGCGCCGCACATCGGCCGCGAGTCGACTCCGGTGACCGTGCGGTTCTCCAACTCCACGGGGATTCCCATGATCCCCGATAACGACCGGAATGCCGATCCGCGCGGCATGGCGATCCGGTTCCACCTAGCCGAGCGGGTACACACCGACATCATCGGCCATTCGACGGACGGGTTCCCGACCAGGACCGGCCAGGAGTTCCTGGAATTCCTGCGGGCGGCGGCCGCGAGCGACCCGTCGAAGGCCGCGCCCTCGCCCTCTCCAGTTGAGGTCTTCTTCGGCACGCATCCGGCCGCGCTCGCCTTCGTGCAGACGCCCAAGCCCAGCCCTTCCAGCTTCGCCCGGGAAGCCTATTTCGGGGTGACGGCGTTCCGCTTCCTCAATAAGGATGGGGCGACGCGGCACGGGCGCTACCGAATTACGCCAGCGGCAGGCATCGAGCATCTGGACGAGGCGGCCGCCAAGGGCAAGGATGCGAACTACCTGTTTGATGAGCTTACGGCTCGCATTGCGGGGGGCCCGGTTCGGTTCGATATTCAGGTACAGATTGCCGGGGAGGGCGACGTGGTGGATGACGCCACCATCCACTGGCCTGCCGACAGGCCATCGATCCATTTCGGCACCGTCGTTCTGACCGCGAAGGCTCCGGACGACGAACTGCACAAGCGGATCATCTTCGATCCGATCCCCCGGGTGGATGGCATCGAGCCTTCGGACGACCCACTACTCGAGTTGCGTGCCGCGATTTATCTGCTGAGCGGCCGCCGGCGGCGCCAGGGGCAAGAACCGCAACGCCGACAGTCGACCACGCGTTGAAGAGCGCGGGAGTTGGGGGATGGGAATGGGAGGCGGTGGTGACGACGGTGCTGGAATCTCGATCACGTCGAGATCAGGGCGCAGTCGCAGAACCGCATCGTGCCGAAGTCAGCGGGCCGCCTTCAACCAAATCTCGACCATTTCAGAGAAATCTGCAAACGTGAGATCCTTGGGCCGTCGCTTCAGCTTCGTGCAGATTCTCGGCAGGTCTTTGATGAACCGCGCATAGCGTGCAGCAATGTCCGCTCCACCCGGCAAACCCTTCGTCTTGGAGACACTTGCGAGCCAGTTGCGGACCGCAGCAATAGCCCGCTTTGGTTCCCCTTTGTGCGGGTGGATGTCTTGCCCGGAAATGTCCGAAATGAACGCACGGTAACGGTACGGATCAGTGTCGAGGATCAGGCATGCTTTCTTGTGCTGCATTCCGCCACCAAAGCGCTTACATCCAAGATACAATCCGAGCTCGAGGGGCATGTTGAACCTCGGCAGGTTGGTCCCGGTGCTGAGTCCCACAGACGAGATGTCGTGGACGCCGTAAGCGCACTGCCCGATGATTCGCATAATCTTGTCGAGCCGCAGTTCGCTGGCGTCGTCGACTTCAAGGGCACAGCGGGCGGCGAAGCCGAGGTAGTACACGGCAAACAGAATCGCGTGAAAGGTGGGCTTGTACGCGTCGTCGAACGGACAATTGATGAATACGTCCTTACCACGGAGGCGAGACAGCACGCTTCACTCGCCTAAGAGGCGCTCACGGATGACGGTGGATACCGCTCTCTCGATCGCCTTGCTTCCGAGCTTGCTCTTGCGCGGAGGTTGCTGCACTTCAGGCAGGCCGTGCTTGTCCCGTGTTCGGATGGAACCATCGAGGTGATGGATGACAACCTGACCCGCCGCTGTCCGCTGAACGATCTCACGCGCTGCTTCAATCGCTTCCTTCTGCGTTGAATACATGCTGCTGCTACGGTTCGCGGAGCCTTCCTTCTTAACGGCCCATCCGCCGTTCTGAGGGATAACGTGAGTTGTTTTGGCGCTCATTTTCGGGACCCTCCTCTATTGTAGAAGATCGCCGTTCTCCTTGGCTTCGGGTTCATCGGTGGCGTTTCGGTCCGGGACGGGTGGAATGGATCGGGTGGGGGCCGCGATCGCGGCGCGGATCGATTGGCGCGTTCACCGGGTCTATAATTACCTGCATGTACCGCAGCATTGCTGTTGTGTTGTTGTGTTCGGGGGCCGTGGCATACGGCCTCGATACGCCCACCATCGATCAGTCGCTGAGCATGAAATCGGTGAGCGCGGCGCAGATCTCGCCCGATGGACGCTATGTCGCGTACGTGGTGCAGCAGACCAATTGGGACGAGAACGAATTCGCGACGCAGATTTGGATCGCGGTTCCCGCCACCGGGGAACGGTACCAGTTGACCAGCGGAAAGAAGTCGAGCGGCAATCCGCAGTGGGCGCCCGATTCGCGGCGGCTGGCATTCGTCTCCGACCGGGAGGGCAAGCGGCAAATCTACGTGATCGCGCCGGCGGGCGGCGAAGCGGCGCAACTCACCACCGAGGAAAACGGGGTGGGCGCGATTGCCTGGGCGCCGGGCGGGGATGCCATCGCGTTCACATCGTCGGGGCCGGACTCCAAGGGCCAGAAAGACCGCAAGGAAAAGTACGGCGAGTTCGAAGTGATCGGCGGGGACTACACCATGAACCACCTGTGGCTGGTGAAGGCGCCCGCGGACATTCCGGCCGACAAGAAGCAACTGCCCAAGCCGGAGGCGCTGACCAAGGGCGAGCAGTTCAGCGTGGGGAGCTTCGCGTGGTCGCCGGACGGCAAGCACATGGCGTTCAGCGCCAGCCGCGATCCGGATCTGAGCTCGAGCGGGACCGAGCAGATCTACGTGCTGGACCTGGCGGACCGGCAGGTGCGCAAGCTGCTCGAGGGCGGCGGTCCGAACAGCCGGCCGGAATGGTCGCCGGACGGGAGGGAGATTGCGTTTGTCAGCTCGGGGGGCAGCTCCTCCTTTTTTTACACCAACCGGCACATCGAGGTGATCGCGGCCGAGGGCGGTACGCCGCGCGTGGTGACCAAGGATTTCGACGAAGACCCGAACCTGATCGACTGGGGCCCCGCCGGCATTTACTTCAGCGCCTGGCAAAAAACCAACCGGCACGTTTTCCGTGTGGACCCGGCGACGGGGGTCACGGGGCGGATTAGCGGGCCCGCCGAGTTTCTGATGGGCGACGCGTCGTTCACCAGGGACCACCGCACGCTGGCGGGCACGGGCGCGGCGCCGAACCGTTTCGCGGAGGTATTCGTCTCGGCGGCGGGCGATTTCGCACCGCGCTTTCTGACCGACTTTAACGGCCAGTGGAAGGAATTTCGCCTGGCAACGCGCGAGGTGATCCAGTGGAAGTCGGCGGATGGCACCATGATTGAAGGCATTCTCATGAAGCCCACCGATTACGATCCGGGACGCAAGTATCCGCTGCTGGTGGTGATTCATGGCGGGCCGACGGGAGTGGACGCACCGACGCGCGGGGCCGACCGCACGTATCCGGTGGAGCGCTTTGTGGCCAAGGGGGCGCTGGTTTTGAAGCCGAACTACCGGGGATCGGCCGGCTACGGCGAAAAGTTTCGTTCGCTGAACGTGCGGAATCTCGGGTTGGGCGACTACGAGGACGTGATCTCGGGGGTCGACTTCCTGATCGGAAAGGGGATGGTGGACAAGGACCGCGTAGGGGCGATGGGCTGGAGCCAGGGCGGGTACATCTCGGCCTTCATCACCACTTACAGCGACCGCTTCAAGGCGGTGTCGGTGGGCGCGGGTATTTCCGACTGGGCCACTTACTACGTGAATACCGACATACACCCGTTCACGCGCCAGTATCTGAAGGCGACTCCGTGGGAAGATCCGGAGATCTATAAGAAGACTTCGCCCATCACTTACGTGAACCGCGCCAAGACCCCCACGCTGATCCAGCATGGCGACCAGGACAAGCGGGTGCCGCCGCCCAACGCCTTCGAACTGTACCAGGCGCTGAAGGACCGGGGCATTCCGGTCAAGCTGATCCTGTACCGCGGCTTTGGCCATCCCATCAACAAGCCGAAGCAGCAGCGCGCGGTGATGGAGCACAATTACGAATGGTTCAGTAAGTATATCTGGGGGGAGGAGATTCCGGCGGCGGCGACGGTGTCGAACGTGGAGCGGCCTTGAGGGGGCAAAGTCAGGGGCCGGGGGCCGGGGGCCAGGGGCCTGTGGTTGGTGGTCGGGGGTTGGTCGGAGGAGTTGAGCGTTGCGATTCTCGAGCATGATCACGGCGGTGGATGCGCACGCCTGCGGGGAACCGGGGCGGGTGATTACCGGCGGAGTACTGGACGTGCCCGGCAAGACGATGTTCGAGAAAAAGACGTACCTGGAGACGCAGGCGGACCAGTTACGCCGGCGGATGCTGCGCGAGCCGCGCGGCTATCCGGCGGCCAACTGCAATCTGATTCTTCCGCCGACCAATCCGGAGGCCGACGCCGGCTTTGTGATCATGGAGCAGGTGGAATATCCCGCCATGTCGGGCACGAACACCATTTGCGTGGTGACGGTGCTGATCGAGACGGGCATGGTGGCGGCGGTGGAGCCGGTGACGAAGCTCAAGCTGGACACGCCGGCGGGGCTGATCGAGGTGGCGGCGGAGGTGAGCCACGGGAAAGTCAGGAAGGTGACCTTCCGCAATGTCCCGGCGTTCGCCACGCATCTGGACGCGAGCGTGGAAGTGCGCGGGCTGGGCACGGTGACCGTGGACGTGGCCTATGGGGGCATGTTCTACGTGATCGCGGAGGCGGCCCCGCTGGGCTTTCGTCTCACGCCGGACGAAGCGCGCGACATCGTGCGGGTGGCGGAGACGATCAAAGCGGCGGCGCGCGAGCAACTGCCGGTGGCGCATCCGGAAAACCCGGGCATCGCCGGAGTGACGATCGCGCAGATCTCGGGCGAGTCGTCGCGGGCCGGAGTGGACCGGAAGAACGCGGTGGTGGTTTCCACCGGCCGGCTGGACTGGGAGCGGCCGGAATCGTGGACCGGGGTGCTCGACCGTTCGCCGTGCGGCACGGGCACGTGCGCCAAGATGGCCGTGCTGCACGCCCGGGGCAAGCTCCCGCTCGACCGGGATTTCGTGCACGAGGGCATTCTGGGGACGACGTTCACCGGGCGTCTGCTGGCGGAGACGCGCGTGGGGCCGTATCGGGCGGTGGTGCCGGCGCTCTCCGGGCAGGCCTGGATCACCGGGTTTGCGCAGTACGTGGTGGATCCCGAAGACCCGTTTCCCGACGGGTTCACGGTAGGAGACATCTGGGGGCGCGAGGGGTAGGTCAAAAGGAGCTACGACGTGGCAGCGACAAACCTGATGGATTTGACCGGCCGGGTAGCGGTGGTGATCGGCGGCACTTCGGGGCTGGGCCGCCATCTGGCCGCGGGGCTGGCCCAGGCGGGGGCGGACGTGGTCCCGACCGGGCGGCGGGAACAGATGCTGGAGGGCGCCTGCGGGGAGGTGGAGCGGGCCGGCCGGCGGACGTTGCGTCACGCCTGCGATATCGGCTCGCGGGAATCGGTGGAGCGCTTCCGCGATGCCGTCCTGGCGGCGTTTGGCCAGGTGGATGTGCTGTTGAACGCGGCGGGGCAAATATTCCGCAAGCCCACCAACGACGTCACGGACGCGGAGTGGAACCGGTTACTGGACGTCAATCTCACGGGCATGCTGCGCACCTGCCAGTCCTTTTATGCGGCGCTGGCGGCCCACGGGCGCGGGCGCATCATCAATATCGCCTCGCTGAATTCGTTCGTATCGCTGTTTGAAGTCACGGCATACGCCGCGTCGAAGGCCGGCGTTCTGGGCTTGACGCGGAGCCTGGCGGTGGAGTGGGCGCGCGCCGGGATCAACGTGAACGCCATCGCGCCGGGAGTGTTTCGCACGGACCTGAACGCGCAACTGCTGGACGGCACCGAGCGCGGGCGCGAGCTGAAGCTGCGCACGCCGATGGGCCGCTTTGGCCGGTCCGAGGAGCTGGTGGGCGCCGCCGTGCTGCTGGCTTCCGACGCCGCCAGCTTCATCACCGGCCAGTGCATCGTGGTGGATGGGGGCTTTTTGGCGTCGGGGGTGAATCAGTAGGGGCGGTCACCTCATCCGCCCACCGGGAAAGAGCTTCAGACGCGTCGCGGCCGAGCTCGGATGACGCCAGCGATCACCAGTGTGAGAGGTGGCGTGACGAATACGGATAACGGAGAAAAGGCCGCCCCAAGTACGCATCCTCCCAGCAAGCTTCCGAGAACTACAGTCCAAACTTGGGCTGCTGTAGCTTTCCTTGCCAGGATGCCAAACCAGGCGATAAGCCCGATCGGGACTGCCAATGCAGCACCAATCAGGCCGCCTTCGAAAAACGCCAGCAGAAACTCGGCTTCGCTGAGACCACACCCTCCACTCACGCTCAGCCCGCAGGTCCAAACGCGGAAGGAAAAGAAGTACTGGGCCGTTCCGACTACCCAACCTGTCGCAATCGACCCCAAGACCAGCACGGGAACTTCCGCACTAATCCGGAGCGCGATTGCCAGCACTTTGCGCATGCACCTGAGCCCTGGGCCTGGCGCGTCCCGCCCGCCTTACGGCAGCGGGGCCGCTTTCGCGCTGCCGTAGTACAGGCCGTTGAACAGCAGCTTGTAGGTGCCGTGCGGCTGGTCGCGGAAATTGACTTCCGGGCCGAGCAGCACGACTTTCCCTTCGCCCACGGAGGCTTCGGCCACCGCCGTTCCGCCATCGAGATATTGCTGGCCCCAGGCCCAGCCGCTATCCAGCACCTGTGTGCCGGTGAACCATCCGACCGGCGCGGTGTGCTGCAACTCGACGGTCGGCGCCAGGCGGAATACGGGGCTGCTGTCGAAGAACACGTCCACCAGTTTGGGCATGCCGTAGGCCAGCGGATTGGTGTTATCGACGTTCATGCGGAGCAGCGATCCCGGAATGAAGAATTTCTCGCGCGGCAGCGGGCGCTCCTTGCCGTCCGGTCCCATTTCGGTCAGGAAGTTTCTGACTGGCAGGCCGAATAGCTCGGCGATCGCGGTGGAGCTTCCGATGGTCACGATGGAGCCGCCCGATTCGACGAACTTTTTGAGCTGCGGAACGGTCTTGTCCTCCGAGACTCTCCCCAGCCATCCGCGATACTCTTCCGGTGTGTTCTCGGCGGTCTGCGCGCCGCCCCTGCCGCCGCCTCCACGGCCGCCGAAGGCGGCGGAACCGCGAATCGCGCCGGCGACGAACACCAGCACGTCGAACTTGCTCTTCAGGTCTCCGGCATCGAGGGTGGGCGGATAGACCGTCTGGAAGGGCATCTCGTACTGTTCGAACAGCAGGCGGGTCCAGCCGGCGGGCATCAGCCCGCCGTACTGGTCATACAGGCCGATGCGCACCGGCTTGAGCTTCAGCGCCTCGCCGGCGGGCGCCTGGGCCACGGCATGCACGGGCACGCCGAGTTGCTTCGCGCCCTGCTCGAGCACGCTGCGCGCCGCCGCCGAGGCTGGTACCCAGATGGCGCCCGTCCCGATGTCCTGGCCATCGATGGTCTCGGCTTTCTTCAGCCAATAGACCTCGCAGTTGGCCTTCAGCAGCCGGTTCATGAGGATGAACGAATTGTTGATCTGGTGGCTGATCAGGTAGCCGGCCGGGTTCGCGGGCCCGGTTACCGAAGCGGGCGGCGGCGGCAGAAGCCCGCCGATTTTAGTGAACGGCCCGTCGAAGGCGTCGGGCAAGCGGTCGAACTCGACGCCCATCTGGTAGGCGAGCGTCCAGCCGGTAATATCGTAGGGCGGCGTCGGAGGGCCGCCCGCGTAACGGAAGTCGTTGGGATGGTCCTGCGGCTCGAACATGTCCATGACGTGCGGGCGGAAGGCCTGCGCTGTTTTCACTACGTAGGAGCCGGCGGGGTAGCTCTTTCCGGCCGCCTGGAAGGGCGCGCTGGCCTGCAACACGGTGATGCCGTTTTTGAGCAGCGCGTTGACGAATTCGGTGGCGGTGGCGAAGTCCGGCTGGCCGGAGGGAATGACGTACCCGCGCGGATCGCGCAGCTTCGGGTCGTGGAGCACGGTGTTGTACAGATCGAGGGGCACGGTGCGCGCGCCGAAGCCGCCGCCCCCCGGTGAGTCACCGCCGGCGGGCGCATCGCCTCCCGCAGCTACTGTGCCGCCGCCTCTTCCCCCACGGCCGCCGGTCGACGGCGGATTCGCGGCCGCGGCGGCTGCCTCCAGCGCCTCGATGCGTTTGGGCGTGACCGTCCAGTAATCCCTGCTTCCCTTTTCGATGGAGTTCATCCCCATGCGGTAGATGTTGTACAGAAACGTCTCGCGGTAACGCGACGCCAGGTCCAGGATCGCGCGGTTGTTGGTGATCTCGTACTCGATCGACTGCCGGTAGTGCCACGGTCCCGGCGTGACCGGCAGGGGCCAGTCGCCCTGGGGCAACTGCTTGGAGGGGACCACCGGAATATTCATGGGCGTGGGACTGCCGATGATCTCCGTCAGGATGCCGATCATGTTGTGGAAGTAGGTGACCGTGCGCAGCCCGCCGTTCCACCAGGTGGAGTAATTGGCCCCCGAGCGCATGGCGCTGCCGCCCTTGCCCTCGGCCACCAGACGGCTGTGCATGGCGGTGCCCACCAGCTCGATGCCCAGCGGCACCAGCGGATCGAAATTGTAGTTGAACGGGTCGCGGAAGGGCGGCATGAAGATTACCGCGCCCGCCGGGCCGGTCTGGTGGTGGTTGTACATGATCTGCGGAAACCACTCCAGGAACAACTGGTGGTTCATGTTGGTGGTCTCCGGGATGTTGGACATGTAGAAATCGCGATTGTCGTCGTGGCCGACGTATTTGTTATAGAGGCGCGGCAACCCGTTCATCGTGCGCGCCGGCGGCTCCTTGAGGGGCGCATCGGGCTTCTCGCTCGCGCGCATGTACCAGTTGGCCACCAGGTCCTGCCCATCGGGGTTGGCCTGCACGCACAGCAGGATCACGTCGTTGAGGAAACGCATGGTCTCGGCATCGGTGCGGCTGGTCATCTGGTAGACCATCTCCATGAGCTGCTGGGCGCCCACGGTTTCGGTGGCGTGCAGTCCGCCGTCGATCCACACCACGGCTTTGCCTTCGCGGGCGAGCGCGTGCGCCTGCTCCTCGGTCAGCCCCTCGGCATGGGCCAGCTTCTGCGCGATCTCCTTGTAGTGCTCCAGCTTCCGCATATTTTCGGGCGAGGAAATGATGGCCATGTACTGGCGCCGGCCCTCCGACGTCGGCCCGATATCGACCAGCTTCATGCGGTCGGATTCCTTGGCGAGCCGATGCCAGTACCGGTCGAGCTGCGCATAATTGGCGACCTGGTAATCGTCGCCGAGATTGAAGCCCAGCGCCTCTTTGGGCGCGGTGATCTTGGGGGCGGACTGCGCCGCGAGCGGCGCCACAGCGAGCGTCCAGGCAGACAGGGCTGCCGCTACGAAGAGCATCCGCGGATGCACGGATCGAGAATGCATAGGTGAGAGTGTACTACCATTGCCCCAGGGCTGGTTTAGACTAAACGCATGGCACTCAAGTTCACCACGTCTTATCTGGAGGATTCGGTGGCGCTGTTCCAGTACTACAAGAAGCTTGCCGAGCGCGCGATGGAACAGGTTGCCGACGGACAGCTCTTCGCCACACTGGATGAAGAGAACAATTCGATCGCGATCATCGTGAAGCACATGGCGGGCAACATGCGGTCGCGGTGGACCGATTTCCTGACCACGGACGGGGAGAAGCCGGACCGCGATCGCGATACCGAGTTTGTCGCTCCGCCCGCGACCCGCGAGGCGCTGCTGGAGGTATGGGAGGACGGCTGGAGCCGCGTGTTCCGGGCGCTGGAGCCGCTTTCGGATGCGGACCTGGGGCGCACGGTGACGATCCGCGGCGAAGCGCACTCGGTAACGCAGGCGATCAATCGCCAGGTGGCGCATTATGCGCACCATGTAGGGCAGATCGTAATGCTGGCGAAGCATTTCGCGCACGACCGCTGGCGATCGTTGAGCGTGCCGCGGAACCGGTCGGCGGAGTTCAACCGGCAGGTCGCGGCGGGCGAGCGAAGCCAGAGGTAGAGGTATGGCGCGCATCCGTGCAACTCGAAACGAACGGTCCAAGGAAGAGGAGGCGCGGGAAATCCTCAAGGGCGCGCTGGCACGAGAGCCGTCTCACAGGCTCAATCTGGCGGAATCGATCCGCCGGCATATCGAACCGCTGGGGGGCGTGGACCTTACCCTTCCGTCGCGTCAGCCGGTGAGACGGCCTCCGAAGCTGGCGAAATGATCGCGGACGAGTTCCAGGGCCGAATTCTCCCCTTCGACGAGGACTCCGCGCGCGTGTTCCCAAAGGTGGTAGCGTATCGCGAGGCACTGGGCCGCCCGATCTCACCATTCGATGCGATGATCGCGGCGATCTGCCGCTCCCGTGGCGCCGCCGTTGCCACGCGCAACGTCCGCGACTTCGAGCGCTGCGGAGTTCCGATCATCGACCCCTGGGACGCGTAGCGCAGTCTCGGCGCCGGGCGTGTTACCCGCTCGAAACCTGCCAGCCGAAGGCCGACTCGGTAAAAATGCGGTTCCGAACCGCAGTTGGAGCCGTATCCGAGTGGCCACTCGCCCGGAGTGGGCCCGTGCCGCACATCTACGGTTTGCGCGTCAGAATGACGTGTGACCGCCGCTGGATTCATGGGCTTGTGGTGGCCAATCAACTTTCAACTTTCGGGGCAGCAAGGCAAAGCTATTTAGCAAATGGGTACGATCGCTCACGTAATACAATAGCTGAATGGCTCGCGGAGGGTTCATTTGTCCCGAGTGCAACGGCGGGGGTATCGTCTCCCAGATGGTGGGCAACGTCAGGTTCGATTTGACGTGCCCGCGTTGTGTTCGCGCGAGCTGGCGGGCGAGGTACCCGGCACTGAATATCGCCTTCTTCGGAATACTGCTCGCTCCCCTCGCACTATTTGTTTTCGTGGCTGACAGTGAGGACAAAACAACCTTCGTTCTCCGCATGATTTACTCCGGCTTGCTGCTTACAGCCACCGTTGCGCAAGTGATTCTCTCGCGGTACGCCAAGCGCGATTCCTCGGCGCGAGTGAGAGCGATGAGAATATCCCGCGTGGTCGACACCGCCGGATTGGCAGTCGCCCTTACGTCCGGTTGCTTGCTTTTAGGGATCACGGCAGGATTGAGAAATGTCCTGATAGTTAGCGCGAACATTGGGCGCTCCCTTTCAGCCCTGCTGGCGAACATTGCTACGTGGGTGGCCTCGGGTGTGGTTGGAAACTTCGCATTCCAGCTTATTCTTCGCGAGCTGGAACGCTATCGTCGCAACCGAGGCGAAAGCGCCGCCCGACGATGATCTAAACAGCGGTCTTGCTGACCGTGGGTCACGCGGCTACCAACTTCACTTCTCTGCATCGATCGTGCGATCCCGACAACTAGGTTTGTCAGGTGGCCGGATAAGTCGGCTTCTCGGACAGGTGCGTCCTTCAGGCGCCTGAGGGCTACGGACCGACCGTCCCGGAAAGATCTATTCAGCGCGCTGCGCTACGCCTTGACCGGCTTATCCGAGGACTTCCACTTCTTCTCGTCCCAATAGAGCGTGCGGCCTTCGCGGTAGGACTGGACGGCCAGGTTGATCACCACCATGGCGCGCGCGCCGGTCTCCGCGTCGAGGTGCGGTTTCTCGCGGGTGCGCATGCATGCGAGGAAGTTCTCGATGTGCGCGATCATCGGGTCTTTCTGGTCGATGGGGATCTGGATTTCCTTGGTGCCGAATTTGGCGGCATACTCATCGCCGCCGATCGGCTGCGGGGGTGTGCCGCGCGGCGCGCCCGGCTTGTTCGCCAGTTGCGGAATGACCGTGATGTGGGGCACCATGCGCTCGAACTGCCCGTGGTCCACCATCACGATGGTGCCGGCGTGCCCCCGTATGGTGCCGGGGATGTGCTGGTCGTTGGCCATCGACGAGCTGAGCACGAGCGAGTGGCCCTTGGCGTACTCGGCCAGCAGATGGAACGTGTCCGGCACCTCGCGCCCGTCCTTGTAGACATAGATGCCGCCGGTGGCCATCACCTTGGTGGGGAACTGCGGCGCGTCCCAGCAGATGTTGAGCGGCGCCACCACGTGGTAGAAGAGGTCGGTGGCGATGCCGCCGGAGTAGTCCCAGTACTTGCGGAAGCGGAAGAAGCGGTCGGCATCGAAGGGGCGGCGGGGGGCCAGCTTGAACGCCGAACCGAGCCACATATTCCAATCGATGAAGTTGTCGCCCTTGCCTTCCGGACCGGCGTCCTTATCGATATCCCAGTTCCATTCCCCCTCGAAGGAGTTGCGATGATACGAGCCCTGGCTCATGAGCATCTGGCCGATCATGCCGTCGGCAATGGCCTTCTTCGCTTTCCACCAGATGTCGGCCGAGGTGGTTTGCGAGCCCACTTGCAGAACGCGTTTGGTTTCCTTGACCGTGTTCACCAGCAGGCGGGCCTCGTCGTTGGTATGGACCATGGGTTTTTCAAGATACACGTCCTTGCCCTGGTCCATGGCATCGAGCGCCATTTTGGCGTGCCAGTGGTCGGGGGTGGCGACGATGACGGCGTCCAGATCTGGCTGCGCCAGCAGCTCGCGATAATCCAGGTAGCCCTTGACCTTGAAGTGCTCGGCCTGCTCGCGTTTGCGCTTTTCGTACACATCGCAGACGGCGACGATCTGGCAGGCGTTGTTCTCGCGGCCGACGCGCGCGAAGTAGTTGGCCACATACGGGCCGCGCCCGCCGCAGCCGATGACCCCGACATTGATGCGATCGTTGGCGCCGATCACGCGGCCCGTCTTGCCGCTGCTCTTGGCTGCCCAAGCGGAGCGGGCCGCGCCCAGCGTCGCGCCGGCCACGCCGACGGTCTTCAGAAAATCGCGCCGATCGAGAGAATCGTTGGAAGCTGGCATGGAAATCTCCTTCCTGGGGGTTGCCGGATTTCAGCAGGCAACGAGCATGGTTCTTATTATGGCGCAATTCGGATCCGATCTCGGGGCGGTGGCCGGCGGCGATTCCGGAATAGAACCAGGGGCAGACCAGGAGGTCTACCCCACTGAATCGCACATGTCCCGCTCGCGAAGCGTGCGGTTTAGGACGTATTGCGGTTTCTTGTAGTACCAGCCCGCGCAACGAAAGTACCACGGCGCGAGTTGAGCTAAGTGGCGGTATTTTTTGCGGATTCGACTCGGAGGCTACATTCCGCTCGCTTTGTGCCTGGTTGCCAACGGCCGCGCCCAGGACTGGCCCATGTACCTGGGTGACCTGGCGCACACCAGTTACGCGCCGGACCAGACGCGGATTAACGCCACCAATCTGCCGCTGCTGGCGCAGCGCTGGAAAATCAACGTGGGCGCCACGATTTCCTCGGGCATCACGGTCGCCAACAAGATGCTGTTCTTCGGCGACTGGAACGGGAATTTCTATGCGGTGGACGCCGCCCGGGGGCGCATTCTTTGGAGCGTGTTCCTGGGCAAAGCGCCCGATCCGGAGGACAGCACGTGCCAGCCGGGAATCGGCGTCAGTTCCCAACCCGTGGTGGTGGGTACCACGGTCTATGTAGGAGGCGGCGATTCGGCGGTCTATGCGCTGAATCGGGACACCGGCGAGATTCGCTGGCGGCTGCCCCTGGCCGATCCGCAATCGGGCGCGATGCTGTGGGCGTCCGCGGTGGTTTCGGGCAATTCCCTGTATATGGGAATCGCTTCGCTGGGCGATTGCCCGCTGGTGCAAGGCGGCCTGGCGCGCATCGGGCTGGACGATCCCACGCATCCGCTGGTGCGCTACCTGGTGCCGGCGGGCTTTGTGGGCGCCAGCGTATGGTCGACTCCGGCGGTCGATGAGCAGGCCGGGCTGGTTTACGTGACCACGGGCAACGGCGCCGGCGACGCGCAGGATGCCGAGGCGGGCATATGGGGCAGCGCGCTGCTGGCCCTGGATGCCACCACGCTGGAGATCAAGGCGCACTTCTTCCTGCCGGTGAGCGCCGACGACGCAGATGTGGATTTCGGTTCCTCCCCCACGCTGTTTCAGGCGGCGGACGGCCAGCAGTACGTGGCCGCCAACGGCAAGGACGGGGTGATGTACGTGCTGCACCGGCCGGACCTGTCGCCGGCGTGGACGTTCAAGCTGGCCGTGGATTGCATCAACCCGGCGCTGGGGTGCGGGTCCATTTCGACGCCGGCATTCGATGGGCAGACGGTGTACAGCGGCGCCGGGCAACCGGATTCGGCGGTCTCGCCGGGCTCGGTATACGCCCTCGATCCGGTCACGCGGAATCCGCTCTGGATGTACCAGGCGCGGGGAGTCGTGCTGGCTCCGGTCACGTTGACGCCGGGGCTGGTATTCGTCCCCAGCACGAAGGGGCTGGCGGTGCTCGATGCCGCGAGCGGCACCGAATTGTGGACTGACGGGCGGACGTCGGGGATGTTCAGCCAAGCCGCGGTAGCCAATGGCACGGTCTACACGACTTACTTTAACGGCGACGTGGTGGCCTGGGGCATTCCCGGCATCGACCTGCAGAATGCCATGGCCGCAACGCCGAGGACGCTGACGTTCCGGTATACCAGCGGCGGGCCGCCGCCGGACGCGCAGAGCATCAATATTTACGCGTCCTCCGGTGCGCTGGGCTTCACGGCGGCGTCGGACTCCTCGTGGCTCAGTGCGGGCGCGCAATCCGGTACGGCCCCGGCCGCGGTCAAGATCCAGGCCGCGGTGGGCGGCCTGGCGCCGGGCTCCTACACCGGCACGCTGACCTTTACGCCCAGTGACGGGGGCAGCCCGGTCGCCGTTCGCGTCAGCCTGCTGGTGAACGGTCCGCTGCCCAGCCTGGCCGCGGTGAACGTGGCCAACGCGGCCAGCTTTGCGTCCGGGGCCCTGGCGCCCGGGAGCTTGTTCAGCATCATCGCCAACAACCTGGCCGGCGAAACGATCGCCGTTCGACGCATTCCGTGGCCCACGAGCCTGGCCGGCGTGACGGTCAAAATCAATGGCATTCCCGCCCCGCTGGTCTACGTAAGCCCCACCCAGATCAACGCCCAGGTGCCGTTTGAAGTCGCGCTGGGAGCGGCGTCGCTGGTCGTGGAGTCCAATGGAGCGAGCGCGGCGCCTGTCGCCCTGACGATGGTGCCCGCGGCGCCGGGCATTTTTCTGCTGGATGGCACGCGAGCCGCCGCCACGAACCAGGATTTCACGGTGAATGGCGCCGGCAATCCCGCCGCTGCGGGAAGCGTAGTCTCGGTGTACTTCACCGGACAGGGGCAGGTGGATGTCCCCATGACCACGGGGGCCGCCTCCCCCATCGACACGCTCGGCAACACCCTGGCGCCGACCGCGGCGACCATCGGCGGGCAGCCCGCCACCGTGATATTTTGCGGCTTGGCGCCGGGACAGGTCGGGCTAGGGCAGATCAATGTGCAAATTCCCGATTTGCCCCCTGGGGATTACCCCGTGGTCCTGCACATTGGGGATGCGATCTCAAATCCGGGAGTGATCTCGGTGGCCAGGAGTCTTTGACGAGCCGGAACCAAAGGGAACCTTGCATATCGACGCGGAGGCGCGAAGAGCGCGGAGGCATCGCGGAGAAGAAAGAAAAAGTCAAAACCAGAGGTCGCCGGGGAAGCGGAGAAATCTCGTCACGGCCGCTGATCGGATGGAGAGGCGACGGCCGTGGCCACCGGCGGCACGGCAGCCGGCGAGGGCTGGAAGCTCAGGACGAACTGCTGCATGAGACGCTCGGTCCAACTCATGCCGCACGATCTCGCCTCGGAGAGCGCTTTCTGGTTGTCCCAATGGTCGTGCATGACGCGGTAGCACGCGATGGCGGTGCCGGTCCGGTCCGCGCCGCGGCGGCAATGCACGAAGACCGGGGCGGCGGCAGAGTCATGCAAAATGACCAGAAGGCGGGACATCTGGTCGGCGGTGGGGGCCTCGTACCCGCTCCAGGGCATGGCCACGTAGCGCATGCCCGCGGCTTCGACCGTCCGCTGCTCGGAGGCGGAGTTGCTGCGCAGATCGATAATCGTCTTTATGCCCAACCGCGCCAGATTGCGGAATCCTTCAGCGTTCGGCTGCGCTCCGCGGTAGATCCGATCGTCGACCTTATGAAAATTGGGTACGCCGGATACTTCGGAGCCAGCCGCGGCCAGAACCGATGCCAAGCTGAAAGTGAGGAGGAGAGCAACGGCTTGTCGCCGCCGTCTCAGGGGCATCCTGGAGGAAATCATCACCTAGGTAGAAAGACGGGTGAGCCCGCCACGGGGTTTCGTACGAAAGCTCACAGTTTAAACAGCTCACGCAGGCGTCGGGTCTGGACGCGGCTGACGGGGATTTCGGAGTGCTTGCGGTCGTCCATGCGAAGCTGGTAGCTGGATTTGAACCAGGGCACCACTTCCTTAATGCGATTGATATTCACGAGGTAAGAGCGGTGCACGCGCCAGAACAGGTCACGGTCCAGGTTGGCCTGCAAGTCCTCGATGGTGCGGTAGTTGGAATGGCCTTCGAGGGCAGTGGTCACCAGGGTGATGAGGCCGTTGTCGATGGTGGCATAGATTACATCCGCGGCATCCACCACGAAGATGCGGTTATTGGCCTGCACCAGGAGCTTGTTGCGCGGCACCGGCCCGCCCGGTCCAGGGCCTTTGGCGCCGGGCGTCGCTTCGGGCGTTTTCTTTTCCTGGACGGTGCGCCGCGCCCGTTCGATGGTTTCCGCCAGCCGCCCCTTATCCACCGGCTTCAGGAGGTAGTCCATGGCCTCCAGGCGGAAGGCCTCCACGGCGTACTGGTCGTAGGCGGTGACGAAGATGAAGTGGGGCAGGTCAATTCCCTGCTCGCGCAGGCGGCGCACCACGCCAACGCCGTCCAGGCCGGGCATGTCGACATCCAGGAACACCAGATCGGGCTCCAGTTTCTGGATCAGGTCCACGGCCTGCAAGCCGTTGGAACCGGTGGCCACCACCTCCACTTCGGGAAAATCTTTCAAGAGATAGGAGAGCTCGTCGCAGGCGAGTTGTTCATCGTCGATTACTACGGTGTTGAGTGTGGCCGTCGCACGGTCCCGCATCGAGTTGGTATTATAACAGTTTCGATTCATAAGGAGACCGCATTTGCCCAATCAAGACAACGTCCAAATTGCGCCCGCCGAAGGCAAGCTGGGAGTGCTCATCCCCGGCATGGGCGCGGTGACGACGACGTTCATCGCCGGACTGGAAGCGATCCGGCGCGGACTCGGGAAACCGATCGGCTCGCTGACCCAACTGGGGACCATCCGCCTGGGAAAGCGCACGGAGGGCAGAACTCCCGCCATCCGCGACTTCGTGCCGTTGGCGAAGCCGGAAGACCTGGTCGTCGCCGGCTGGGACATCTTCGAAGACAACGCCTACCAGGCGGCGGTGAAGGCCGGAGTGCTGGAACCGTCGCTGATCGAGCAGCTCAAGGAGCCGCTCTCGGCCGTTGCGCCGATGAAAGCGGTCTTCGACCAGAATTACGTGAAGCGCATCCACGGACCCAACGTGAAGACCGGAGGCTCCAAGCGGGACTACGCCGAAATGGTGATGGACGATATCCGCCAGTTCAAGGAGCGCACCGGCGTTTCGCGGATGACCATGATCTGGTGCGGGTCCACCGAGGTTTATCACGAGCCGGCCGCGGTGCACGCCACGCTGGAGGACTTCGAATGCGGACTGCAGAAGAACGACCCGGAGATCTCGCCCAGCCAGATCTACGCCTATGCGGCGCTGAAATCGGGCGTGCCGTACGCCAACGGGGCCCCGCATCTGACCACCGACATGCCGGCCCTGCTGGAACTGGCGCGCAACATGAACCTGCCGGTGAGCGGCAAGGACTACAAGAGCGGGCAGACGTTCATGAAGACGCTGATCGCCCCCGGGTTGAAATCGCGGCTGCTGGGGGTGAACGGCTGGTTCTCGACCAACATTCTGGGCAACCGGGACGGGGAAGTGCTGGACGACCCGGGGTCGTTCCGGTCGAAGGAAGTCAGCAAGTCCTCGGCGCTGGAATACATTCTGCAGGGCGAACTGTATCCGGACCTGTATAAAGATCTGTACCACAAGGTGCGCATCGAGTACTATCCGCCGCGGGGCGATGCCAAGGAGGGATGGGACAACATCGACATCTTCGGGTGGCTGGGCTATCCGATGCAGATCAAGATCAACTTTCTATGCCGCGATTCCATCCTGGCGGCTCCGCTGGTGCTGGATCTGGTCCTGTTCATGGACCTGGCGCAGCGCGCGGGCATGCGCGGCATCCAGGAGTGGCTGTCGTTCTACTTCAAGGCGCCGATGCACGCGCCCGAGCTGTATCCGGAACACGACATTTTCATTCAGCTCATGAAGCTCAAGAACACGCTGCGCTGGATGCGGGGCGAGAACCTGATCACCCACCTGGGCCTGGAATATTACGACTAAACGCTGTATCTTTTAGAGACGCGCCAAGGGGCGGGTAGAGACGCGCCAGGAGGCGGGGCAACGGAACGAATTGTTTTTCCGCGCCCTCGCGTCTTATTGTCTAGGAGAGTATGAAAGTACTGGTCATCGGAGGAACTCTGTTCATCGGCCGGGCGCTGGTGGAGGAGTTGGTGAAGGCAGGCCACGACGTAGCGGTCCTGCACCGCCGGCCGAAGCACGACCTGGGCCGGCGGGTGGAGAACCTCATGGCCGACCGCGGCGATGGGCACAGCTTGCGGGAGGCCCTGTCGGGGCGGCGATTCGAGGTGGTGTTCGACAACGTCTACGACTGGGAGCATGGGACCACGGCCGAGCAGGTGGAGCAAACGGTGCGGGCCCTGGGCGGCCGCCTCCACCGGTACATCTTCATGTCCAGCGTGGCCGCCTACGGGGACGGGCTGAACCACAAGGAGAGCGATCCGCTGGCGCCGGGGTATCACTCCGAACCCTATGTGCGCAACAAGGCCGCCACGGAGCGCCTGCTGTTCCGCATGCACGTGCAGAGCGGGCTGCCGCTGGTGACCTTCCGGCCGCCGTTTATCTATGGACCCGGCAATCCGTTCTATCGCGAGCAATTCTTCTGGGACCGCCTGCGCGCCGGCCGGCCGGTCATCATCCCCGGCGACGGCCACCGGCTGATGCAGTTCGTATATGTAAACGACCTGGTGGCGGCGATGCTGCGGGCCATGGAAGAGCCCCGGGCGGTGGGCGAAGCCTTCAATATCGGCGACCCCAAGCCGGTGACGCAGGTGGAATTCGTGGAGAAACTGGCGCGAACGGCGAACGTGGAGCCGGTGCTGGTGCGAGTGCCGCGCGACGTCATCGCGCAGGCCGGCGGCAATGCCATGGAGGAGCCGTTCTACTTCGGCGAGTACTACGACCTGCCGCCCATTACCGAGTACATCGGCAAGGTGACGCGGCTGTTGAAGATGAAGCTGACCCCGCTCGAGGTGGGGTTGAAAGAGACCTGGCGCTGGTACACGCGCAACCACAAGCCGCGCACGGCGGGCTTCGAGTTCGACGACAAGCTGCTGGCCATGGCCAAGGCGGGATCGCCTACGAGCGTGTAGAGCGGTCGCCCTCACGCTTTCAGAGCCAGCTCGAAATGCACCCCTTCCGTTTTTTGCAGAGCGGTGAGGATGCTGGAGAGGTTCGCTGCCGAGGGACTGCCCGCGGGGCCCAGCATACGCATCAGGCTCTTGGCCGGGATGTGCGCTTCTCCAAAGCTTGAAAACCGGCCGTAGAATCCACGAGTTTTCAGGACGGTCCCTGCCCGTGGGTATCGCCCAGCCCAATGTCGAATTCAGCCACGCGGGCATAGAAGACTCTGTTGGCATGGGTTCGACATTCCTGTATTGCGCCAACGGCCAGTGGCTTAGAATTCCAGGCGCCGATTAGTTCTCGCACGAGACCAGTTCGAGAGGTCTTCGACCCGCTGGTCTACATGGCGCCCGCTTGATCTCTCTGTTTTACCAACCGCTCAGCCTGGTCTACCGCGCCGGCTGTTCCGCGCACGGCGACGGCTCTGGGTTGGATACAACGAAAGATCCTTTGAATTCCCGCCGTGGTATGGATCGCGACAACCAGATCCGCGAAACTTTGCGGTTCGCTTAGGTGCGCCAGGTGGAATACTTTCACCACTTCGTCGCTGCGTCCAGGCACACGGACAGGAACTCCGTATGTACCCGTTGTCAGGGTCTTCGCGGCGGGTTGATCCAGTTCATGAAACAGCCAGTCACCGATCTCCATCTGATCGGCGGGCCCGCGCGCCACCACCGCTCGCAGTGCGGGGTATTGCAACACAAGCATTCCCTTGTCCACCATGGTGCGCACCGCGACGGCCGCTTCGGTCAAGGCCTGTGCGGTCTGCGCGCGCGCCAGATAAAACACCCGAACCAACTCATCGCCGTGGGTTGTCTGAAACTCGTGTACAAGAATCTCCTGGATCGAGGGGGAAGCCTGATCCAGTTCGTGAAACAGCCACTCGGCCAACGCCACCCGGTCGGCCGGTCCGTTAACGGTCAGCGTCCGTGCCGAGCTGTCAAGGGACAGGTTTGGAATATCCGCACCCGCGCGAATCGCGGCTAAGGCCGCATTCAAGTCCTGGGGTGAGGAATCCCTCATGAATTGGAACACCCGCTCCTGGTTCTGGGCGGACGGAGTCTGTGCCCCCGCAACGGCGGCACAAACGAACATCATCGCGAGTTTCATTCTGGGTCCCTGACACTCCTGACGCTGCCGGCGTGCAAACCGTGCAGGGGAATCAAATCGAGCTTTTCTTACCGTGCATCAAGCTGGGAATGGTTCGCGTTCGGTGCCGGCGGACATCGCAGTCCCATGGCCAGCGCGCCTTCCAACTCCAGCAGGCGCTTTTTTAGCGGGAGGCCGCCGCCGTAGCCTACCAGTTTTCCACCGGCGCCGATGACGCGGTGGCAGGGGACCACGATGGGGATGGGGTTGGCGCCGTTGGCGGCGCCCACGGCGCGCACGGCTTGGGGGGAGCCGATGGCGAGGGCGATCTGCGAATAGCTGCGCGTTTCGCCGTAGGGGATGGTTACCAGCATGCGCCACACGCGTTTCTGGAAATCGGTGCCTTGGAAATCGAGCGGGAGGCGGAAATCGCGCAGTTCCCCGGCGAAATAGGCGCGCAACTGGCGCTCGGTCTCGCGCATCAGAAGATTAGAGTCGTTGCGCGTGCTGCCGGGAAATGGGGCGGTCTCGTGCCAGGCGATGGCGCGCAGGCCGGCGGGGCTGGCAAGCAGGCGCAGATCGAGTCCGTCCGCCACATTCGCCTCGGTAAATTCGAGCATTTATGACAGTGTGTCATAATACGGTGCTGCCGGGCTTGGTAAACAAATTGCCGCGCGGGCGTTTTTTCGATGCGGTCCAAAGGAAGCACCTGATATAATTGAAAACATTCGCCTCTATGCCGCTAAAGCCTTTCGCAGCCAATGACGGCGCAGATAAGAAAATCTTCCTGCTGAAACCACGGGGGTTTTGTGCCGGGGTGGTCCGGGCAATCGATGTGGTGAAGATTGCGCTGGATCTGTATGGTCCTCCGGTTTATGTGCGCAAGGAAATCGTGCACAACAAGCACGTGGTGGACGAACTGCGCGAGGCGGGGGCAATCTTCGTGGAAGAGCTGGACGAAGTTCCGGCCGGAGGGCGGGCGATCTTCAGCGCGCACGGGGTAGCGCCTGAGGTGCGCAAGCAGGCCAAAGAGCGGCAGCTCGATATCATCGACGCCACCTGCCCGCTGGTGACCAAGGTACACCTGGAAGCGGTGCGGTTTGCGCGCGATGGATACAGCATCGTGCTGATTGGGCACAAAGACCACGACGAGGTGATCGGCACGCTGGGCGAAGTGCCGGACCGCAGCTACCTGGTGGAGACCGTGGACGACGTGGACACGCTGGAGCTTTCCGATCCCGCGCGGGTGCGGTACCTGACCCAGACCACGCTCAGCCTGGACGAAACGCGCGACATCATCACGCGGCTGAAGGAGCGGTTTCCGATGGTGGAAGGGCCGCCCGCGCAGGACATCTGCTACGCCACCGAAAACCGGCAGATGGCCGTGAAGGCGGTATCGGCGGCGGTGGATCTGCTGCTGGTAGTGGGGTCGCAAAACAGCTCGAACTCCAAGCGGCTGGTGGAGGTGGGCCAGAATTTCGGGGTGCGTTCGTACCTGGTGAACGACCGCCACGATGTGGACGCCGCCTGGCTGGAGGCGGTGACGAACGTGGGGGTGACGGCGGGAGCTTCGGCCCCGGAGCACCTGGTCCTGGAGCTGATCGAATTTCTACGCGGGATGGGGTTCCACCAGATGGAGGAGATCGAACTGGTGGATGAAGACGTGCGTTTTTCGTTGCCCGCGGAGCTGACCGTTTCAATCCGATGAGTGCGCCATCTCAAGTACGGAACGCGCTGGAAACGTCTGCCCAGTATGCCCAGGGGCGCGCGGCCGAGTACCTGGCCGGGCTGGCGGAGCGGGACGGGCACTGGTGCGCGGAGCTGACCGCCGACACCACGCTGGAATCCGACTACATTCTTTTCCAGCTCTGGCTGTATCCGCCAAAGGACGGCCGGTGGGAGCCGGAGACGCGGCCGCTGATCGACAAGGCGGTGCGTTCGATTCTGGACCGGCAGCTTTCCGACGGCGGCTTCAACATCCACCGGGGCGGGCCGGCGGAGGTCAGCGCGTCGGTAAAGGCGTACGTCGCGCTCAAGCTGGCGGGAATGGCGCTGGACGATCCACGCATGTCGCTGCTCGGGCGCCGCATTCTGGAACTGGGCGGCATCCAGGCGGCCAACAGCTACGTCAAGGTCAACCTCAGCCTGTTCGATCTCTATCCGCGGCAATACTGCCCCAGCATTCCACCGGAAGTGGTGCTGCTGCCGTTCGATTTTCTGTACCAGATGTCGGCCTGGACGCGGGCCATCGTGGTGTCGCTCGGGATCGTGCATGCCGCCAATCCGCGGCGTCCGGTTCCCGCGGGCTTTCATCTGGACGAGATCTGGCTCGCGGGCGTCAGTCCGGCGGTCCATTGGGACCACCGGTGGTTCACCTGGCACAACTTCTTTCTGGCAACGGACCGGCTGCTGAAATGGTGGGAGCGCCACGGGTCGCGCCGGCTGCGGCGGAAGGCCATCGAGAAGGCCCGGGAGTGGATGGTGGAGCGGCTGCACCATTCCGACGGGCTGGGCGCGATCTATCCGCCCATGATGTACTCGGTGATGGCGCTCGACGTATTGGGGTATGCGGCGGACCATCCGCTGCGCCAGGAAGCGCTGCGCCATTTCAATTGTCTGTGCGTGGACGACGGCCGCCGGTTCTTCTTCCAGCCGTGTTTTTCTCCGGTCTGGGACACGGCCATCGCGGCGTATGCGCTGGGACAGAGCGATCCCGGCCACCCGGCGGTGGAGCGCGCGGCCGACTGGCTGCTGGCGCGGGAGATCCGGCGCAAAGGCGACTGGTCGGTGAAGCGTCCCCACACGGAGCCCTCGGGGTGGGCCTTCGAATACGCCAACGAGTATTATCCGGACATCGACGACACCGCCATGGTGATGCTGGCGCTGAGCGAAGCGCGGGCTTCCAACCGGGCGGCGCAGAGAGCCTGCCACGAGCGGGGGCTGCACTGGCTGCTCGACATGCAATCGAGCGATGGCGGATGGGCCGCGTTCGATGCCGACAACAACTGGGAATTTCTGCGGAACATGCCGTTCGCCGATCACAACGCCATGCTCGACCCGACCTGCCCGGACATCACCGGGCGCGTGCTGGAAGCGCTGGCGGCGCACGGCGCCGGGCGGGATCATCGGGCGGTCGCGCGCGGCGTGGAATGGCTGGTGCGCCACCAGCAGCCCGACGGGAGTTGGTACGGCCGGTGGGGCGTAGCGTATATTTACGGGACGTGTTTCGCGTTGCGCGGCCTGGCGGCATCGGGCGAGAGCGACCGCGAGGTCCACGTGCTGCGGGCCGGCGAGTGGCTGCGCTCGATCCAAAATGCGGACGGCGGCTGGGGCGAAAGCTGCGCCAGCTACCACACGCAGGGATATATCGGCGCGCCGAGCACGCCGTCGCAGACCGCGTGGGCCCTGCTGGGCCTGATCGCCGGAGGCGATGCCGACAGTTTGAGTGTGCGCCACGGGATCGAGCACCTGCTCGAAATGCAGCGCCCCGATGGGAGTTGGGAAGAGGAGTTGGCCACCGGGACGGGCTTCCCCAAAGTGTTCTACCTGAATTACCACCTGTACAAAGATTATTTTCCGCTGCTCGCGTTGTCTTCCTTCGTGAAGGCCCGGGCGAATTCGCATGGATAGCTTATGAAATTTCCCCTCGCCATGACCGCCGGCCTGGCGCGCTACATTATCAAGAACAAGAGGCACCCGCGTCCGGAGTGGCAGAAAAACGCC